>NZ_JBDGJQ010000005.1:0-513644 GCF_057656815.1 Variovorax sp. Soil_C_39
CCCGCGAAACGCGAGCACCGCAGGTTGCCCCGTAGCGCAGCGAAGGGGTCGCAGACAGCGGGGTCGCCTTTTCTTTGGCTACTTTCTTTTGGCGAAGCAAAAGAAAGTAGCTCGCCCGCCGGGGCGAAACCCGGCCCCGAAACCCAAAAGAACCCCTCACGTCCGCACCTCCCCCGTCCGCCCCTCCGCCTCACGCGAAGAAGAAGAAAAACGCCCCCACAACTGCCTGATCGCCCCCGCAATCCCCTGCGGAAACAACAGCACCAAGAGCAGGATGATCGCCCCGAGCATCGCGCGCCAGTAGTCCGTGTTGCGCGCCACAGTGTCGTGCAGCCAGGTGAAGGTGACGGCACCGACCACCGGCCCCGCGAGCGTCTGGATGCCGCCGAGCAGCACCATCACGAGACCGTCGACCGAGCGGCCCACCCCGAGCGTCTCGGGCGAGATGCTGCCCTTCGAGAACGCGAACAGCGCACCGGCGAGCCCCGCCACCGCACCCGCGATGACGAAGGCGGCCCACTGCATGCGCTTGACGTCGATGCCGATCGCGTCCGCGCGCAGCACCGAGTCGCGGCCCGCGCGCAGCGCATAGCCGAACGGCGAATACAGCACGCGCCGCAACCACCACACGCCCGCACCTACCAGCACCAGCGTGAGCCAGTAATAGGCCCGCTTGTCCGACAGCCAGTCGGATGGCCACACGCCGGTGAGGCCGTTGCTGCCGCCCGTGAAGCTGTCCCACTGGTAGGTGATGGCCCAGGTGATCTGCGCGAAGGCGAGCGTGAGCATGGCCAGGTACACGCCCGACAGCCGCACCGCGAACCAGCCGTAGACAAAGGCGCCGAGCGCGGCCACGAGCGGTGCGACCACGAGCGTGAGTTCCATCGGCAGGTTCAGCGAGCGCGCGAGCAGCGCCGCACCGTAGGCACCGAGGCCGAAGTACGCCGCATGCCCGAACGAATGCATGCCGGCCGGGCCCATGATGAAGTGCAGGCTGGTCGCGAACAGCGCCGCGATCATCAGGTCGATCATGAGCACCAGCGTGTAGGGCGAATCGGCCGTGAGCAGCGGCAGCCCCGCGAGCAGCAGCGCGAGCACGGCAGCGCCCGCCATGTAGGCGTTGCCGGGGCGGCGCAGCGGCTCCTCCTGCATGCCGACGTAGCGGCTCGGTGCCTGCGCGCGGCCGAACAGGCCCCACGGGCGCCACACCAGCACGGCGGCCATCACGAGGAAGTCGACCATCAGCGTGAGCTTCGAAAACGACACGTCGACGCCGAAGATCTCCACCACGCCGAGCCAGATGCACACCGCCTTGATCTCGGCGATGAGCAATGCAGCCACGTAGGCGCCGGGCAGCGACCCCATGCCGCCGACCACCACCACCACGAAGGCCGCGCCGATGGTGTTGAGGTCCATCTCGAGCGTCGCGGGTTCGCGCGGCAACTGCAGTGCACCGCCCAGCCCCGCGAGCAGCGCGCCGAGCGCGAACACCGCGGTGAAGAGCCAGGCCTGGTTCACGCCGAGTGCGCTGACCATCTCGCGGTCCTGCGTGGCGGCGCGCACCAGCGTGCCGAAGCGGGTGCGCGTGAGCAGCAGCCACACCAGCCCGAGCACCACCGGCCCGACCACGATCAGGAACAGGTCGTACGACGGAAACTGCCGCCCGAGGATCTCGACCGAGCCCTTGAGGCCCGGCGCACGCGGCCCCAGCAGTTCGTCGGGCCCCCAGAGCCACAGCACCGCGTCCTTGATGACCAGCACGAGCGCGAAGGTGGCGAGCAACTGGAACAGCTCGGGCGCCTTGTATATGCGGCGCAGCAGCAGCACCTCGATCAGCGCGCCTAGCACGCCGACCGCGAGCGCCGCGACCAGCAGCGCGGGCCAGAAGCCCAGGCTCGAGCCCAGCTTGTCGACCAGCGTGTACGCGATGTAGATGCCCACCATGAAGAACGAGCCATGGGCGAAATTGACGATGCGCGTCACGCCGAAGATCAGCGAAAGGCCGGCGGCCACGAGAAAGAGCGAGGACGCGCCGGCCAACCCGTTGAGCAACTGAACAACGAAGCCTGAAAAACTCATAAGGACCCTGAGGAAACGGGAGACATCCGCCTCCGCGCCTTCATGCAAGAAGGGCCGCGGACGCGGTGCAGGAGCCGCGCAGTCAGTCTGCGGGGCGCATCTTCTTGACTTCGTCGTCGGTCGGCTGGAACTTGGCGCCGTCGAGGTAGACGTAGTCGACCATCACGCCCTTGCCGCCTTCGTTCTTCGTCTTGCCGACATACGCGCCCATGGTCGACTGGTTGTCCTGCGCGCGATAGCTGATCTTGCCGAAGGGTGTGTCGACCTGCAGGCCCTTGAAGGCCGCGACGAGCTTCTCGGTGTCGGTGCCGCCGGCCTTCTTGACGCCTTCGGCGATCGAGTAGATGGCGCTGTAGCCGACCACCGAGCCCAGGCGCGGATAGTCCTTGAACTTGGCCTGGTAGGCATCGAGAAAGGCCTTGTGCTCGGGCGTCTTGATGCCGTTCCACGGGTAGCCGGTCACGATCCAGCCGTTGGGCGCCTCGTCCTTGAGCGGGTCGAGGTACTCGGGCTCGCCGGTCAGCACGCTCACTACCTCGCGGCCCTTGAACAGGCCGCGCGTGTTGCCTTCGCGCACGAACTTCGACAGGTCGGCACCGAACAGCACGTTGAAGATCGCGTCGGGCTTGGCGTCGGCCAGCGCCTGCACCACGCTGCCCGAATCGACCTTGCCGAGCGGCGGCGCCTGCTCGGCCACGAACTCGACGTCGGGCTGCGCGGCCTTCAGCAGCGTCTTGAAGGTGGCGACCGACGACTGGCCGTATTCGTAGTTGGGGTACACGACCGCCCAGCGCTTCTTCTTGAGCTTGGCGGCCTCGGGCACCAGCATCGCGACCTGCATGTAGGTCGAGGGGCGCAGGCGGTAGGTGTACTTGTTGCCGTTGGCCCAGACGATCTTGTCGGTCAGCGGCTCGGCGGCCAGGTAGAAGAACTTCTTCTGCTTCGCGAAGTCGGTCAGCGCCAGGCCGGTGTTCGAGAGGAAGGCGCCCGCGAGCACGTCGACCTTCTCGCGCGAGACCAGCTCCTCGGCCACGCGCACCGCGTCGCCGGGGTTGGCGTTGTCGTCGCGGCTGATGAGTTCGATCTTCTTTCCGTTGACGCCGCCCTTGGCATTGATCTCGTCCACCGCGAGTTCCATGCCCTTCTTGTAGGGCTCGAGGAAGGCGGGCTGCGCCTTGTAGCTGTTGATCTCGCCGATCTTGATCACGCCCTGGGCGTGCGCAGGAACGAGGGCCGCCGTCGCCAGCGTGAGGGCGGAAGCGGCGCAGAAGACATGGCGCAGTGGGTTCATCGGGAAGCTCCTGGAAGGGACAAGAAAAACGAGGTCTTTACGGGGAACACCGCGGAACCGGCTTTGCCGGGCCGCTGGTGTTGCCCCCGGTGAGGGGGTTGGCGAAGCGACACGAAGTGCGCGAAGACTGGGGGAGTACTCATCTCAACCCGTCTTCGCCCTTGATCTCGCTCGCTTGAAGGCCGCCGATGCGCGGCAGCGGCCGGCCGCTGTCGGTGACGGCCACGGCGACCACGATCTCGCCGGCGCGCGGCGCGTCGGACACGCGCGCCTCGACGGCGTCGAAATGGCTGCGCACGAAGGCCGCGTCCTTGTGGCCGAGCGGTACGTCGATGGCGGTGCCGAGCGTGCCGCGCTTCTTGGCCGAGGGCACGAGCGCCGCGCCCTTCTCGACCGCCACGCGCAGCGGCGCGCCGAGCTTGGGATGCAGGATCGCCGCCGCATGCTCGAGCTCGCCGCCTTCGCCGACGATGGCAGCCTTGCCGTAGCTCTGGACCTGGCCCGGCTCGATGCCGAGCGCTTTCACGGCCTTCTGGCCGAGCAGCGCGCCGAGCTCCTCGCCGATCGCGATGAGTTCGTCGAGGTTCTCGCTGTAGCGCCCTGCGTAGGGGTTCTCGATCACCGCGATGGCGACGGCGCGGCGCGTGGGCGGCGTGATCTCGCGGCCCATTTCCTTGCGGGTTTCGTCGACTTGAATGACGAGCTTGCGGATGTTGGCTGTGGTCATGCTCTCTTGATTCCTTGTCTCTGAAATGCGGGAACACCGCGGAACCGGCTTTGCCGGGCCGCTGGTGTTGCCCCCGGCGAGGGGGTTGGCGGCCACACGAAGTGGGCAAGCTTGGGGGAGTACTTCATCTCAGGCCGTCCCACTTGCTGATGTTCTCGGCCAGCAGCCCGCCCACGCGCGCATGCACGCGGTAGCCGGTGCTCATCGCGAGGATGAAGACGATCTCGTCGGCGGCCGGCGCGCCGGGCACGCGCACCTCGATGGCATCGAACTGGCCGCGCACGTAGCTCGCATTGATGTTGGTGAGCGGCACGTCGAGCGCGGCGCCCGGCGGGCCGACCTTCTTGGTCGAGGGCACGATCGACAGCGCATTGCCGGGCTGGCCGGTCTTGGCCTCGCCCTTGCCCGCGGTGTAGGCGGCGCGGTCGCCCTTCCAGCCGAGCAGCTCGCGCATCGCATAGCCCCCGGGCACGTGCCAGAGCGCGCCATGCTCGAGCTCGCCCGCTGCGCCAACGATGGCGCCCTTGCCGTAGGTGGCGATCTGTGCGAGCGGCACGTCCATGGCCGCATGCAGCCGGTGCGCCATGTCGACGCCCACGGGATCGAGCAGCGCCATCATCGGCAGGATGTCGGGCTCGTAGCGGCCGGCGAACGGATTGGTCAGCACCGCGCCGATGGCACCGCGCACCAGTGGCGTCTCGGCGCGCGGGCCGAACTCGTGGTGGATGTGCTCGACCTGGGTGAAGACGCGGCGTATATCGATCATGGGAAAGAACCTTGCTTTTCGTTAAGCAAATACTGAACCAACTGCATCGGCCTGCGCAGCGGGCAGCGACTTGGAGCATAAGGGCTCGACGACTCGAAACTGCCCCTGGCAAACGAGCAGGGCGGCCCAGGCCAGGCCGCTTTTCTGCAGCGCCTGCGCGCACACGGCGCCGGCGTCGAGCGCACGCCGCACCTGCGCGGGCGCGAGCGCCGGCACGTCGACCGTGACCAGGAAATCGCCCAGGTCGCTGTCGTCCTTGCATTCGTTGGCGGGCCGGCGCACGACCGCGGCATCGTCCACGTCGACCGCATTGGCGATCACCGTGGCCGCGGCATCGGCCTGGGCGGCGGTGGCGGCGAGCACGGTCACGCTGTCGGCGATGCCGAGCGAGAAGCTGCGGCCGCGCCAGCCGCTCGTGGCCACGCCGCGCACGGGCTGGGCGGCGCGGATCTCGAACTGCCCGTCGGTGGTGAGGAGGCCGCCTTCGCGCGCGTGGCTGCGCCAGTCGAAGCGCGCCAGGTCGGCATACACGCCCACGCGTGCCGACTGGCCCGGCGCAAGGTACAGCGCGATGTCGCCGCCGTTGTTGATCCAGGCGCGCTCGATGCCGGGGCGTTCGTAGAAGGCAACCAGCTCCTGCGCCACCGAGCCTGCCACGGCCGCCATCGGCGTGAGGAACATCGGCGAGAACGCGGCGCAGGCCTGCCACATGCGCGCCGCGACGGCGCCACGCGGTCGTCTGTTGTCGCTCGCGGGCAGGCGCAGCAGCGGCAGCTCGCGCACCAGTTCGTCGAGCACATGGACGAAGCGCGCCCATGCCGCGTCGTGCGCGGCGGCGACGGCGTACGGATCGCCGTGCGCCTCGACCACGATGTCGATCGGGCCGTGCTGGAAATGCCAGCGGCGCTCGTCCAGCGCGGTGCGTTGGGCGCTCATGGCAACAGACGCGCCTGAGCGGCGCGGTATTCCTCCCTCCCCTTCCGGGGGAGGGCCGGGGTGGGGGCTCGCGGCGCATCCATCGGGCGCTCTGCCCGCCCCCATCCCAACCTTCCCCCAGCGGGGGAAGGAGCAACAGCCGCGGCGCACGTCGAGGTGGACATGCTTCACCCCAGCATCGGCGCGTGGCCGAGCGGCCACGGATTGGCCGCGTCCATCGCGAGCCACTGGCGTGCGAGCGGCGCGCCGTCCTCTTGCCATGCGCCACGCGCGAGCGCCTGCTCGAGTGGGAAGATGTGCGCCACGTGACCGCCGAGCGCCTCGTAGTCGGCGCGCCGCATGCTGAACTCGATCGGCGCCACGATGGCCGGCGTGGGCACGGTGCCGAAGCTGTTGTCGGGCATGCGCATGACGTCGGCCATCACCGTGATGCCGCCGCCGGGCCACACATAGGCCGGGGCGCCGCCGCAGGTCACGTTGACGAGCGCGCGCTTGATCGCCCGCGTGAGCAGCACCGGGTTCTCGGTCACGCCGGCGCGCAAGCTGCCGCCCGCACCACCGAGGAACAGCACCGTGCACAGCGATGGTTCGCAGTTCTCGCCGATGCGCTCGACGATGCGGCGTACGTCGGGCGGCATCGGCTGCTCGACGGGCTTGAGCGCATCGTCGAGCACGTACCACTGCGCATGCTCGCCGGTGGTCGATGTCATCAACAGGCGCAGGCCGGGGCGCGCCACGCCCTCCTCCCAGCCCTCGATGATGGCCAGCGGGTCGGCGATGTCGGTGCCGCCCCAGCCGTTGCCCGGGTTCGCGACCTGGAAGTAGCGCCCCGGCGTAGACTTGCGCCCCAGCATCTGGATGCCCGAAGGCGGCATGTCGAGGCAGCGCCCGGCCTGGTGCTCGGTCAGCACGCCGGTGATGTGGTCGTCGACCACCACCACCTCGTCGGCCACGCCCGCGAACTGGCGCGCGAAGATGCCGACCGCGGCCGAGCCGCAGCCCACGCGCATGCGCTGCTCCTCGACGCCGTTGACGATGGGCGCGCGGCCGGCCTGGACCACGAGCGTGGAGCCGCCGTCGATGGTGCACTCCACCGCCTTCTTGTTGCCGAGCAGCTGCATCAGCTCGACCGTCATGCGGCCCTCTTTCTTGCTGCCGCCCGTGAGGTGGTGCACGCCGCCGAGCGACAGCATCTGCGAGCCGTATTCGGCGGTGGTGACATGGCCCACGACTTCGCCGCGGTAGCGCACATTGGCCTGCTCGGGACCGAGGAAGCGGTCGGTGTCGATCTTCACCTTGAAGCTGCAGTAGCTGAAGATGCCTTCGGTGACGACCGTGACCATGTCGACGCCCTCGGCCTTCGAGGCCACGATGAAGGGCGCGGGCTTGTAGTCGGGATAGGTGGTGGACGAGCCCACGCCGGTCACGAAGACCTGGTCGGCATGCAGCAGGTCGCCGTTCCAGTCGGGAGCGCCGGCCTCGGCGCCCTCGGCGGCCGTGGCGCCGGGCCGGTCGAAGGGCACCAGCGCGGGCGTCTCGGCGGCGAGCTCGCGGCGCAGCAGCACCACGGGGTCGACGCGCACCAGCACGCCCTCGCGGTTGGCATAGCGGTCGCAGGCGCCGGTGCGGCCCTCGGAGATCTGGCACAGCACCGGGCAGGCGTTGCACTCGACCTTGGCGGTGCTCATCTTCTCGTTGCGCGGCGGGGCCTTGCCGAAGGCGCTGGCGCCGGCTTCGAAGGCCACCGGCATGTCCATGCCGGGCAGTCCGTCTGTCTTGGTGTGTTCGGTCATCGGGGCGATCTCGTGGGCAGTGTGCGGAGGCAGCAGGTCCGGTGGGGTTTGCAACAAACGTGCCGTCTGCCCGCTTGTGCGCCGCCTGCCGTTTGTGTAGCATTCCCTACACTTTCATGTTGCGTTCACTACATTCGAGACCAATGTAGCAAACGGGCCCGGTGCTTGCAATGGTGTTTTCTCGCGGTGTTCATCGGGGTTTTTCCGACCAACGACAATGGAGGGTTCGCAGCCGGCCGGGGCTTGCCGCCCCTTCAAGGTGCATTCCGGCTCAGCCATCCTCACTGTCCACAACCCAACAACTCTTGAGTTCCGTATGAGTGCATTCAGCGAAGAACGCGTCCTGAGCGTCCACCACTGGACCGACCGCCTGTTCACCTTCACCACCACGCGCGACCCGGCGCTGCGTTTTTCGAACGGCCATTTCACGATGATCGGGCTGAAGGTCAACGGCAAGCCCCTGCTGCGTGCCTACAGCATCGTGAGCCCCAACTACGAGGAACACCTCGAGTTCCTGAGCATCAAGGTCGAAGAGGGCCCGCTCACTTCGAAGCTGCAGCACATCCAGGTCGGCGACACCATCATCGTCGGGCGCAAGCCGACCGGCACGCTGCTGATCGACTACACGCTGCCGGGCAAGCGCCTCTACCTGTTCGGCACGGGCACCGGCCTCGCACCGTTCATGAGCGTGATCCGAGACCCCGAGACCTACGAAAAGTTCGAACAGGTCATCCTGGTGCACGGCGTGCGCCAGGTCGACGAGCTGGCCTACCACGACCTCGTCACCGACCACCTGCCCAAGCACGAGTTCCTGGGCGAGATGATCGAAAAGCAGCTGCTCTACTACCCCACGGTCACCCGCGAGGAGTTCCGCAACCAGGGCCGCATCACCGACCTGATCGAGACCAACAAGCTCACCGACGACCTCGGCCTGCCCGCGATCAATCCGGTGGAAGACCGCGTCATGCTCTGCGGCAGCCCCGGCTTGCTGGTCGACCTGAAGCACATCCTCGAGAAGCGCGGCTTCAAGGAAGGCAACACCTCCACGCCGGGCGACTTCGTCGTAGAGCGCGCCTTCGCCGAGAAGTAGCCAGGTCCGCCGCGCGAACGATGGCCGACAGCCGCAGCACCGCAGCCGCCAAGCCCCAGCGCCGCACCGGCGTGCGCGAGGCCGCGGCGCAGGCCACGCGCGACAGCATCCTGAAGGCGGCGACCAAGGTCTTCGCGAAATACGGCTACGACGGCGGCAGCGTGGAGAAGATCTCCAAGGCCGCGAAGTCGTACGACCGCATGATCTATTACTACTTCGGCAGCAAGGAAGGCCTGTTCATCGCGGTGCTCGAAGGCATCTACCAGCGCATGGACGATGCGGAGGCCGCGATCGCGCTCGATGCCTCGCGGCCAGTCGAGGCGCTGACCGAAGTGATCCGCTTCGTGCTCGGCTACTACCGCAGGAATCCCGAGTTCGTGACGCTGCTCAACACCGAGAACCTGCACAAGGGCCGGCACATCTCGAAGTCGCTGCGGGCGCGCGAGTATTCGTCACGCGCGGTGTCGATCCTTGCCGAGATCCTTGCGAGCGGCGCGGCGCAGGGGCTGTTCCGCCGCGACCTGGTGGCGCGCGACATCTATCTGCTGATCGCCTCGACCGGCTACTTCTACACCTCGAACCGGCACACGCTCACGGCCTTTCTCGGCGAGCCGCTGGAGTCGCCCGAGGCGATCGCTCACTGGGAAGCGTTCGTGATCGAGACGCTGCTGCGCACCGTGCGGGCCGACGAAGCCCAGGCCCCCAACAACATCACTCCACCCCACGACGAGGACAAAACCCCATGGCAGAAATCGCAACCGGCGGCAAGTCGGGCAAGGTCGTCATCCAGAACATAGGGCTCCTGCTGTCGGGCGACATCGACCGGCCCATCCTCGACGCCGACACCATCGTGGTGAACGACGGCCTGATCGTCGCGGTCGGCAAGCAGAAGGACTGCGACCTCGAAGGCGCGAAGACGGTCATCGACGCGAAGAAGACCTGCGTCGCGCCGGGCCTGATCGACAGCCACGTGCATCCGGTCTTCGGCGACTGGACGCCGCGCCAGGGACAGATCGGCTGGATCGACTCGACCATGCACGGCGGCGTGACCACCATGATCTCGGCCGGCGAAGTGCACCTGCCGGGCCGGCCGAAGGACATCGTGGGCCTGAAGGCGCTGGCCATCACTGCACAGCGTGCGTTCGACAACTTCCGTCCCGGCGGCGTGAAGGTGCTGGCCGGCGCACCGGTGATCGAGAAGGGCATGGTCGAGAGCGATTTCAAGGAACTCGCCGAAGCCGGCGTGAGCCTGCTCGGCGAAGTCGGCCTGGGCTCGGTCAAGGCCGGCTACGAGGCCAAGGAGATGGTCGCCTGGGCGCGCAAGTACGGCATCCAGAGCACGATCCACACGGGCGGGCCCTCGATTCCGGGCTCGGGCCTGATCGACAAGGACGTGGTGCTCGAGGCCGACGCCGACGTGATCGGCCACATCAACGGCGGCCACACCTCGCTGCCCGAGGCGCACGTGTGCGAGCTGTGCGAGAAGAGCTCGCGCGCGATCGAGATCGTGCACAACGGCAACGAGAAGGTGGCCATCGCGGCGGCCCGGGCGGCGCTCGAGCTCAAGTGCCCGCACCGCGTGATCCTCGGCACCGACGGGCCCGCGGGCTCGGGCGTGCAGCCACTGGGCATCCTGCGCATGATTGCGATGCTGTCTTCGATCGCGAACATCCCGGCCGAGCTGGTGTTCTGCTTCGCCACCGGCAACACCGCGAAGATCCGCAAGCTCAACTGCGGCCTCGTCGAAGTGGGCCGCGATGCCGACTTCGTGTTCATGGACCGGGCCCAGCATTCGCCCGCGCCGGGCCTGCTCGAGAGCGTGCAGCTCGGCGACATCCCGGGCGTGGGCATGGTGATGATCGACGGCATCGTGCGCTGCGGCCGCAGCCGCAACACGCCGCCCGCGACCGAGATCCCGGTGGTGGTCTCGGGCGCGCACTGAGCGGCTAGGGCCGGCGGCGCGCCTTGAAGACGAGTTGCCGCGCGGCCACGAAATTGACCACGAGCCCCGCGCAACTGCCGGCCGCGACGCCGAGCGCCGGCACCCAGCGGCCTTCGAAGGCATGCAGCACCCCCACGTAGGCGCCGTAGTTCACGGCCGCGCCGCCGAGCATGGTGACGAGATAGCCGAGGTATTCGCGCACGAGCGAGCTGCCCGACGGCCGCGCCGCGAAGGTGTAGCGCCGGTTCAGCGCCCAGGTCGCGGTGGCCGCCGCCCAGAACGACACCACGCGCGCGCCGTACCAGCCGAGCCAGGGCGCGGCGAGGTACAGCACCGCCACGTCGACCACGAAACCCGCTGCGCCGACCGCGGCGAACAGCAGGAACTCGCGGCCGGGTTTCATGCCCCGCGGCGGAACAGCCCGACGCCCGGCACCCCGAGGTAGCGCAGCCGCTTGGTTTCGCGGCGCGCGAGCCGGATCGCGTGCATCACCACGCCGCACACCATCGACAGCATGGCCGCGAGCATGGCGCCGGTCGCGAGCACCGCGGTGGGCAGGCGCGGCACCAGGCCGGTGTGCATGTAAGTGATGAGGAGCGGGATCGCCAGCGCGATCGCGCCGATGCCCAGCACCGCCGCGAAGATCGAGAAGAACTGCAGCGGCCGCTCGCTGATGAACAGCTTGCAGATGGTCCTGAGGATGCGCCAGCCGTCGCGGTAGGTCGAGAGCTTGCTGTGCGAGCCCTCGGGGCGCGTGGTGTAGGCGGTCGCGATCTCGGCATAGGGCATGCGCAGTTCGAGCGCATGCACGGTGAGTTCGGTCTCGATCTCGAAGCCCTGCGACAGCGCGGGGAACGACTTCACGTAGCGGCGCGAGAACACGCGGTAGCCCGAGAGCATGTCGGTCAGGCCGCCGCCGAAGAGCTGCGCGACGGCGCCGGTCAGAAGCCGGTTGCCGAAGCGGTGGCCGGTGCGGTAGGTGAGCGCGTTCTGGCCATCGTCGACGCGGCTGCCCACCACCATGTCGAGGTTGCCCTCCACCAGCGCATCGACCAGCCGCCGCGCGCTGGCCACGTCGTAGGTGGCGTCGCCGTCGACCGTGACGTAGACGTCGGCCTCGACGTCGGCGAACATGCGGCGCACCACGTTGCCCTTGCCGGGCGCGGCCACGTGCGTGACCCAGGCGCCGTTCGCGCGCGCGATGGCGCCGGTGTCGTCGGTCGAGTTGTTGTCGAAGACGTGGATCTCGGCCTCGGGCAGCGCCGCGCGGAACTCGGCGATCACCTGCGCGATGGAAAGCGCCTCGTTGTAGCAGGGGATGACCGCGGCGATGCGCATCGGGGCGGTGGCTGGCGTCTGGGGCTCGTTCATGGTGCGCTCGAGAGGATACGGTACGCCCGGCCGCCGTCCTGTTCGTACAGCAGGGTGAAGTGCGCGTCGAAGCCGGGCCGGGTGGCGAGCGTGGGCACCAACGAGGTCGGCATGACGATGGCGGTAAAGCCCAGGCCGGCGAGCTTGCGCGCCATGTCGCCCGGCGGCAGCAGCAAAAAGTCGCGGTAGCGCCAGGGGCCGAGCGTGTCGCCCCAGATCGGATTCGGCCCGTAGTAAATCGCCTCGTTGAGCGCGATCTGGTAGACGCGCCCGTCGGCATGCCGGCGCAGGTAGTCCATGGCGCCGTAGCCGGGCACGTTCTGCCGCAGGAAGGCTTCGCGCGTCTCTTGTGTGGGCGAGATCATCGCGATCTTCTCGGCGGTCTGGCGCATCGACACCGCGGCCAGCGCGGCCAGCAGCAGCACGGCGGCCCAGTCGGCCGCGAGGCCGAAGCGCCCCGGCGACACCACCGCCGCAGCGGCGCCGCCCGGCAGCCCGCGGCGGCCGAACATGCGGCCCAGGCCCTTGGCGATCCAGCCGAACAGCACCTGCCAGCCGATGGCCGCCGTCAGCGCGATCAGCGGGTACGAGGCCGTGAGGTAGCGCGGATAGCGCGAAGTGATGAGCCAGACGGCCACCGAATAGAAGCTGAACCAGCCGGCGGCGCGCAGCGCGGGCGAGCGCTTCCAGAGCAGGCCGAAGGGCGCGAGGAACACGGCCCAGATCAGCAGGTTGGGCCGCGCGGCATGGTCGCGCACATCGGCGACTTGCTGCACGTAGTCGGCCGGGATCCAGTCGGTGAAGCCGAACACGCGGGCGCCGATCGGGTTGAACGGGTCGCCGGTCATCACGGCATTGCGGGCATACCAATAGATGCAGGGCACGAGGAAGCAGGCCAGCGCCAGCGCCCAGGCCTTGGGCCGCCGCTCGTGCCACACGACGAACAGCGCCACCAGCGGCAGGAAGGTCAGCGCCTGGTACTTGGAACCCGCAGCCA
The DNA here is from genome assembly GCF_057656815.1 of Variovorax sp. Soil_C_39. NCBI lineage: Bacteria > Pseudomonadati > Pseudomonadota > Betaproteobacteria > Burkholderiales > Comamonadaceae > Variovorax > Variovorax sp. Soil_C_39. The sequence goes on from NZ_JBDGJQ010000005.1 coordinate 12,993, forward strand.
CGCCGAGCGCGAAGGCCGCCACGCCGAGCCAGCGCATGCCGCCCGCCACCGGCTCGGACTCGCGCCACCACCACAGCGCCACGCAGGCCGTGAGCACGAAGAGCGCCACGCCCATGTCGATGAGCGCATTCGAATAGTCGCCGATGCCGAGCCAGATCGCGGCGCCGATGCAGGCGGTGAGCCGGTTCGCATGCAGCATCCCGAGGCGAAAGACCATCAGCACCGAGAGCGCGCCGGCCAGTCCGTTGAGCAGGTGCGGCAGCACGTCGTCGCCGAGTTGCAGCGCGGCCGCATAGAGCAGGTTGTAGTTGTACGGGAACCAGGGGTAGCGCAGCCACTCGTGGATGCCGAGGCTGCCCTGCTCGGCCACCAGGCGCGCATAGGGCAGGTGGTACATGAGCTCGTCGAACGCGGCCGGTGGCGCGAGCGGCGCGACGATCGATGGCAGCGCCACCAGCGCGAGCGCGATGGCGGCGATCTTCTCGTTGCGCGCCCAGGGCGCCCGGGCGGCGACGGCCGCAGTGCCGCGCAGCACCCGCAGCGCGCGCCACCAGGGCCTTGCCTGCAGCGCCGCCGCCAGCACGCCCGCGCCGACCAGCGCCGCCGTGGCCTGCGGCTTGAACAGGCCGAAGACCGCGAGCAGCTGGAAGGCGCAGATGAAGAAGCCGACCCCGAGGGCCGCGGCCATGGCCGCCTCGAGCCAGGCATCGCGACGGGGCGGCGGCGCCAGGTGCGCAAGCAGCGCGCGTCCCGCGCCCCAGCAGGCGACCACGAAGACCGCCCATGCCGCGTACTGCGCGGCTGCAAACATCAGCTTCTGAATAACGACTCCCGGTGCCGGGCGGCCGGCGGGTTCAAAGGTTGGGTGCCAGCAGGCGCTCGAGTTCGGATTCGCTCTGCTTGCGCCGCGCGGCCTGGTCCTGCAGCTGGTCGTGCCCGATCTTGCCGACGTTGAAGTACGTGGCGTCGGGGTGGCTCAGGTAGAAACCGCTCACGCTGGCGGCCGGCATCATAGCGAGGCTTTCGGTGAGCGTCATGCCAATGTCCGCGCAACCCAGAAGGTCGAACATCGGGCGCTTCACGCTGTGGTCGGGGCAGGCTGGGTAGCCGGGCGCGGGGCGGATGCCGCGGTATTTCTCGGCGATCATCTCGTCATTGCCGAGCGCCTCGTCGCTCGCGTAGCCCCACAAGTCGGTGCGCGCGCGATGGTGCAGCGCCTCGGCAAAGGCCTCGGCCAGCCGGTCGGCCAGCGCCTTGAGCATGATGGCAGAGTAGTCGTCGAGGTCGTCGGTGAAGTACTTCTCCTTCTTCTCGACGCCCAGGCCCGCGGTGACCGCGAACACGCCCACGTAGTCCGCCAGGCCGCTGTCCTTCGGCGCGACGAAGTCGGCCAGGCAGCGGCTCGGGCGCATCACGCCGTCGATCACGTGCTTCTCTGCCTGCTGGCGCATGCCGTACCAGGTGAGCGCCACTTCGCTGCGCGTCTCGTCGGTATAGAGCGCGATGTCGTCGTCGTTCACCGTGTTGGCGGGCCAGAAGCCCACCACGCCGCTTGCGGTGAGCCAGCGCCCTTCGATCAGTCGCTTGAGCATGCGCTGGCCGTCGGCATAGACGCGCACGGCCTCGGTGCCGACGACCTCGTCCTTGAGGATCGCGGGGAACGGCCCGGCCAGGTCCCAGGTCTGGAAGAACGGGCCCCAGTCGATGTACTTCGCGAGCTCGGTCAGGTCGAAGTTCTTGAACACGCGCCGGCCGATGAACTTGGGCACCGGCGGCACGTAGTTCGACCAGTCGATCGGCGTCTTGTTGGCGCGCGCCTTGGCGAGCGGCCACAGCGGCACCTGCTTCTTGTTGGCGTGCTGCAGCCGCACCTTGTCGTAGTCGGCGTTGATCTCGCCGATGTAGGCGGCCGCCTGATCCGACAGCAGGCTCTGCGCCACGCTCACGCTGCGCGAGGCGTCGGGCACGTAGACCACGGGGCCTTCGTAGTGCGGTGCGATCTTCACGGCCGTGTGCACGCGGCTGGTGGTGGCGCCGCCGATCATGAGCGGGATCTTCCGGATGCGGAAATGGTCGTCCTTCTGCATCTCGCCGGCCACGTACTGCATCTCCTCGAGGCTCGGCGTGATCAGGCCCGAGAGGCCGACGATGTCCGCGCCCTCGACCTTGGCCCGGGCCAGGATCTCGTGGCACGGGACCATCACGCCCATGTTCACCACCTCGAAGTTGTTGCACTGGAGCACGACGGTGACGATGTTCTTGCCGATGTCGTGCACGTCGCCCTTCACCGTGGCGATGATGATCTTGCCCTTGGTGCGCACGTCGCGGCCCGCGGCCTCGTCCTGGCGCTTCTCTTCCTCGATGTAGGGAATGAGGTGGGCCACGGCCGACTTCATCACGCGCGCCGACTTCACCACCTGCGGCAGGAACATCTTGCCCTGGCCGAACAGGTCGCCCACGATGTTCATGCCGTCCATCAACGGGCCTTCGATCACGTGCAGCGGCCGGCCGCCCTTGGCGAGGATCTGCTGGTAGGCCTCTTCGGTGTCCTCGACGATGAAGTCGGTGATGCCGTGCACCATGGCGTGCGACAGGCGCTGGTTGACGTGCACCGGATGCTCCGGCGTGCCGCGCCATTCGAGCTTCTTGCTGTCGTCCTTGGCACCGCTCTTGGCGGTCTCGGCCACTTCGACCAGGCGCTCGCCCGCATCGGAACGGCGGTTCAGCACCACGTCTTCCACGCGCTCGCGCAAGGTCGGCTCGAGGTCGTCGTACACGCCGACCATGCCGGCGTTGACGATGCCCATGTCCATGCCGGCCTGGATCGCGTGGTAGAGAAACACGGTGTGGATCGCTTCGCGCACCGGGTCGTTGCCGCGGAAGCTGAAGCTCACGTTGGAGACGCCGCCCGACACCTTGGCGCCCGGCAGGTTCTGCTTGATCCAGCGCACCGCGTTGATGAAGTCGACCGCGTAGTTGTCGTGCTCCTCGATGCCGGTGGCGATCGCGAAGATGTTCGGGTCGAAGATGATGTCCTCGGGCGGAAAGTCCACCTCGTCCACAAGGATGCGGTAGGCGCGCTCGCAGATCTCGATTTTGCGCTCGAAGGTGTCGGCCTGGCCCTTCTCGTCGAAGGCCATCACCACCGCCGCCGCGCCATAGCGCCGCACGAGCCGGGCCTCGTGCTTGAACTTGTCGACGCCTTCCTTCATGGAGATGGAGTTGACGATGCCCTTGCCCTGGATGCAGCGCAGCCCCGCCTCGATGACGTCCCACTTCGAGCTGTCGACCATCACCGGCACGCGCGCGATGTCGGGCTCGCTCGCGATCAGGTTCAGGAAGCGCACCATCGCGGCCTTGCTGTCGAGCATGGCTTCGTCCATGTTGATGTCGATCACCTGCGCGCCGTTCTCGACCTGCTGGCGCGCCACGGCCAGCGCCTCTTCGAACTGGCCGTTCAGGATCATCCGCGCGAAGGCCTTCGAGCCGGTGACGTTGGTGCGCTCCCCGATGTTGACGAACAGCGAGCCGGCACCGATGGCCACCGGCTCGAGGCCGGACAGCTTCATCGCGGGAACGGGGGTCGTGGAAACATCACTCATCGGGGCTCACCTGTGCAGGGAAAAACGGCAGGTGAGCGTCGTTGGCGGCTTGCGCCCCGGCCAGCAGGGCGCCTTCCAAGCCTGACGGCGGGCCGCTGTGTGGGCCGCCGCTGCAACGCTCCTTGGAAGGGAGCGTGATTTTACCGGCTGCGGCAGGCGCCGCGGCCGCGCGGGGGCGTTCAGGCGCCCTGGCGCGCCATCCCGTCCGCTGGCGCGGGCGTGGCGGGGGCGGCCGAGGCCGGCAGGCCGAACACGCGGTCGAAGCCCCAGTTGAAGACGAAGGTGTAGACCAGGAAGAACACCACCAGGCCCAGGTCCATGACGAGCGCCTCCCAGAGCGACACGCCCAGGCCCCAGGCGAACAGCGGCACCAGCACCGCGATCAGGCCGCCCTCGAAGCCGATCGCATGGGCGATACGGCGGCGCAGGCTGCGCCCGCGAACCAGCTGGCGCGCTTCCCAGCGCTCGAAAAGCGCGTTGAACAGCAGGTTCCAGATCACCGCGACCACCGAGGCCGCGACGGCCAGCGCGCCCGAATGGCCGAGCCCCGCGCCCGTCATCAGCGCCAGCCCGGCGCTGGCGGCCACGATGGCGATCCCTTCGTAAAGAGCGATGTAGACGACGCGGCGTTGGATGCCCTGCATGACCTGTTCCTCTGGCAAATGAAAAAGCGATGCCTGGACTTTATTTGTGATTTGCTGATATAAAAAGTTAACTTGTTTCAGTTTTATTGATAGATCGACACCCATGGCCTTCTCCAGCGACAGCGTCGAAGTCTTTCTGGCCGTGATCGACCACGGCTCCTTCTCGGCCGCGGCGCGTGCGCTGCACAAGGTGCCGTCGGCGGTGAGCATGGCGATCGCCAACCTCGAGGCCGAGCTGGCGCTGCCGCTGTTCGACCGCAGCGGCCGCGAGCCACAGCCGACCGCCGCCGCGCGATCTCTGGAGCCGCAGGCGCGGCTGCTCGCGGCGCAGCTCAAGCAGTTGCAGGTGCAGGCGCTCGCGCTCACGCGGGGGCTCGAAGACCGCCTCACGCTGGCGATCGCGCCCGAACTGCTGGCGGCGCCCTGGAGCGGTCCGCTCGCGGCGCTCGCCGACGAATACCCGCTGCTGCAGGTCGAGGTGCTGGCGGCGCCGCAGGCCGATGCGCTGGCCCTGCTGCACAGCGGGCGCGCGCAGCTGGCGCTGGTGTTCGAGCGGCCGAGCCTCGACGGCCGCGAAGGATTCCAGGAGGTGGGCAGCGACACCATGGTGGCGGTCATGGCGCCCGGCCATCCGGTGCTGCAGGCGGCCGCGGGCCAGCGCCTGCGCGAGGAGCACCTCACGAACACGCGGCAGATCGTGGTGGCCGGACGCGACCTCGCCACCAGCGACCCGCGCTTCGTGTTCGCGCGCCATGTCTGGCGCACCGACAACGCGCTGGCCGCGCTGAGCCTGATCACCGCCGGCCTCGGCTGGGGCTGGCTGCCGCGCAATTTCGCCCGGCCGCACGTGGCGACCGGTGCGCTGGTCGAGATTCCGTTCGAGAACCTCAGCAACGGGCTCGACCTGTGGGTCGACGTGGTGTGGTCGCGCGAGCGGCCGCTGGGGCTGGGCGCGCAGCGCTTCGTGGCGTTGATTGCGCGGGACCGGCAGGCGGCCAAGGCGGCTGCCGAGGGTTGACGTGGAACCGGACAATGTCATAACATACAAGCAAAACTTGAAGGGAGTTGTTGTCATGACCGTCACCAGCATCTCGAGCCGAGATTTCACCCGCGACGTCGCCGCAGCCAAGCGGGCGGCAGCCGACGGCCCGGTCTACATCACGAACCGGGGCGTGCCCGAATACGTGCTCCAGCGCATCGAGGACTACGACCGTGTCCACGGCAAGGCGGACATGTCGCTGCTCGCATTGATGGACAGCCTTCCGTCCACGGAGGATGTCGCCATCGACTTCCCGCGCGCCGACCTCGAATTGAAGACGCCGGACCTCGGCTGATGTACCTCCTCGACACCAACGTCGTATCGGAACTCCGGCACGGCAAGCCGAACCCATCGGCGGCGGTTCGCGAGTGGGCGGCATCGATCCCCCAAAGTCACTTCTTCCTTTCCGCGGTCACCGTGCTCGAACTCGAGACCGGAATCCTGCGGATGGAGCGAAAAGCGCCTCCCCAGGGCGGCGCCCTGCGCCGTTGGTTCGAAAGCCTGCGTCTCGCCTTCGACGGCCGGATCCTTCCGTTTGGCGCAGAAGCCGCCATGGCCTGCGCGCCGATGCATGTGCCCGACCCGAAGAACTATCGCGACTCGATGATCGCGGCGACAGCACTGACCCATCGCTTCACGCTGGTCACGCGCAACATCCGCGATTTCGAGAACACCGGCGCCAAGCTGCTCAATCCCTGGCCGACCGGCGACTGAAAGGCAAAGCGGGCGCGCTCAGTTGCGGCTCCCGTGGCCGCCACCCCGGCCGCCGCCTTCGCCACCGCCCCGGCCACCACCGCCCTTGCCTTCCCCGCGCCCATGCGGGCGTCCGCCGCCGCCACTTTCGTGTCGCCCGCCACCGGGGTGCATCTGCGGCGGGCGCGATGGCGGTCCGGGCCGATGCACGGGCTGGGGCCGCGGCGGCTTGAACCCGGGGTCGCCCGGCGGGCGGAAGCCCGGACCCGGGTGCGGGCGCGGGTGGCCCGGCGCGTGCGGGGGGCGCACGCCGTGCGCCGGCCCGGGCTTGAAGCCAGGCCCCGGCCAGGGCCGCGGCTGCCAGGCCGGCCGCACCGGCGGCGGCGGACGCCAGCCCGCCACGGGCGGTGGCGGCGGCCTGCGGCCCCACCAGCGCCGCTCGCCGTACCAGGGCCGGTCGCGGTAGTAGTTGGCCCAGTAGTTGCCGATCACGAAGGTCACGACGGGCACGCCGATCGTTGCGGCATAGGTCGCGAGCGGCACGCGCTGCTCCTGCCACGCGTAATCGAGGCTGCGCGACCAGACCCAGCCGCGGCCACCGTCGGGCAGCACCACGTCGCACCAGCCGTAGCCGCTGGTACAGCCGATCACATCGAGCGGCTGGCCGGGCGCCAGGCGCGCCACCAGCGGATAGTCGCCCGACGGGCCGGCGCGCAGGTTGACCGACGCGCGCGTGTAGGCCTGCTGCGCGGCCGCCAACAACGGCAGCGCAAACGCCAGCGCACCGATGCCGAGCCAGCGCAAGGAGAAGGAATGCTTGGGGTTCATGGCGAAGGGGCTTTCTTGTGTGCGCCCAGCCTAGGCGCAGCCTCCATCACCGTCAATCAGCCGACGGCGCGCTCTTCCTCCCTCCGTGCGAACACCGCGGAACCGGCTTTGCCGGGCCGCTGGTGTTGCCCCCTTGAGGGGGAGGCGGCTACACGAAGTGAGCCGCTTCGGGGGTGGGACAGTCAGGCGGCTTCGCGGTAGAAGCCAGCGCTGTTGTTCAACAAACGCACGGGCATCGGCGCCACGGCCTGGCCGATCGCCGCGATGTGGTCGGGCGTGGTGCCGCAGCAGCCGCCGACGATGTTGACGAGCCCTTCGGCCGCGAATTCGTGCAGCAGCCGCGAGGTGACGTCGGGCGTCTCGTCGAAGCCGGTCTCGCTCATCGGGTTGGGCAGGCCCGCGTTCGGGTAGCAGCTGATGAAGGTGTCGCCCGCGACCTTGGCCAGCTCCTGGATGTAGGGCCGCATGAGCGCCGCGCCAAGTGCGCAGTTCAGGCCCACGGCCAGCGGCCGGGCATGCCGCACGCTGTGCCAGAACGCGGTCACGGTCTGGCCGCTGAGGATGCGGCCCGAAGCGTCGGTGACGGTGCCGCTGATGATCAGCGGCAGGCGCTCGCCGCTCGCCTCGAAGTACTCGTCGACCGCGAACAGCGCGGCCTTGGCATTGAGCGTGTCGAAGATGGTCTCGACCAGCAGCAGGTCGGCGCCGCCCTCGACCAGCGCCTCGGTCTGCTCGTAGTAGGCGGCGCGCAGTTCCTCGAAGCTCACGTTGCGCGCGCCGGGGTCGTTCACGTCGGGGCTGATGCTCGCGGTCTTGGGCGTGGGGCCGAGCGCGCCGGCCACGAAGCGCGGCTTGTCCGGAGTGCTGAACTTGTCGCAGGCCGCGCGCGCGAGCCTGGCGGATTCGAAGTTCATCTCGCGCGCGAGGTGCGCCATCTTGTAGTCTTCCTGCGCGACGGTGGTCGCGCCGAAGGTGTTGGTCTCGACGAGGTCGGCGCCCGCGGCGAGATAACCTTCGTGGATGTCGCGGATCACGTCGGGCCGGGTCAGCGAGAGCAGCTCGTTGTTGCCCTTGACGTCGCGCTCGAAGTCCTTGAAGCGCTCGCCGCGGTACTGCGCCTCGGTGAGCCTGAAGCGCTGGATCATCGTGCCCATCGCGCCATCGAGGATGGCGATGCGCTTTTCGAGGATGCCGGCAAGGGCCTGGCCGCGGGTGTAGACGAGGGGCTTCATAGACCCCGATTGTAGGAAGCGGGGGCTGGCCCTGGCGGCTGTCAGCCCTTTGGCGCGGCTTCGACGAACGCCAGCATCGCCTCGATCATCCGGCGCACATGCGGCTGCACGCCCGCGGCCACGTCGGGCAGGTAGTCGAAGGGCAGCTGCTCCTGCATGTAGCTCGACTGCGTCATCTCGAGCTGCACCGCATGCACGCCCGCGGCCGGGTTGCCGTAGGCGCGCGTGATGTAGCCGCCGGTGAAGCGGCCGTTGAGTACCGCGGTGTAGCCCTTCGCCGCCTTGCCGATCTCAAGCAGTTGCGCGGCCAGCACCGGGTCGCAGCTCGTGCCCTTGCCGGTGCCCAGGTTCAGGTCGGGCAGCTTGCCTTCGAAGAAGCGCGGCAGCACCGAACGGATCGAATGGGCGTCCCACAGCGCGACGGTGCCGTGCGCGGCCTTCAGGCGCGCGAGCTCGGCCGCGAGCTGCCGGTGATAGGGCTGCCAGATCGCCTCGCGGCGCTCGGCGACCTCGGCCTCGCCGGGCAGGTCGTCGCGCGAGGCATAGACCGGCGTGTCGTCGAAAGTGTCGACCGGGCACAGGCCCGTGACGCTCTGGCCCGGGTACAGGCTCGCGCCGTCGGGCGGACGGTTCAGGTCGATCACGTAGCGCGAATGTGTCGCCACGAGCACCGAGGCGCCGAGTTCGTCGGCGAAGTCGTAGAGGCGCTCGAGGTGCCAGTCGGTGTCGGGCACGTGGCGCGCCTCGTCGGTCAGGCGCGCGGCGAGCGTGGGCGGCACATGGGTGCCGACGTGCGGCATCGAGATCAGCAGCGGGCGCGTGCCCTGGCGGAAGCGGAAGGCGGGTTCGGTGGTGGTGAAGGGCATGAGGATCTCAATTCTCTTTCAGCAGTTCGCTGCGCGCCGCGGCGAACGCGGCGGCGGCTTCGTGGTGCAGCGCATGGCGTCCGGCCACGACGCGCGGCCGGCCCGCCACCCAGACCGCGTCGATGGCGGAGGTGCGGTGGCTCGCGAACACGTGCGACGACAACGCATCGGCGGCGCCGAGGCCCTGCAGCGCGAGGTGCGCGGCATCGAGCACGACGAAGTCGGCCTGCTGGCCCGCGGCCAGCCCGCCGATGGCGCGACCCGAAGCCTGGGCACCGCCCTGCACCGCGCCGAGCGTGAGCGCGGTGGCCACGTGTGGATGCGCGGGCTCGGCGCCGACGTTGCGCTGCCGACGCGCAAGCCGCTGGCTGTATTCGAGCATCAGCAGTTCTTCCGCGGCATTGACCGTGGCGTGGCTGTCGGAGCCGACGCCCCAGGCGCCGCCGTGCCGGCGCCAGGCCGTGAAGTCGAAGATGCCGTCGCCGAGGTTGGCCTCGGTGGTCGGGCACAGCCCCACGACCGCGCCGCTTGCCGCGCCGCGCTCGTACTCGGCCATGTCCATGTGCGTGGCATGCACCAGGCACCAGCGCGCATCGACCTTCGCATGGTCGAGCAGCCACGCGACCGGACGCTGCCCGCTCCAGGCGATGCAGTCGTCGACCTCCTTGGTCTGCTCGGCGATGTGGATGTGGATCGGCGCGGTGCGGTCGATCGCGTCGAGCCCCGCGAGCGCCTCGGCCAGCGCCCCGGGCGGCACCGCGCGCAGCGAATGCGGCGCAAGGCCCAGGCGTGCGCCCTGCGCGTCGCAGACGGGCTTCAGGGCCTCGAGCAGGCGCAGCATCGAGTCGGTGCTGCGGATGAAGCGGCGCTGGCCTTCATTGGGGGGCTGGCCGCCGAAGCCGCTCGCCTGGTAGAGCACCGGCAGCAGCGTGAAGCCGATGCCGGCGTTCTGCGCGGCGCGCAGCAACGCGAGGCTCAGCGTCGCATCGTCGGCATACGGGCGCTTGCCGATGTCGTGGTGCACGTACTGGAACTCGCACACGCTGGTGTAGCCCGCCTCGAGCATCTCGGCATAGAGCCAGGTGGCGATCGCCTCCATGTGCGCGGGGCCGAGGCGCGCGGCAAAGCGGTACATCAGCGTGCGCCAGCTCCAGAAGCTGTCGGTGGCCTCGGCACGGTGTTCGGTGAGCCCCGCGAACGCGCGCTGGAAGGCGTGCGAATGCAGGTTGGGCATGCCGGGGATCACCGGGCCGTGGGCGGCCGGCGTGTCGGCGCTGCGTTGCGCACCGGCTCGTACCTGCGTGAGCTGGCCCGCGTCGTTCCACGTCAGCAGGACGTTCTTGGCCCAGCCTGCGGGCAGCAGCGCATCGGCTGCGAAGAGCGTTTGTCCTGCTCCCTCTCCCTCTGGGAGAGGGTTGGGGTGAGGGCTCGCATTCATGGCCGCAGGCCCTCACCCTGCCCTCTCCCAGAGGGAGAGGGAAAAGAAATACGCCCCTGCCGCACCACGCAGCGCACCGGCCGCTGGCCGAACCAGTAGGCGAGCTCGGCCGCATCGCGCACGTTCCACAGCACGAAGTTGGCCGGCATGCCCGGAGCGATGGCGCCGTGCGTGGCCTGCAGGCCGAGCGCGCGCGCCGCATGCACGGTGACGCCAGCCAGCGCCTCGGGCACGGTCAGGCGAAACAGCGTGCAGGCCATGTTCATCATCAGCAGCAAGGAGAGCGCGGGCGAGGTGCCGGGGTTGTGGTCGGTCGACACGGCCATCGGCACACCGGCGGCGCGCAGCGCTTCGATGGGCGGCAGGTGCGTGTCGCGCAGCGTGTAGTAGGCGCCGGGCAGCAGCACGGCCACCGTGCCCGAGCGGCGCATGGCCGCGATGCCCTCGGCCGACAGGTGCTCGATGTGGTCGCAGGAGAGCGCGCCATAGCGCGCGGCCAGCGCGGCGCCGCCCATGTCCGAGAGCTGCTCGGCATGCAGCTTCACGGGCAGGCCGAGCGCCTGCGCGGCCTGGAACACCTGCTCGGTCTCGTCGAGCGAAAAGGCGATGCGCTCGCAGAACACGTCGACCGCGTCCACCAGCCCTTCGGCCGCGAGCGCGGGCAGCATCTCGCGGCACACCGCATCGATGTAATCGCCGCTGCGGTTGGCGTACTCGGGCGGCAGCGCATGCGCACCGAGGAAGGTGGTGCGCACGGTCACGCCGTAGGCTTCGCCCAGGCGCCGCGCCACGCGCAGCTGCTTGCGCTCGTGTTCGAGCGAGAGGCCGTAGCCCGACTTGATCTCGATCGCGCAGACGCCGTCTGCCAGCAGCTGCTCGAGGCGTGCGGCGGCCGCGGCAAAGAGCGTGTCCTCGTCGGCCTCGCGCGTGGCGCGCACCGACGACACGATGCCGCCGCCGGCACGCGCCACTTCCTCGTAGCTGGCGCCCGCGAGCCGCATCGCGAATTCGTTGGCGCGCTGGCCGCCGTAGACGAGGTGCGTGTGGCAGTCGACGAGGCCGGGCGTGACGAGCGCGCCGCCGCCATCGTGTGGCGCGAGGCCGGCGAACTCGGCCGGCACCGCATGGCGTGCGCCGACCCAGCGCACCATGCCGCCGGTGACGGCGATCGTGGCGTCGGCCTCGGTGTCCGGCGCAGCGCCGGGCGCTGCGCCCGGTGCCAGGCGCAGCGCGGTCCAGAGGCCGTCGGCCGAGGGAAATCGGTTGGCGGATGTCATGTGTGTGGGGTTGTCTTTCCGCAGCTTACGCCGGCATGATGCGCACCGCGAGAAGCCGTGCACCGGACTCGGCGGGTACGGCCTGCCATGCCGCCGTGTGCTCGTCGGTCCAGTACAGGCCCTCGCCTTCGGCGCAATGGGCGTCGCCGATGCGCCAGGCACCGCGCAGCGCGAGCAGCACGCCATGCGGCGCGGGCGCGATGGTTGCAGCGTCGTCGAGCAGCTGCAGCTCGGCGCGCCACTGGCCGCGGCGCACCATCACATTGAAGTCGTTCGAGGCGCCGCCGAGCAGCGTGCAATCGATGGCCTCGTCGCCGCGAAAGGCGAACGGTCGGTGCGGCACGTCGAGCCGGTGGTCGATGCGCGCGTCGTGCGTGAAGAGGCGCACGCCGTCGCCTTCGAGCAGCATGATCTGGCGGTCGATGCCCGCGAAGACCGAGAACGGGCCGGGCTGCGCGATGGTCGCGATGCTCGCGCGCCAGCCGAAGGCATCGAGCCCCGCGCCCGGCGGCCAGCTTGCGATCTCCTGCGTGGTGCCGCCGCCGTTCTTCCAGGGGGTGGCGGGAAGCGTGGCGCGGGAAAAGCGGACCACGCTCATCGCACCAGCCCGCCCTGCCCCAGCTTGCGCTCGAAGTGCCGGAGCACCAGCGTCATCGTGCCCGTAAGCACGAAGTACACGAGCGCGATGGCCAGGTAGACCTCGAGCGAGCGGTACGACACGCTGATGATCTTCTGCCCCTCGTGCATCACGTCGTGAATGGTGAGCAGCGACACCAGCGCCGAGTTCTTGATGAGCGCGATGAACTCGTTGCCGAGCGGCGGGATCATGCGGATCACCGCCTGCGGCAGCACGATCTCGCGCATCGCCACGCCCGGCGTCATGCCGAGCGACTGCGCCGCCATCGTCTGGCCGCGGTCGATCGACTGGATGGCACCGCGCACGATCTCCGACACATAGGCGCCCGAATACACGCCGAGCCCCAGCACGCCGCACAGGAAGGCCGGCAGCAGGATGCCGAAATGCGGCAGGCCGAAGAACAGGATGAACAGCTGCACCAGGAGCGGCGTGCCGCGGATGGCCGCCACATAGGCGGTGCAGATGCCGTAGAGCCAGCGCCGCTTCGGGTTCAGTCGGCCGACGCCGACCAGCAGGCCGACCACGCAGCCCAGCAGCAGTGCGCAGGCGGTGATCTCCACGGTGACGAGCGCGCCGCGAAGCAGCGCGGGCCAGCCCTGCCAGACCGGCGAGAAATCCAGATCCATGGCGCGCTTACTTGGCGCTGCTGTTGAACCACTTGTTCACGATCTGCGCATAGGTGCCGTCGGCCTTGAGCTTCTCGATCGCGCCGTTCACCGCCTTGGTGAGCTCGGGCGTGTCCTTGCGGATCGCCATGCCGTATTCCTCGGTGGTGATTTGCTCGGGCAGCACCTTGAGGCCGCCGCGCGTGCGCACGTACTGGTAGGCGGCAGGCTTGCCGGTCACCGCGGCATCGGCGCGGCCGATGTCGACGAGGTTGAACATCTCCTGGTTCTTCTCGACTTCGAGCAGCTGCACCTGCGGGTACTTCTCCTTCGTGAAGGCGACCGACTTGGTGCCCACCTGCACGCTGACCTTCTTGCCGTTGATGTCGGCCGGCTTCTGGATCGACGTGTTGCCCTCCTTCACCATCACGACGAGGCCGCCCGCGTAGTAGGGCGCGGTGAAGTCGACGACCTTCCTGCGCTCTTCGGTGATGTAGATGGCCGACACGGCCATGTCGAAGCGGCGCGAGATCAGTCCGGGGATCAGGCCCTTGAAGTCGATGTCGATCCATTCGACCTTGCGGCCCAGGGTCTTGCCGATGGCCTCGACCAGCTCCACGTCGAAACCCGTGCGCTTGCCGTTCTCGACGAACTCCATCGGCGGGAAGGTGGCATCAGTGGCCACGCGCAGCGGCTCGCCCTGCGCTTGTGCAGCGCCGGCAAGACCGAAGAAGGCGAGGCCGGCGAGTGCGGCGGCGACGAGGGTGCGACGGGTGTTCATGTTGAGGAGCTTCCGTGGTGAGAAAAAAAGGGAAAGACGAAGGGTGCGCGCGCTGCGGGCTACTGCAGCGCGCGAGAGATGCGCGCCGCTGTGACGACGGCCATGTGGCGCAATGCAGCTTCCATGCCTTCGACGCGCGTGAGCGGCGCCATCAGCGTGATCGCGCCGCGCAGGCGCCGGTTGGCCGCGAGCAGCGGTGCGCTGGCACCCCAGACGCCGGCATCGACCTCGCCCTGCGTCACCGCATGGCCAGCCTCGCGGATCGCGTCGAGTTCGCTGGCGCGCCGCGCGCGTTGTTCAGGCGGTTCGCCGAGCGCGTCGAGCAGCGCATCGCGCTGCTCGGCCGGCATGTGGGCCAGCAGGCACTTGGCGCTCGCGCCGTCGCGCGCCGGCACGCTGCGGCCGCGGTCGAACGAGCAGCGCAGCGAATGCTCGCTGTCAATCATCTCGAGGCACACCACGCGGTCGTTCACGGCCGTGACCAGCGCGACGCTTTCATGGCTCTGCTGCGCGAGCGCGCGCATGTCGGCACGCGCGGCCATCACGAGGTCGGAGTTGCCGTCAAAGCCGCTCGCGAGCTGCACGCTCACCGGGCCCGGCGAATAGCGCCCGTCGGACTCCATCACGAAGCCCCAGCGCCGCAGCATCGCGATCTGCCGATAGAGCGTGCTCTTCGACAAGCCGGTTTCCTCCACCAGCTGCGCCGCGGTCAGGGCCGAATTGCACTGCGCCAGCACCGACAGCACGCGCAGTGCGCGGTCGTTGTGAGCGGAGGCATCGGTCGGCGGCGTCATCGGAAAGGGCGTGGGCGTCGGATGGAGTGGCGGAATGCGGTCTGCAGTATCTGGCCGGCCGTTCCCACGTCCAAGGCTTCATTCCCATTGAATGGGAATTGGCTGGGTTTTTCTTCCTACCTTCGGCTTACCTTTGTCGGCCGCAACGCGCGCCCTCAGCGGACCATCGGCAGCTTGAGCCCCTGCTTCCTCGCGGTGGCGACGGCAATGTCGTAGCCCGCATCGGCATGGCGCATGACGCCGCTGGCGGGGTCGTTCCAGAGCACGCGCGCGATGCGCTTCGCCGCGGCGTCGGTGCCGTCGCAGACGATCACCACGCCCGAATGCTGCGAATAGCCCATGCCGACGCCGCCGCCGTGGTGCAGGCTGACCCAGGTCGCGCCGCCGGCGGTATTGAGCAGCGCGTTGAGCAGCGGCCAGTCGGACACCGCATCGGTGCCGTCCTTCATCGCTTCGGTCTCGCGATTGGGGCTCGCGACCGAGCCGGTGTCGAGGTGGTCGCGGCCGATGACGATGGGCGCCTTGAGTTCGCCGTTCTTCACCATCTCGTTGAATGCCAGCCCCGCGATGTGGCGCTCGCCGAGGCCGAGCCAGCAGATGCGCGCGGGCAGGCCCTGGAAGGCGATGCGCTCGCGCGCCATGTCGAGCCAGCGGTGCGTGTGCGTGTTGTCGGGGAACAGTTCCTTGATCTTGGCATCGGTCTTGTAGATGTCTTCGGGGTCGCCCGAGAGCGCCACCCAGCGGAACGGGCCCTTGCCCTCGCAGAACAGCGGCCGGATGTAGGCCGGCACGAAACCCGGGAAGTCGAAGGCATTGGCGACACCCTCGTCGAACGCGACCTGGCGGATGTTGTTGCCGTAGTCGACCGTGGGAATGCCCATGGCCTGGAAGTCGAGCATGGCCTGCACATGCACGGCGCACGACTTGGCGGCGGCGGTCCGGAGGGCGTCGTGCTGCGACGGGTCCTTCATCGCGGCTTGCCACTGCGGAACGCTCCAGCCCGCGGGCAGGTAGCCGTTGATCAGGTCGTGCGCGGAGGTCTGGTCGGTCACGAGGTCGGGCCGGATGCCGCCGGCCTTCGCGCGCTTGACCAGTTCGGGCAGCACATCGGCCGCGTTGCCGAGCAGTGCGATCGACACCGCCTCCTTCGCATCGCAGTGCTGGCGGATGAGTTCGAGCGCATGGTCGATGTCGCGCGCCTGCTTGTCGACGTAGCGCGTGCGCAGGCGGAAGTCGATGCTCGACTGCTGGCATTCGATGTTGAGCGACACCGCGCCCGCGAGCGTGGCCGCGAGCGGCTGCGCGCCGCCCATGCCACCCAGGCCGGCCGTCAGGATCCACTTGCCCGCGAGGCTGTTGCCGTAGTGCTGGCGGCCGGCCTCGACGAAGGTCTCGAAGGTGCCCTGCACGATGCCCTGGCTGCCGATGTAGATCCAGCTGCCCGCGGTCATCTGGCCGTACATGAAGAGGCCGAGGCGGTCGAGCTCGTTGAAGTGCTCCCAGTTGGCCCACTTGGGCACGAGGTTCGAGTTGGCGAGCAGCACGCGCGGCGCATCCGGGTGCGTCTTGAACACGCCGACCGGCTTGCCCGACTGGATCAGCAGCGTCTCGTCGTCGCCCAGCTCCTTGAGCGACGCGAGGATCTGGTCGAAGCATTCCCAGTTGCGTGCGGCGCGGCCGATGCCGCCATAGACCACGAGGTCCTGCGGCCGCTCGGCGACCTCGGCGTCGAGGTTGTTCTGCAGCATGCGGAAAGGCGCCTCGGTGAGCCAGCTCTTGCAGTTCAGTTGGCTGCCGCGCGGGGCGCGGATCACGCGCGTCGGGTCGTGGCGGGGGTCGGCGCCTTGCAGCGCGAGGGTGTCGGGAGCATTCATCGGTGGATCTCCAGTTTCAGGAATGGCTGGGAAGGATGTCGCGCAGCGCGCGCGGCAGCTCGGCTGCGAGCGCCCACTGGCGCATGGCTTCGATGTCGGGTGCGAGGTAGCGGTCGCGCTCGAGGAAGGCGACCTTCTGGCGGATGTTGGCGAATTCGGCTTCGACCAGCGCGGAGCTCTTGAGCCCGCCGCCGGGGGCCACGCCGCGTTTGAGTTCGATGCCCTGCGCGGCGGCCATCGCTTCGATGCCCACCACGACCGCCGTGTTGTTCACCATGTCGCCGAGCCGGCGCGCCGCGAAAGTGGCCATCGACACATGGTCTTCCTGGTTGGCCGAAGTGGGCAGGCTGTCGACGCTCGCGGGATGCGCGAGCGACTTGTTCTCCGACGCGAGCGCCGCGGCCGTGACCTGCGCGATCATGAAGCCCGAATTCAGGCCGCCGTCGTGCACCAGGAACGGCGGCAGGCCCGACAGGCCCGTGTCGAGCAAGAGCGCGATGCGGCGCTCGGCGATCGCGCCCACTTCGCTCACGGCCAACGCAATGATGTCGGCCGCGAAGGCCACCGGCTCGGCGTGGAAGTTGCCGCCCGAGATCACTTCGCCGGTGTCGCAGAACACCAGTGGGTTGTCCGATGCCGCATTGGCTTCGATCGCCAACACGCGCGCGGCATGCGCGAGGTTGTCGAGGCAGGCGCCCATCACTTGCGGAATGCAGCGCACCGAATACGGGTCTTGCACGCGCCCGCAGTCGGCGTGCGAGGGCACGATCTCGCTGCCGTCGAGCAGCGTGCGCACCGCCGCCGCGACCGCCACCTGCCCCGGCTGGCCGCGCGCCGCATGGATGCGCGCGTCGAAGGGCTTGATCGACCCCTGGATCGCCTCGAGCGACAGCGCGCCCGACATCAAGGCCGAGGCGAACACGTTCTCGGCACCGAAAAGACCCGCGAGCGCGAGCGCGGTCGACACCTGCGTGCCGTTGAGCAGCGCCAGGCCTTCCTTGGGGCCGAGGACGAAGGGTTCGAGGCCCACGCTGCGCATCGCCTCGGCACCGCCGACCACGCGGCCGTCGGGCAGGGTCGCTTCCCCTTCGCCGATCAGCACGCAGGCCATGTGCGCGAGCGGCGCGAGGTCGCCCGAGGCGCCGACCGAGCCCTTGCACGGGATGCGCGGCATCACGCCCGCATTGAAGAGCGCCAGCAGCGCATCGACGAGCGCGGGCCGCACGCCCGAATGGCCGCGGGCCAGGCTCACGGCCTTGGTGGCGAGTACCAGCCGCACCACCGGCGCGGCCAGCGGCTCGCCCGTGCCCACGCTGTGCGAGAGCACGAGGTTGCGCTGCAGGTCGGCCAGGTGGTCGTTGCCGATGCGCGTGCTCGCGAGCTTGCCGAAGCCGGTGTTGATGCCGTAGACCACCTCGTCGTTCTCGACGATGCGGCGCACGGCGGCTTCGGCACGGGCCATGCCTTCCTGCACCGACGGATCGAGGGCAAGGCGCAGGCCGCTGTGCTGGTGGATGCGGCGCAGCATCGCAAGGTCGACCTGGCCGGGCGTGAGGGTCAGGGTGGCGGGGTTGGAAGGTTGGGCCATGTGAACCTGTCTATACAAGTGGTTGCGTCAGAAGACTTTGGTTGCCGTCGCGGGCTCATCCGAATGAAGGATTGCCGTCGGCGCGAAAGCGGCTGCCCAGGCTGTAGCGCGAGGCCGGGTGCAGGCAGCGCACCCACGTCACCGGGATGTTGCGCGTCCAGGTGCGGCGCGTCAGCAGCAGGCAGGGATCGGCGGGCGCCATCGCGAGGTGGCCGGCCTGTTCGGGCGTGGGCAGCACGGCATCGACGACATGCTCGATCTGGTCGAAGGGCACGTGGCGCACGAGGTATTCGCTGGGCGGCACCGCGGCGAAGTCCTGCGCGAGGTAGTCGGGCACGACCTGCGGGTTGACGTAGCGCTCCTCGAGCTGCACCGGCGTGTCGTTGTCCAGGTGCAGGCAGACGCTGTGGAACACCGAGCTGCCCGCGCGCATGTCGAGCCAGGCGGCCACGTCGGGCGAGGCCGCGAGGCGCTCGACGGCGAGCATCTCGCAGCGGTAGTCGTGGCCGCGCTGGCGGATCTCGCTCGCGATGTTGGCGATCTGCAGCAGCGTGGACTGCGGCTTGGTCTCGGCCACGAAGCTGCCGACGCCGGCCATGCGCACGATGCGCCCCTGCGCCACGAGCTCGCGCAGCGCGCGGTTCACCGTCATGCGCGAAATGCCGAACTGCGCGACCAGCTCGCTCTCGGACGGCAGGCGGTGGCCGGCCGGCCAGGTGCCGTCCTGGATCTTGCGCGAGATGTGGTCCTTGACCTGCGCATAGAGCGCAAGCGAGGGGTCGGCGCGGCGTGCGGCGGGGGTCATTGCGGGTCCGGTCGCCTGTTCAATGCTCGGCCGCCGCCATCGACTCGGCCCGGATCTCTTCGGTCAGGCGCGCCTTGATGGCCATGAACTCGGGCGAGGTCTTGATCGTGTACTTGCGCGGATGCGGGAAGTCGACCGCGATCTCGGTCTTGATGCGGCCCGGCCTGGCGCTGAACACGGCCACGCGGTTGGCCATGAAGATGGCCTCGTCGATGTCGTGCGTGACGAACAGCACCGTCTTCTGCGCCGATTCCCAGATGCCGAGCAGCAGTTCCTGCATCAGCACCCGGGTCTGGTTGTCGAGTGCGCCGAAGGGCTCGTCGAGCAGCAGCATCTTGGGGTCGTTGGCGAGCGCGCGCGCAATGGCGGTGCGCTGCTGCATGCCGCCCGAGAGCTGCTTCGGATAGTGGTTCTCGAAGCCGCGCAGGCCCACCTTGGCGATGAAGAACGCGCTGCGCTCCTTCTGCTCGGCTTCGCTCATGCCGCGCTCGCGCAGGCCGAAGCGGATGTTCTGGGCCACCGTGAGCCAGGGGAACAGCGTGTAGCTCTGGAACACCACGCCGCGGTCGGCACCCGGCCCCTCGATGCGCTCGCCGTCGAGCAGCACCTGGCCGGTGGTGGGAAAGTCGAGCCCCGCGACGATGCGCAGCAGCGTCGACTTGCCGCAGCCCGAAGGCCCGAGGATGGTGACGAAGTCGTTCTCGCGCACCTCGAAATCGATCGGCAGCAGCGCCTGCGTGCTTTGCCCCTTGGCACCGGTGAAGACGCGCGACACGCCCTGGATCGAAAGCTGGTTGTTCGTCATCGTCGTTGTCGTCACAGTGCGGCCCAGGCGAAGAGGCGGCGGTTGAGCGCCTTGAAGGCGAAGTCGGACACCAGCCCGATGACGCCGATCACGATGATCCCGAAGATGATCTGGCCGGTGTTCAGGAGCGCCTGGCTGTCGGTGATCATGTGGCCGATGCCCGAGGACGAGCCGATCAGCTCCGCCACGATCACGTAGGTCCAGGCCCAGCCGAGCACCAGGCGCAGCGACTCGGCGATGCCCGGCGCGGCACTGGGGATGAGCACGCGCGCGACGATGCCGCGGCTCTTGGCGCCCAGCGTGTACGCCGCCTCGACGAGGTCGCGCCGCGCACCGCCCACGGTGACGGCCACCATCAGCACGATCTGGAAGAACGAGCCGATGAAGATCACGAGCAGCTTCTGCATTTCGCCGAGCCCGGCCCAGAGGATGAGCAGCGGGATGAAGGCCGAGGCCGGCAGGTAGCGGCAGAACGAGACGAAGGGCTCGAAGAAGGCCTCGACCGTCTTCCACGTGCCCATGGCGATGCCCAGCGGCACCGCGAACACGGCCGCCAGCACGAAGCCGCCGAACACGCGCCAGACCGTCATGCCCACGTCCAGGCTGAAGCCGTACTCGGTGAAGAGCAGCCAGCCTTCCTTGACCATGGTCGGCGGACTTGCGAGGAAGGTCGGCGAGACGAAGCCACCGAGCGTGGCGACGGACCACGCGAGCACGAACACCACGAAGAAGCCGAGCCCGAGCAGTACCCGCGCACGCGCGCCGATGGGTTCGAGCGGCGCGAATGCGCGGCGCCGCCGCAGGGGCGGAGCCGGTGCGGCGGGCGCGGCCCCTGCGGGCTGCGTGACCTCGCCGGCAGGCGCTGCGCGTGGCGCCATCGGCGGC
The DNA here is from genome assembly GCF_057656815.1 of Variovorax sp. Soil_C_39. Taxonomy (NCBI): domain Bacteria; kingdom Pseudomonadati; phylum Pseudomonadota; class Betaproteobacteria; order Burkholderiales; family Comamonadaceae; genus Variovorax; species Variovorax sp. Soil_C_39. The sequence continues at coordinate 33,386 of NZ_JBDGJQ010000005.1, forward strand.
AGGGCCTTACTTGACGAAACTGGCATCGAAGGTGGCGGCGTAGTCTTCGGGCGCCTTGCGGATCACGCCGGCTTCGAGCAGGATCGTCGTGGCCTCCTTCATGAAGCTCATGAGCTCGCCTGCGAAGAACTTCTGGTTCGCGGCCTTGTCCTGCCAGCGCAGGTAGGCCGACGACTTGGCGAACTGTTCGCCGCTCTGCTTGACGGCCGAGCCCATGATCTCGTTCGACTTGGCCGGGTCGGCCTTGATCATCTCGAGCGCATCGAAGTACGACTTGGTGAGCGCGGCGGCGGCCTTGGGATTGGCCTTGAGCCAGGTCGGCGCGCAGCCCACGGTGTCCATCACCATCGGGTAGTCGAGCGTGGTGGCCAGGATCTTGCCGGCCGCCGGATTGGCGCGCACGGTCGACAGGTACGGCTCGTACGTCATGGCCGCGTCGTTCTGGCCGGCCACGAAGGCCTGCGCGGCGGGCTGCGGCTCGAGCGAGACGGTCTTCACGTCCTTCAAGGTCATGCCGTTCTTGTTGAGCATCCAGGCCAGGCCGAAGTACGGCGCGGTGCCGGGCGCGCTCACGCCGATGGTCTTGCCCTTGAGGTCGGCGAAGCTCTTCACGTCGTTGCGCACCGCGATGCCATCGGCGCCGTAGGACTTGTCCATCTGGAAGATCTGCACGATCGGCACGCCGTTGGCGTTCCAGGCCACATGCGTTTCCACGGTGGTAGCGGCGCACTGGATCGCGCCCGCGGCCAGCGCAAGGTGCCGGTCCTTCTGCGGGATCATCTTGATCTCGACGTCGAGGCCATTCTTCTTGAAGATGCCCGCCTTGTCGGCCAGCGTGAGCGGCGCAAAGCCGGTCCAGCCCGACATGCCGAGCGCAATCTTGGTTTCCTGCGCAGCGGCCGTGCCGGCCAGGCCTGCGGTGCAGGCGAGCGCTGCCAGCAGCGGGGAAATCTTCACAACTAGCGTCTTGACCATGGGGACTCCTGGTTCCGTTCTTGAGAAAGAGATGGCTCGGCGATGCGCCCCCGTCGTCCGTCCGGGTGGCGCGCGCCTCGCATTGTTGCCGTGTGCCCCAACTTGTATATACAGGATAACCCGAGAGAACCTATTCGGTGCATGGCAGGACGACAATGCACCACTTTGCTGTCTATACAAGAAGGGCTTCGAGACTGGCGTTGTGATTGCAAACCTCGTGCCACGGTCATTTCCTGGTGGCTGGGGGACAATCCACGGCCGCGCTCCCTCTTCGCCTTTTCCTTCGTTCGTTCCGTTCTTCCGCCGCCCGCCTGCCGCCCGTGTCCTCGCTTGCCCCCCTCCCCTCCGACGCCGACCACAGCACGTCGAGCGCGCCCGCCGACATCCTCCACGAGGTCTTCGGCTATGCGCAGTTCCGCGGGCCGCAGCAAGCCATCGTCGAGCATGTGGTGGCCGGCGGCGATGCGCTGGTGCTGATGCCCACCGGCGGCGGCAAGTCGCTGTGCTATCAGATCCCGGCCATCGCGCGGCAGCGCGCCGGGCACGGCCTCGCGGTGGTGGTCTCGCCGCTGATCGCGCTGATGCACGACCAGGTGGGCGCACTGCACGAGGCCGGCGTGGACGCGGCTTTCCTCAACTCGACGCTCGACTGGCAGCAGACGCAGGACGTCGAGCGCCGCATGGCGCGCGCCGAGATCACGCTGCTGTACGCCGCGCCCGAGCGCGTGACCACGCCGCGCTTCCTCGAGCTGATGGACGCGCTTGCCGCGCGCGGCAAGCTCTCGCTGTTCGCGATCGACGAGGCGCACTGCGTGAGCCAGTGGGGCCACGACTTCCGCCCCGAGTACCGCGCGCTCACGGTGCTGCACCAGCGCTATGCCGGCGTGCCGCGGATCGCGCTCACGGCCACGGCCGACGCGCTCACGCGGGCCGACATCGTCGAGAGGCTGCAGCTCGAAGAGGCGCGCCAGTTCGTCTCGAGCTTCGACCGGCCGAACATCCGCTACACCATCGTCGAGAAGAAGGACGCGACCACGCAGCTGCTGCGCTTCATCGAACGCGAGCACGAGGGCGATGCGGGCGTGGTCTATTGCCAGTCGCGCAAGCGCGTGGAAGACGTGGCCGTGATGCTGCAGGGCGCGGGCATCAATGCCCTGCCCTACCACGCGGGCCTGGACGCAGCGGTGCGCCAGCGGCACCAGGACCGGTTCCTGCGCGAGGAAGGCATCGTGATGGTCGCGACCATCGCGTTCGGCATGGGCATCGACAAGCCCGACGTGCGCTTCGTGGCGCACCTCGACATGCCGAAGAACATCGAGGGCTACTACCAGGAGACCGGCCGCGCCGGCCGCGACGGCGCAGCCGCCGATGCCTGGATGACCTACGGTCTGCAGGACGTGGTCAACCAGCGCCGCATGATCGACGAGAGCCCCGCGGGCGAGGAGTTCAAGCAGGTGATGCGCGGCAAGCTCGACGCGCTGCTCTCGCTGGCCGAGGCGAGCGACTGCCGGCGCGTGCGGCTGCTGGGCTACTTCGGCGAGAAGAGCACGCCCTGCGGCAACTGTGACAACTGCCTGAATCCGCCGCAGGTGTGGGATGGCACCGATGCGGCGCGCAAGCTGCTGTCCACGGTGTACCGCGTGCAGCAGCAAAGCGGCATCAGCTTCGGTTCGGGCCATGTCATGGACATCCTGCGCGGCAAGGAGACCGACAAGGTCCGCCAGTACGGGCACGAGCGCATCAGCACCTTCGGGCTCGGCGCGGAATTCAGCGAGGTGCAGCTGCGTGGCGTGCTGCGCCAGCTCATCGCGATCGGCGCCGTGGCGGTCGACGCCGAGGCCTACAACACGCTCAAGCTCACCGAAGCCTCCCGCGCTGTGCTGCGCGGCGAGACGCTGGTGTCGCTGCGCGAATCGATCTCGTCGCCCGCCGCACGCAGCGGCAAGGCGCGGCGCGAGAAGGCCGCGCGAGGCGCGCCCTCACCGGCCGCGGCCGCCCTCGACGCCGAGGGCCAGAAGCGCTTCGAGGCGCTCAAGGCCTGGCGCGCCGAGGTGGCGCGCGAGCACAACCTGCCGGCCTACGTGATCTTCCACGACGCCACCCTGGCTGCGATCGCCGAGCGCGCACCGGCCACGCTCGAAGACCTGCAGGGCATCAGCGGCATCGGCACGAAGAAGCTCGAGGCCTATGGCAGCGAGGTGCTGCGGGTGTGCTCGGCTTTCTAGGCGGCCTCAGCGCGGCAGGCGCACCGGCACCGGCCGCGTGAGCAGATCCACGTAGAGCGCGAAGAACCGCGCGTTGTCGAAACGCGTCACCACCTTCATCTTCTGCAGCGGCGCGCCCGCCGGCGGCGTCGTGTAGCCGACCGAGCGGCCGTTCTCGGGATCGCCCGGCCGCGCGATCACGTCCACGTACTCTTCCGAGACCTGGGTCGCGTAGGCGGGATCGAGCAGGTAGGCGATGGTCAGCGTGTCCCAGATGTTCGAGGTGTGGTTCGGGTCCTTCTCGAAGTCGGCGGCAAACCACTCCTGGCGAAACGCCTCGGTCACCGCGGTGGGGCGGGGCGGGTGCGCAATGCGGTCGTAGATCGCCTTGTCCATGAGCACGGTGTCGGTCACGTCGAGCGGCACCACCACCTGCGGGATCGGCAGCCGCACCACGAACTGCGCGGCGTCGGGATCGAACCACCAGTTGAACTCCGCCGCCTTGGTGGTGTTGCCGGGCACATGGACGGCGCCGCCCATGTAGATGATCTGCTTGATCAACGGCACGATCTCGGGGCTGCGCTGCACCGCCTTGGCGATGTTGGTGAGTGGGCCGATCGCGAGCAGGGTCACCTCGTGCGGATGCGCCTTGACCGTGTCGATGATGAAGTCGACCGCGCTGCGCGGCTGCACCTGCGTGTGCGTGGCGAAGCCGTCGGGAATCGGCGCCAGCTCGGCGTCGGTCTTGGGCTCGGGCGTGCTCCAGGCGCCCAGATAGCCGTCGCCGCCGGCCCCGGCCGCCAGCTCGGCCTCGATCGCCGCCCGGTCGTGGTTGAACGCGTAGTTCTCGCCTGCAAACACGGGGATGCGGTGGCCCACACCGAGCCGCTCGACCGATTTCAGCGCCTCGGCCACGCCCTGGCGCAGCCACTTGTTGCCCGACACCACGGTGATGCCGAGGACCTCGACCTTGCCCTCGGCCTGGAGCTGCGCGGCCATCACGCCGAGCTGGCCGTCGTCGCTCATGGTGTTGTAGTCGCTGTCGATGATGATCTTCTGCGCGGGCGGCGGCGCGGCGCCGAAACCCGGCGCGAGCGCAAAGCCGTCGTTGCCGCTGCCGCCCCCGCCGCAGGCCGAAAGTACCGTGGCGAGCAAGGCCGCGCCGAGCCACCGGCGGCGCTGGATTCGCATCTTCATCGTGGTCTCCTCATGGCGGCCGAAGCCGTGTAGAACAAAATGCCAAACGTTTGCGCAAACGTTTGCTACTGATGAAGGCCACTCTATCGGCCGCGCGCTTGCGCAGCAAGAGAGTCGAAAGACCGCAGGGTTTACGCCAATCCGGCGCCGGTCATCCCGGTGCTGCCGGCGCGCCCGGCATGTCGAGCACGCGCATCTCGCGCAGCGGCGAGCGGTCGCGCAAATAGGGCTCGGTTTCCGACATGCCGGGCTTCTCGACCCCCGGCAGGGTCTTGGCGGATATCGCCGGGCAGGCGCCGCCATTGCGCATCGCCAGGGCCGCGGCGAGCCGCGCCTCGGCCGGGTCGCCGAGCGGATGCGCGAAGTCGTCGGCCACGGCGCAGTCGGGCCGGAAGCCGTCGCCGTAGTCGCCGAAGTTCTTCGCGTTCACGCCCTGGAACTGGATCGCGAAATAGCTGGTGCCGCAGTTGTCCTGCGGCGAGAAGCCGTAAGGCTTGCCGCAGGTTGTACCGCCGACCAGGTTCACGCTCACGTCGGCGCCGCGCAGGCCGTTGATGACCGACTCGCTGGCCGAGCAGGTGTCCGGACCGACGAGCACGGTGACGCGCGACAGCCCCAGCCGGGGCAGCGCCGCACCCGTGCGGCTGGTGCCGTAGAACGGTATCTGCGTCTGCGCCGGCAGCAGGTGGAACGGGTTCTTGTCATTGAACACCAGTTGCTCGAAGACCTTGCCGTCGGTCGCGGCCGGCCCCGACACCATGTAGGCGAGCCGGCTCGCGATGTTGAGCTGCCCGCCGCCGTTGTAGCGCATGTCGAGCACCAGGTCCTGCACGCCGTCGTTGCGCAGCTGGTTGACCGCATTGATGAGCTGCATCTCCGAGGTGGTGATGTGGTCGTTGAAGAGCAGGTACCCGACGCGGCCGCTGCCGGTGTCGATGCTCTTGACGAACTGCACCGGCGTGCGCCGCACCTGCTCGGCCGTGAGCTGGACCGGCGCCTGCCGCACGCCGCCCACCTCGAAGACGAAGGTGTGCGACTCGCCGGCTTCTTGCGGCGAGATGGCGCGATTGATCACATTGACGTTGGCGGTGCCGGTGGCGCGCACCACATCGACGCCGTCGGCCTCCACCAGCTTGGCGCCACGCGGCAGTCCGGCCCTGCCGGCCGGCGAGTTCGGCTCGACGAAGGCGATGCGCATGTTGCGCGCCGGCGAACTGCGCAGCACGGCAAGCTCGATGCCGTAGCTCGGTGACACGCCGGCTTCCGAGAGCTGGCGATAGCGCTCGGTGTCGACGACGTAGTGGTAGCGGTCCTTCGCGCGACCCGAGGGCGTGAGCGCCGGCGTCTTGAGCACGTTGAAATACGCGACCGGTGTGGCGTAGTCGGCGGCCTTGAGCGTGGTCGGCACCTCGCCATACCAGAGATAGGTCTCGTCGATCCAGCCGCGCACCCACCGCTTCTCGTCGGTCAGCGTGCCGGGCCGGTCGGGGTAGGCGGCACCGGTCGCGGGATTGGTGCCGGCGCGCGGCGCGGCGCACAGGCCGGCCACGCTCGCCGAGGCCACGATCGCATCGGGGTCGCCCGGCCCGTCGCCGCCGCCGTCGCCGACCGGGGGATTGCCCCCGCCCGGGATGATCGGAAACCCGCCGCCGCCGCCTCCCCCACCGCCGCCGCATGCGGCGATCGCGCCGCAAAGCAGGCCCGTCCCTGCGAATGCCGCGAACCGCCATAAAGTGAAACGCGGCATGCCCCCTGCCGCTGCGGCATGTGTCTTTTGCTCTGTCATCGAAAGCCTCCTCCTGTCGCTGCGTTCCCTGTGTTCTTTTTTTCTGCGTGCGGCCGGCCCCCCGCCGGCGTTCGCTCACTGCTGCCTGGCTACCTACTGCACGAAACCCATGCCGCGCGATTCGCGCACCTCGGGCTTGATGCGGTGTTCGGCCTCGAGCTGGTCGAGGAATTCGGCGGCCGAGAACTCGACCGCCAGAATGTCGGTCTGCCGCTTCACCGCAGCGAAGTCGCCCGGGCACAGCTGGCGCAGTTGCGCGAGCCGCGCGCGGGTCTCGCCCGTGAGCAGCGCGCCATCGCCCGCGAGCGCCTCGGTCACGAACATGCGCTCGCGCTGCTGCGCGGTCAGCGGCATGAACTTGATCTTGAACGTGAAGCGCCTGAGCGCCGCCTGGTCGAGCCGTTCGAGCAGGTTGGTGGTGCACACGAACACACCGTTGAAGCGCTCCATGCCCTGCAGCATCTCGTTGACCTCGGTCACCTCGTAGGTGCGCTGGGCGCCGCGGCGGTCCTGCAGAAAGCTGTCGGCCTCGTCGAGCAGCAGCACGGCCTTTTCGGCTTCCGCCTCGCGGAACATGGCGGCCATGTTCTGCTCGGTCTCGCCGACGTACTTGCTCATGAGGTCGCTGGCCTGCTTGATGATGAGCGGCCGGCCGATGGCTCGGGCGATGTGCTCGGCGAGCGCGGTCTTGCCGGTGCCCGGCGCGCCATAGAAGCACAGCGTGCCGTGGCCGCGCGCCTTGAGCGCCGCGACGATGCGCGGCACCTCGAAGCGGCTCTCGACGTTGAGCATGTCGAGGTCGTAGGTGGTGACGTTGCGCCGCTCGCCGAGCCCGGCATCGGACGTGCCGAGCGCGAGGTCGGCGTTGCGCAGCTGGCGCTCGATCAGCGCCTCCATCGACGCGCCGTCGGTGCAGGCCAGCCCCGCGAAGCGCACCGCGGTGCGGATCTGCGCGGGCGTGAGCCCCTTGCGCTCTGCCAGCTTGGCGGTGAACGCCTCGGACACGACGATGCCGTCGAGCGTCTTCTTGACGAGCTGCTCGCGCGCGCCGGGCGGCGGCGACTTGAGTTCGAGGTGGTAGGCAAAGCGGCGCCGGAACGCCGGGTCGATCTGCTCGATGCGGTTGGTGACCCACAGCGTGGGCACGGGGTTGGCCTCGAGGATCTGGTTGACCCAGGCCTTGCCGCTCACGCTGCCGCTCGGGGGCGCCGGAACCTGCTCGGCACGCGCCATGAACTGCGCGGCCTCGGTGCTGATGGGCGGAAAGACGTCTTCCACCTCGTCGAACAGCAGCGCCGCCTGGGCGCTGCCCTTGAGGAACACCTGCGCGATCTGTAGCGAGCGGTAGCGGTCGCGCCCCGACAGCGAGTTGCCGTCGCGGTCGGCGTACTCGACCTCGAACAGATCGAGCCCCGCGGCCTGCGCCACCACCTTGGCGAGTTCGGTCTTGCCCGTGCCGGGCGGGCCGTAGAGCAGCACGTTGACGCCAGGCTCCTTGCGCGCCACGGCCGCACGCAGCAGCGTGACGAGCATCTGCGCGTCTTCCTCGACGAAGGAGAAATCGTGGGGCGTGAGCGTGCTCTTTGCGGAGGGCCGCGTGAACACGGCCATGAGCTCGTTGTGGTCGCGGTACTCACGCATCAGCACCGGCGGCAGCTTCTCGCTGACCTTCATGAGATCGGCCAGGTCGGTGATGTTGTGCTCGGAGATCAGGTTCTCGACCAGGCCGATGCGCTCGAGCCGCGACCCCGCACGCAGCGCCTCGCCGACTTCGCTTGCATTGACGCCCGCGATGTCGGCGATGGCGGCATAGGCCTCGGGCGCGTTGTTGACCTTGAACTCCACCAGCAGCGAGCGCAGGTCGCGCTGGTAGCGCGCGAGCGTGCCGTAGAGCAGCAGCGCACGCTCGGCCTTGTTGAGCTGCAGCAGGCCGGCGAGCGCATCGATGTTCTTCTCGACCAGCGTCGACTGCTTGCGCAGCGCATGCGTGAGCCAGTCGCGCGTGACGGACAGCACCGAGAGCAGGTCCTTGGGATGGTCCTTCGCGTACTCGTCGAGGTAGAAGAACAGCGTGCCTTCCTCATAGGGGCCGCGCCACACGCCATGGCGCTCGAGCAGCGTGCGGCCGTCGAGGTCTTCGACGCCCTTCCAGGCCTCGTTGCCCGCGCAGCGCCGGCCGAGGAACTCGCTCAGCCGCTGCAGCACCGCGAGCGGCCACACCAGGTGGCGGCCGGTCAGCGAGAGCAGGCCGTTGATGTCGCGGCGCACGTTGAAGCGCGGGCCCTGCTTGGCGGCCAGCGTGAGCACGAAGTGCGAGCACATGAGCTCCAGCACCGGCGCGCCCTTGAGCCCGGGCGACGGCAATGCCTGCCCGCGCACAGCAGCAGCCACCACATCGACACCCGCGCGCTTGACCATCCACCGACCTCCTGGCATGAGGAAATTACTGAAGCGACCATAGCGCAGAGTTTTGGCTTCGGGAAGATGCGGGAACGGTAAAAACCCTGATGGTGCGATTCCAGCCACAATGCCCGCCATGGTTGGAATCGAAGAAATCCAGCGTGCCGCGGCGCGCCTGCGGGGCCAGGTGCTCGACACGCCCTGCGTGGAGTCGCGCACGCTCTCCGAGATCGTCGGCGCGCAGGTGTTCCTGAAGTTCGAGAACCTGCAGTTCACCGCCTCGTTCAAGGAGCGCGGCGCCTGCAACAAGCTGGTCGACCTGTCCGAGGGCGGCGCCCGCGGCGTGATCGCGGTGTCGGCCGGCAACCATGCGCAGGGTGTGGCCTACCACGCCGAGCGCCTGGGCCTGCGCGCGCTCATCGTGATGCCGCGCTTCACGCCGGGCGTGAAGATCGAGCGCACGCGCGGCTTCGGGGCCGAGGTGGTGCTGCATGGCGACACGCTCGATGCGGCGCGCGCGCATGCGCTCGAGCTGGCCGAACGCGAAGGCCTCAGCTTCGTGCATCCCTACGACGACGAAGCGATCATCGCGGGCCAGGGCACCGTGGCGCTCGAGATGCTCGATGCTGTGCCCGAACTCGACACGCTCGTGGTGTCGGTGGGCGGCGGCGGGCTGATCGCCGGCATGGCCGTCGCGGCGCGGCACCGCAGGCCCGGCATCGAGATCGTCGGCGTGCAGACCACGCGTTTCCCCGGCATGGTGAATGCAGTCAAGGGCACGCAGCACCTGCAGGGCAAGAGCACCATCGCCGAAGGCATCGCAGTGGGAACGCCCGGCGTGCTGACGCGCGAGATCATCGCGCGCCACGTCGACGACCTGCTGCTTGTCGACGAGGGCGACATCGAGCAGGGCGTGCTGATGCTGCTCGAGATCGAGAAGACGCTGGTCGAGGGCGCCGGCGCGGCCGGCCTGGCGGCGCTGATCCGGCATCCCGAGCGCTTCAAGGGCAAGCGCGTGGGGCTGGTGCTCTCGGGCGGCAACATCGACCCGCTGCTGCTCGCGGCGATCATCGAGCGCGGCATGGTGCGCGCCGGCCGGCTCGCCCGCGTGCGCGTGAGCGCGCGCGACGTGCCGGGCTCGCTGGCCCAGATCACCGCCACGGTGGCAGAAGCGGGCGCTAACGTCGACGAAGTCCATCACCAGCGCGCCTTCACCATGCTGGCGGCGCAGAACGTCGACATCGAGCTGGTGCTGCAGACCCGCGGACGGGCCCACCTCGCGAGCGTGCTGGGCGCGCTGCACGAGGCCGGCTTCGAGGCCGAGGAGCAGCACTGAAAAAGGGGGCTCGGAACCCCCTAGACCGGATGGACGGGGTCCATCTGTAAAATGCCCGCAGTTTTTCCGTCTTTGTGCATTCGAGGTATTCCCATGTCCAACACCACTCCCGTCGAGCCCGGCCATGCCGCGGCCGTTGAAGCAGATGCCGTCGAATCGGTCGTGCACCTGATGCCCGTCGTGCTCCCCGTGGCAGGCGCGGTGCTGATGCTCCTCCTGGCATCGATCGCCGTCTACCTGGCCTGACAGCCGGTTGCGTCTTCGTCCGTGGGCCGGGTGGCCCCGGGTGACGCAGTCTCCGCGAGGCGAAACGTTTTCTCAAACGGACCTCCGTGCCATGCCGGTACGGCGTCCCGTTCGGAAAGACGATTTTTCAACTTAGGAGATTTCCGATGAACGCACCCACGATGCAGGGCCTCGCCATTCAGGCACCCTCATACGTCAAGAACGCGAAACTGATTGCCTGGGTGGCCGAAATGGCCGCGCTCTGCAAACCCGAGTCCATCTACTGGTGCGACGGCAGCAAGGAAGAGTACGACCGCCTCTGCCAGAAACTGGTCGACGCGGGCACCTTCAAGAAGCTCAACCCGGCCAAGCGCCCGGATTCCTTCCTCGCACTGTCCGACCCGAGCGACGTCGCACGCGTCGAGGACCGCACCTTCATTTGCTCCGAGCAGAAGGAAAGCGCCGGCCCCACCAACAACTGGATGGCCCCGGCCGAGATGCGCGCCACGCTGCAGCCGCTGTTCGACGGCTGCATGAAGGGCCGCACCATGTACGTGGTGCCGTTCAGCATGGGCCCGCTCGGCTCGCCCATCGCCCACATCGGCATCGAGCTCTCCGACAGCCCCTACGTGGCCGTCAACATGCGCATCATGACCCGCATGGGCAAGGCCGTGTACGACGTGCTCGGCGCCGACGGCGAGTTCGTGCCCTGCGTGCACACCGTGGGCGCGCCGCTCGAGCCCGGCCAGAAGGACGTCTCCTGGCCCTGCAACAAGACAAAGTACATCGTCCACTACCCCGAGACGCGCGAGATCTGGAGCTACGGCTCGGGCTACGGCGGCAACGCGCTGCTCGGCAAGAAGTGCTTCGCGCTGCGCATCGCCTCGACCATGGGCCGCGACGAAGGCTGGCTGGCCGAGCACATGCTGATCCTCGGCGTGACCTCGCCCGAGGGCAAGAAGTACCACGTGGCCGCCGCGTTCCCGTCGGCCTGCGGCAAGACCAACTTCTCGATGCTCGTGCCGCCGGCCGGCTTCGAAGGCTGGAAGGTCACCACCATCGGCGACGACATCGCCTGGATCAAGCCCGGCAAGGATGGCCGCATGTACGCCATCAACCCCGAAGCCGGCTACTTCGGCGTGGCCCCCGGCACCAACCTCAAGACCAACCCGAATTGCCTGAAGAGCCTGGACCGCGACGTGATCTTCACCAACGTGGCGCTCACCGACGACGGCGACGTCTGGTGGGAAGGCCTCGAGGACGACGTGCCCGGCAAGCAGCTGCCCGAGCACCTGATCGACTGGCAGGGCAAGGACTGGTCCCCGGCCATCGCCAAGGAAACCGGCGCCAAGGCCGCGCACCCGAACTCGCGCTTCACCGTGGCCGCCACCAACAACCCGGCGCTCGACCCGGCCTGGGACGATCCGGCCGGCGTGCCGATCGATGCCTTCATCTTCGGCGGCCGCCGCTCGACCACGGTGCCGCTGGTCACCGAAGGCCGCAACTGGACCGAAGGCGTCTACATGGCCGCCACCATGGGCTCCGAGACCACCGCCGCCATCGTCGGCCAGGTGGGCGTGGTGCGCCGCGACCCGTTCGCGATGCTGGCCTTCATGGGCTACAACATGAGCGACTACTTCCAGCACTGGCTCGATCTGGGCAAGAAGCTCGAGGCCTCGGGCGCCAAGCAGCCGCGCATCTTCACCACCAACTGGTTCCGCAAGGGCGCCGACGGCAAGTTCGTCTGGCCCGGCTATGGCGAGAACATGCGCGTGCTCAAGTGGATGATCGACCGCATCGAGGGCAAGGCCGAGGGCGTCGACCATGTGTTCGGCGTCAGCCCGCGCTACGAAGAGCTCAATTGGACCGGCCTGGACTTCAGCGCCGAGCAGTTCAAGAGCGTCACCAGCATCGACAAGGCCGCCTGGGAGGCCGAGCTGAAGCTGCATGCCGAGCTGTTCGAACAGCTCAAGCACCACCTGCCGAAGGAGCTGCCCGAGACCCGGGCCGCCATCGAGCAGCGACTCGCGGCCTGATTGGCCAAGGCAAAAAAAAGCCGCCCTCGCCGGGCGGCTTTTTCATTGGGGCCTCGCGGCCGGTCGATCAGTAGTAGCGCGAGCTGTTCATGCGGCGCATGGCGTCGTAGATCGTCGGCATGCGGGCTTCGCGGGCGCTTTCGGCCATGCGGGCCAGCGCATCGACCTTGGCGGCGGCAGCGGCCGGAACCTTGCCTTCGGACTCGTGGCGCCACGTGGCGGCCTGCAGCTCCTGCATGATGCGCGGGTCGTTCTTGGCGGTTTCGAGGAAACGGGCATCGGCACGGGCCGCGGCGCGGCGGTGGGCCGCAGCGTTCCAGGTGCCTGCCACCGTGTCGCACAGCGAACCGGCGAACAGCGCGATGCCGGCGAACACGGCGCCGCAGAGCACGGCCCAGCCGGCGAGCAGCGCGCCTTCGTCCCAATGGGTGACGAGGTTGTCGGCCACCACCGCCGCGGCGGCAAGCGCTGCGACGATCAGGAGGACGATCAGGGGACGCGAACCGTTGGCGCCCGCGCGGGCAGCCTTCAGGCGGGCAAACAGAACCTCGGCGCGATCGACGCCGGGATGGGAAGTGGGTTGGTCAACGTGGACGAAGCTGGTCATGATGAATCCCTCCTAGGGATGAATTACGGTGTCGATGGGGTGATATTAGGGTTTGCCCTAGTGTTTGGCTACTTTATCTTTCTGATGTTTATCATTCACAACACTGATGGACGTCAATTTCCGTACCCTCGACCTCAACCTGCTGCGCGTCTTCGACGAAGTGATGGCGGAGCGCAACCTGACGCGCGCCGCGCGCAATCTGTCGATCACCCAGCCGGCCGTGAGCAATGCCCTGCGCCGGTTGCGCGACGCCCTGGGCGACGAACTCGTGACGCGCGCGGGCGCCGGCGTCGAGCCCACGCCGCGCGCGCTGGCGCTCTGGCCCACGGTGCGCGACGCGCTGCGGCAGCTGCAGCACACGCTGGCGCCGGGCGAATTCGACGCGGCCTCGGCCGACAGCACCTTCGTTCTGGCCATGGCCGACGCGACCGCGGCCGAGCTCATTCCAGGCCTGGTGCAGATCGTCGAGAGGGAAGCGCCCGCCATCTCGCTGCGCGTGCTGCCGCTGACCACACGCGATCCGCGCCGCATGCTCGAGCAGGAAGAAGTCGACATGGCGGTGGGCTACTTCCCGGCCGTGATCGCCAGCCTCGCCGCCCGGGGCCAGTCGGGCGCAGGGGTGGCGTTCGAGACCCAGCGGCTCTACCTGGGCCAGTACGTCTGCGTGATGCGGCGCGGGCACCCGCTGGCCGACACGCCGCTCACGCTCGACGGCTACTGCGCCGCACGGCACCTGCTGGTGAGCTTTTCGGGCCGGCCCTACGGCTTCATCGACCAGACGCTCGGCGCGCTGGGGCGCGAGCGGCATATCGTGGTGACGGTGAACCAGTTCTTCACGGCCGGCCGGGTGGTGGCCAACTCGGATCTGCTGACGGTGCTGCCACGCCACTTCGTGACCGTGACCGGCATCGAGGACCAGCTGGTGCTGCGCGAGCTGCCGTTCGACCAGCCGATGGTGCATGTCGACGCGATCTGGCATCGGCGCGCCCAGCACGGGCACGCGCACGAATGGCTGCGCACCGCATTGATGCGCTCGGCCGCATCAGCGTTCGCCGATCCGGCGCTGGGCCGGCAGGCGGGCGGCCAGGGCTGAACGCAGGCGCTCAGCGAACGACGCTGAGCCAGGCGCTGGCGGCGATGCGCAGTTCCTGCGCCTGGTGCGCATTCATGCCGGCGCGCACGTCTGCGCTTTCCATCAGCGTGGCGGCGTGGCTGCGCGGCAGGGCATCGGCCGGGGCGGAACGAAAGAATTGGGCCACTTGGGCAAGGAGGTTGGACATGGCGAGTGCGCTGCTTTTGGCTGCGCGAAGTAGTTGGTGCTTCAAGAATAAGGGTTATCCCTAGTATTTAAACCCCCTCCCTCATGCGCTTTGTGCATGGGCTGATTCCTCTAGACTGGCCCGACGATGAAGCTGCAACTGCTCTCCGACCTGCACCTGGAATCCCATCCGAACTTCGTTGCCGAGCCCGCACCCGGGGCCGACATGCTGGTGCTGGCGGGCGACATCGGCTCCTATCAACAGGGCTCGCGCCTCGTCGACACCGACTTCGGCCTGGGCCGCTTCTCGCCGCGCCACGGCTGGCCCGTGCCGGTGGTCTACGTGCCGGGCAACCACGAATACGACAACACCGATTTCGACGAAACCCATGCCCGGCTTCGCGCGCTCTGCGACGCGCTCGACATCCGCTGGCTCGAGCGCGAGACGGCGGTCATCGAGGGCATCCGCTTCGTCGGCACCACGCTGTGGGCCGACTTCGACGCGCTCGTCGACCCGGCGGTCGACGGCCTGGCCGACGCACTCAAGAAACGCGGCAAGGCGATGCGCGCGGCCGACTTCTACCTCGAGAAGGCGGCCACGGTCCGCCACGGGCAGCCGTTCATGTCGGCCGCGCTGCGCGAGCAGGCGCTCGCATGCCAGGCCTGGCTCGAACAGGCGCTGGCCGAACCGTTCGACGGCACCACCGTGGCCATCACGCATTTCGCGCCAAGCCTCGCGAGCGCCGATCCGCGCTACGGCCTCAGGCCGGGCACAGCCGGCTTCTGCAATGCGCTCGACCCGCTGCTCGCCCACGCGCAGCTGTGGCTGCACGGCCACCTGCACTGTCCGTTCGACTATGTGAAGAACGGCTGCCGCGTGGTGGCCAATCCGCTCGGCTACAAGGGCAAGGGCGAACAGGAAGGCTTCCGGCCGCATCTGCTGATCGATATTTCCTGACGAAAGAATCGCGCGTGCTCAACGGCTTGTGGCTGGGTTTCTTCCTCGTGGCGGCGCTCGCCGCCCTCGGCCGCTGGCTCGTCGGCGGCGATCCGGGCGTCTTCGCGGCCATCGTCGAAAGCCTGTTCGCGATGGCGCGGCTCGCGGTCGAGGTGATGGTGCTGCTGTTCGGCACGCTCACGCTGTGGCTCGGCTTCCTGCGCATCGCGGAAGCGGCGGGGCTGGTCGGCTGGCTTGCGCGGCTGCTCGGGCCGCTGTTCCGGCGGCTCATGCCGGACGTGCCCGCGGGCCATCCGGCGCTGGGGCTCATCACGATGAACTTCGCGGCCAACGCGCTCGGGCTCGACAACGCGGCCACGCCGATCGGCCTGAAGGCCATGCGCGAACTGCAGCGGCTCAATCCCGACCCGGTCACCGCCACCAACGCGCAGATCCTGTTCCTCGTGCTCAACGCCTCGTCGCTCACGCTGCTGCCGGTGACGATCTTCATGTACCGCGCGCAGCAGGGCGCCGCCGATCCGACGCTGGTGTTCCTGCCGATCCTGCTCGCCACCAGCGCATCGACGCTCGCCGGCCTGCTCGCGGTGGCGGCCGTGCAGCGGCTGCGGCTCTGGGACCCCGTGGTGCTGGCCTACCTGGTACCGGCCGCGCTGCTGCTCGGCGGCTTCATGGCGCTGCTCGGCAGCCTCTCGGCGGCAGCGATCGCCGCGCTGTCGTCGCTGACGGGCAACCTGGCGCTGTTCGGCGTGATCGTCGCTTTTCTCGTGGCCGGCGCGGTGCGCCGCATCAAGGTCTACGAGTGCTTCGTCGAAGGCGCGAAGGAAGGCTTCGACATCGCGAAGAACCTGCTGCCCTACCTCGTCGCCATGCTGTGCGCCGTGGGGGTGCTGCGCGCATCGGGCGCGCTCGACGCCGCGCTGGCGGGGCTGCGCTGGCTGGTGGAGATGGGCGGCTGGGACACGCGCTTCGTCGATGCGATGCCGACCGCCCTGGTCAAGCCCTTCTCGGGCAGCGCGGCGCGCGCGATGCTGATCGAGACCATGCAGAGCCAGGGTGTCGATAGCTTTCCCGCGCTCGTGGCCGCCACCATCCAGGGCAGCACCGAGACCACCTTCTACGTGCTCGCGGTGTACTTCGGCGCCGTGGGCATCCAGCGCGCCCGGCATGCGGTGGCCTGCGCCCTCGCGGCCGAAGCGGCCGGCGTGGCCGCGGCCGTCGGGGTCTGCTACTGGTTCTTCGGCTGAAACCGAGCGCGCAAGCCTGACTTCTCATCCGTTCGCGACGATGCCGCTTGCAGGGCGCTGGTCGAGGTAAGCTCCTGCGCATGCCCTCTGAGCGCAGCCCTGCAACAAAGCCGCCGGACACAGGATTTGCCGCGCTGGTGACCAGCATTCGCCAGGTGCACGAAGAGTGCGCTGTCCGGGCGACCCGCGCCGTCAACATCAGCCTCACTTGGCGCAACTGGCTGATCGGCTCCCACATCCACCACTACGAATTGCAAGGCGCCGATCTCGCCCGCTATGGGGACAAGCTGCTGGTCGAACTGTCGGAAGCCTTGCGCGCTCAAGGCGTCAGCAACAGCGGCAAACGCCAGCTGTATGGCTACCTGGCCTTCTACAGGGCCTATCCGCAGATTGTGCGGGCGGTGTCCGCACAATCTGCGGCCCTGCTCCGCCCACGGCCCCGGAAGGAAAAGTGCGGACGGCGTCCGCACCATCGCCCACCACCGTTTCCTCAACCGACCCCGAACTGCTCGTCACTCGGCTTTCCTACAGTCACTTCGAGCAGTTGGTCGAGCTCGACGACGCACCGCAGCGAGCCTTCTACGAAGCCGAAGCACTGCGCGGGAACTGGTCCGTGCGCGAACTCAAGCGCCAGATCGCGAGCCAGTATTGGCAACGCAGCGGACTGTCCATCGACAAAGCCGCACTTTCGAAACGCACCCATGAGGGTGCGGAGCAGAACGCGCCGCAGCAGGTCATTCGCGATCCCTACGTGTTCGAGTTTCTGGGCCTCAAACCCCAGGAAGTGGTGACCGAAGGCCAACTCGAGGACGCGCTGCTCGAAAAGCTTCAGGGGTTCCTTCTGGAACTGGGCCACGGCTTCTGCTTCGAGGCGCGGCAAAAGCGCCTCCTGATCGGAGGCGAGCACTTCTTCGTGGACCTGGTCTTCTATCACCGCGTCCTCAAATGTCATGTGCTTATCGAACTCAAGAACGACGCGTTCCGCCATGAGCATCTGGGACAGCTCAACAGTTACGTGGGGTACTACAAGCAGCATGAAATGAGCGATGGCGACCAGCCACCGATCGGCATTCTTCTGTGCACACGAAAGAACGTTGAACTCGTGGAATACGCATTGGCGGGCATGAGCAATCAGTTGTTTGTGTCGCGATACCAGGTGCAGTTGCCAGAAAAGGAAGAGATCGCCGCGTTTCTGCACAAGGCGGTAGAGGAGCTGAGGAGCGCGTGAACACGAGGGAGGGCCATGTTCGATCTGCTCCGCAGGCTGTCGATCTACACCCCGTACGTGACCGAGGGAATGACGGCCCCGCCAGCGGCACTGCCGGCAGCTGAGCCAGAATAGCCCTTCCCTGCCTTCCAACGCGCCGCTTCTTCCGTGACCACCTCCCGCCGGGCCCAGCCCCCGACCTTCTCGCCCGCTGAATTCCGCGCGGCGCTCGGCATGTTCGCCACCGGCGTGACCATCGTCACCGCGCGATCGGCCGAGGGCACGCTGGTCGGCCTTACTGCCAATTCGTTCAACTCGGTCTCGCTCGCGCCGCCGCTGGTGCTTTGGAGCCTCTCGCGTGCCGCGGCCTCGATGCCGGCGCTCAGCGCGGGCTCGCACTATGCGGTCAACATCCTGGCGGCCGACCAGAAAGCGCTGGCCGAGCGCTTCGCCACCAAGAACATCGACCGCTGGGTCGACGTGGCCTTCACCGAAGGACTCGGCGGCGCGCCGGTGCTCGCGGGCGCGGCGGCGAGCTTCGAATGCTTCAACCGCAGCCGCTACGACGAAGGCGATCATGTGATCTTCGTGGGCGAGGTGGAGCGCTGCACGCACGACGACACGGCATCGCCGCTGCTCTTTCACGGCGGGCGCTTCTACACCGAACATCCGCTCTGACCGGCGCCTTCTGCGGCGCACAAGAAAAACAAGACCCATGATCCAGCGCAAGACCCACCTCGACTCTTTGGCCATCGGTCTGCTCGTCGCCTGCTGTGCCTTCTGGGGGCTGCAGCAGATCCTCATCAAGACCACCGTCGCCGAAGTGCCACCGCTCTGGCAGGCCTCGATCCGCATGGCGGGTGCGGTGCTGCTGCTGTGGCTGTGGTGCGTGTGGCGGCGCGTGCCGCTGTTCGAGCGCGACGGCACGCTCGGTGCCGGGCTGCTCGCGGGGCTGCTGTTCGCGGGCGAGTTCGCGGGCATCTACCTGGGGCTGCAGAACACCAGCGCGTCGCGGCTCACGGTGTTTCTCTACACCGCGCCGTTCTGGGTGTCGCTGCTGCTGCCGCGCTGGGTGCCGTCGGAGCGGCTGCGCGGCTTCCAGTGGCTGGGCCTTTTGATCGCGTTCGCGGGCGTGGTGCTGGCCTTCAGCGAAGGCTTCGGCCACATGAGTTCGACGCAGCTCGTCGGCGACGCCATGGCGCTCGGGGCCGGCATGCTCTGGGGCCTGACGACGCTCACGCTGCGCACCACGCGCCTCGCCACGGCGAGCGCCGAGAAGACGCTGTTCTATCAAGTGGCGGTGACCGCTGTGGTCTGCCCGCTGCTGTCGCTCGTGCTCGGCGAGCCGTGGGGTTTCTCGTACTCCGCCTGGGCCTGGACCTCAATCGGGCTGCAGACCGTGGTCGGCGCATTCGCGAGCTATCTCGCGTGGATGTGGCTGCTGCGGCACTACCCGGCCACGCACATGTCGTCGTTCACCTTCCTCACGCCGCTGTTCGCGCTGGTGTTCGGCGTGGCGCTGCTGAAGGAGCCGCTCACGGCACAGCTGATCGTGGCGCTCGTGGGCGTGGCGGTCGGCATCGTGCTCGTGAACCGGCGGCCCGCGGCGCCGAAGGTGCACCGGTGAGCCATTTCCAGCACGTCCTCGACGAGATCGTCGACACCCTGCGGCCGCAGCTCGGCCAGGGCGGCACGGTCGCAAGCTACATCCCCGCGCTCGCCTCGGTCGATCCGCGCCAGCTCGGCATCGCACTGCGCACCTGCGAGGGAGAGGAAGCCGGCGCCGGCGACTTCGAGACGCCGTTCTCGATCCAGAGCATCTCGAAGCTCTTCACGCTCACGCTCGCCATGCAGCGCGTGGGCGATGCGCTGTGGGAGCGCATCGGACGCGAGCCCTCGGGCAACCCTTTCAACTCGCTGGTGCAGCTCGAGAACGAGCACGGCAAGCCGCGCAACCCGTTCATCAATGCGGGCGCGATCGCGGTGGCCGACCGGCTCGTGAGCCAGGCGCTGCAGGCGGGCGCCAGCGCCAAGGCCGACATCCTCGCGCTGATGGCGAGCCTCTGCGACGAGCCCATCGCCTTCGACAGCGAAGTGGCGCAGTCGGAGGCCGCCACCGGGTTCCGCAATGTCGCGCTCGCCAACTTCATGAAGAGCTTCGGCAAGATCGACAACGACGTGGGCGCGGTGCTCGACACCTATTTCCACCAGTGCGCGCTGCGCATGAGCTGTCGCCAGCTCGCGCGCGCCGCGGCCTTCCTGTGCCGCGACGGCGCGCATCCGATCGACGGCCGCGCCGATGTCACGGGCGAGCGGCAGACACGGCGCATCAACGCGCTGATGCTGACCTGCGGCACCTACGATGCCGCCGGCGACGTCGCCTTCTCGATCGGCCTGCCCTGCAAGAGCGGCGTCGGCGGCGGCATCGTGGCCGTGGTGCCCGACCGGCTCACGCTCTGCGTCTGGTCGCCCGCGCTCGACGCGTCGGGCAACTCGCTGCTCGGCATGAAGGCGCTCGAACTGTTCGTTGCGCGCACCGGGCTGTCGGTGTTCTGAGGCCGGCGCGGCGCGCCCCGGCGCTCATGGCGTCAGGCGACAATGCCCGCGCAAGATCACGCATGCCCCGAATGACCGAACCCACCGACACCGACGACACCCCGCCCCTGCACGAACCCCGCCTCTGGCGCGACGGCCTCTGGACCGCCCGCGTGATCAAGAACGAGGACGACGACGGCTGGGCCGTCGAGATGACGCGCCATGGCGACCCCGAGCCCGCGCTCGTCGGCCCATGGACCATGGGCCGCGACAAGAAGAACCCCAAGCCGCTCGACGGCCCGGCGTTCTCCACGCTCGTGAAGACCGCCGCCGAGGTCATCCGCCGACACGAGCAGCAGCTGCATGCCACGCTCAACAAGCACGTGACCGTGACCACGCGCGACGACCGGCGCGTGCGCGTGTCGCTCGCGATCGTGCCCGACGAGGACAACCCCTCGGCCACGCTCGCGGCGCACGACGCTGCGGACGACACGGAACTGGCGAGCGTGAGCGTGTCGCCCGCGTTCCGGCTCACCACGTCGAGCGCTGCCGCGTGGATCGAATCGGGCTACGCGCGTCCGCGGGGTTAGCAAGCCCCACAGGCGCTGCGCGCGAATAACACACGTTTCGCACATTCGCCAATTAGCGAAACAGCGTATGTTCACGCGAGGGTGAATCGAGGAAGAATTCGCCCCAACGAGCAATCGTTACCAGTCATTCGACGCCCGCTGCCAGTGCTGCCAGCGAGGTGTCGGGCAATAAAGCCCGAATCGGTTTCACCACCGGTTCGGGCTTTTTTGTTTTTTCGGTCGCAACAACGCCTTTTCAAAACGGATGCGCGGCATCCGGTGGCGCAGCTTTGCCCGAAGAAGAAGCACTGGCAGCACAGCGCTCGTTTGCAGGGGCCGCGCGGCGGGAGGAGACACCCAAATCGCAGTTCCGAAGGTCGGATGTTCCTGATGACTCGCACAAAACCAAAGCAAAGGAATTTGACATGACGAACGCTTTCAACCGCCGCCAGATCGTGAAGACCGGGGGCTCGATGATCGTGCTGGGTGCCGCCGGCGGCGTGGCCGGCCTGGCCCGCGCGCAGGACGGCGCCAGCGTGAAGCTCGGCCTGCTGCATTCGCTCTCGGGCACGATCGCCATCGCCGAAGCCTCGCTGGTCGATGCCGAGAAGCTGGCGATCGAGGAGATCAATGCCGCCGGCGGCGTGCTCGGCAAGAAGATCGAGGCGGTGGTCGAAGACGGCGCGAGCGAGAACTCGGTGTTTGCCGAGAAGGCCCGCAAGCTGCTCGAGCGCGACAAGGTCGCGGCGATCATCGGCTGCTACACCTCGGCCTCGCGCAAGGCACTGCTGCCGGTGCTCAACCAGGCCAAGGGCCTGCTGTTCTATCCGACCTACTACGAAGGCCAGGAGCAGGACAAGCGCGTGTTCTATCCCTCGCAGGAAGCCACGCAGTCAGTGATCGCAGCCGTGGAGTGGATGGCGCGCGAGAAAGGCAAGAACTTCTTCCTCGTCGGCTCCGACTACATCTATCCGCGCACCTGCAACAAGATCGCCAAGCCCGCCATCGCGAAGGCCGGCGGCAAGGTGCTTGGCGAAGAATACGCACCGCTGGGCCACACCGAGTTCTCGTCGATCATCAACAAGATCAAGGCCGCCAAGCCCGACTGCATCTACAGCACGGTGGTGGGCGGGTCGAACGTGGCCTTCTACAAGCAGCTGCGCGCGGCGGGCCTGGACGGCGCCAAGCAGGTGCTGCTCTCGACCGTGGTGTCCGAGAACGAGATCGACGGCATCGGCAAGGACAACGCCGCGGGCTACTACGCCTGCATGGGCTACTTCCAGAGCATCAAATCGCCGGCCAACGAGAAGTTCGTGAAGGCCTTCAAGGCCAAGTACGGTCAGGAGCGCGTGATCGGCGACCCGATGGAGGTGGCCTACAACAGCGTGTACCTGTGGAAGCTGGCGGTGGAGAAGGCCAGGTCCTTCGACGTCGACAAGGTCACGGCCGCCGCCGCGGGCGTGGAGATCGAGGCACCCGAAGGCACCGTGCGCGTGCACGCCACCAACCACCACGTCTGGAAGAAGGTGCGCGTGGGCTGTGCGCGGCCCGACGGGCAGTTCGACATCGTGTGGGAATCGCCGCAGCTGGTCGAGCCCAACCCCTTCCCGAAGGTCTGAACGCGATGAACTTCGACATCGCGGTGATGCAGGTGTTCAACGGCGTGAGCCTGTTCACCATCCTGCTGTTGATGGCGCTCGGGCTGGCCATCGTGTTCGGCCTGATGGGCGTCATCAACATGGCGCACGGCGAGCTGATGGCGCTGGGCGCCTACATGACCTACCTGGCCGCGCGCTTCTTTGCGCACTTCGCGCCAGGCTTCATGGACCTGTACCTGTTCGCTGCGATTCCGTTCGCGTTCACCGTGACCTTCGCGTTCGGCTATGCGCTGGAGCGGGGTTTCATCCGCTTCTTCTACGACCGGCCGCTGGACACCCTGCTCGCCACATGGGGCCTGAGCCTCATGCTGCAGCAGACTTACCGCTCGATCTTCGGCGCGCAGGAAGTGAGCGTGCCGCTGGCCTCGTGGCTCGCCGGTGCCTGGGAGCCCACCGCGGGCATCCAGCTGCCGCTGAATCGCATCTTCATCGTCGGGCTCACGGCACTGGTCGCGGTCGGCGTGTACCTGCTGCTGTACCGCACGCCGTGGGGGCTGAAGGTGCGCGCCGTCACGCAGAACCGCGCCATTGCCGGCGCGGTGGGCATCGACACGCACCGCGTCGACGCGATGACCTTCGCGCTGGGCTCGGGCCTGGCGGGCATCGCGGGCGCGGTGTTCACGATGATCGGTTCGACCAATCCCGGCACGGGCCAGCTGTACATCGTCGACTCGTTCATCGTGGTGGTGTTCGGTGGCGTGCAGAGCCTCATCGGCACCGCGCTCTCGGGCTTTGCCATCGCGCAGTCGCAGACCTGGCTCGAGTACCTCATGAGCGGCTCGATGGCAAAGGCCACGATCCTGCTGCTGGTGATCGCGGTGCTGTACTTCCGGCCCCACGGCCTGTTCGCCACGCGGTCGAGGAGCTGAGGCATGCACGGACTTTCTGCTGAACGCCAGCGCGACATCGGCGCCATGCTGGCCGTGCTGGTGCTGCTCGCCGTGGTGCTGCCGCTCACGCTCGACCCCTTCCGCCTCAACCTCGTGAGCAAGTACCTGGCCTTCGCGTTCGTCGCGGTGGGCGTGGTGCTCACCTGGGGCTACGGCGGGGTGCTGAGCCTGGGCCAGGGCATGTTCTTCGGCCTGGGCGGCTACATGATGGCGATGTTCCTCAAGCTCGAGGCGTCCGCACCCGAGCTGCCGGACTTCATGGTGTGGAGCAGCGTCGAGCAGCTGCCCGCATGGTGGCAGCCGTTCCATTCGCTGGGCTGGACGGTCGTGGGCATCCTCGTCGTTCCAGCGGTGCTGGCGTATGTGTTCTCGTACGCGATCTTCAAGCGGCGCGTGAGCGGCGTGTACTTCGCGATCGTCACGCTCTCGCTGGCGCTCACCCTCACGGTGGTGGTGGTCGGCCAGCAGGGCGACACCGGTGGTGCCAACGGCATTACCGACTTCCGCACGCTGCTGGGATGGGACATCGTGGGCGACGAAGCCAGGCGCACGATGTACTTCGTCGAGGTGGCGGCCATCGCGCTAGTGATGGCGGTGTCGCTCGCCATCGTGCGCAGTCGTTTCGGCAAGCTGCTGATCGCCATCCGCGACAAGGAAGACCGCGTGCGCTTCAGTGGCTACAACACGGCGCACATGAAGGCCTTCGTGTTCGCGGTGGCCGCCGCGCTGTCGGCGATCGGCGGCGCGTTCTACAGCCTGCAGGTCGGACTCATCGCGCCGAGCGTGATCGGCGTCGTGGCCTCGGTCGAGATGGTGATCTACGCGGCGGTCGGCGGCCGGCTGTCGATTCCGGGCGCGGTGGTCGGTGCGCTGTTGATCGGCTTTCTCAAGTCGTACCTGTCGGAGACCTTCCCCGAGGGCTGGCTGTACGCGCTGGGCGCGGTGTTCATCCTGGTGGTGTGGGCAATGCCGAACGGGCTCGCGGGCCTGGGCGACAAGCTCGTGCGCCGACGTGCCGTGGTGGAGGTTGCGCCATGAACGCAACGATGACGATGTCCAACGGCGGGCTGCCGCGGGCCGCCTCGGCCGTGCCGCCCTCGAACGAGCAGATCCTGCGCATCGAGGACCTGACCGTGTCCTTCGACGGCTTCAAGGCCGTGGACGGCCTGAGCCTCTCGGTCGAGCGCAACGAGCTGCGCGTGATCATCGGCCCGAACGGCGCTGGCAAGACCACGCTGCTCGACATGGTGTGTGGCAAGACCAAACCCAGCGCAGGCCGCGTGCTGTTCAACGGCCAGGACCTCGGTCGCCTCAACGAGTACGAGATCGTGCGCGCCGGCGTGGGCCGCAAGTTCCAGACGCCCTCGGTCTACGAAGACCTGTCGGTGCTCGAGAACTTCGAAATCTCGCTGCCACGCATGCACGGCCTGCTGCAGTCGCTGACCTTCCGTCGCACGCGCGCCCTGCGCGAACGCATCGATGCGATGGCCGAGGAAGTCTTCCTGTCCGATCGCCTCGACCACCGCGCCGGGCAGCTCAGCCACGGGCAGAAGCAGTGGCTAGAGATCGGCATGCTGCTGATGCAGGAGCCCGAGCTGCTGCTGCTCGATGAGCCCGTGGCGGGCATGAGCCCGCGCGAGCGCGAGCAGACGGGCGACCTGCTGCGCCGCGTCTCGGCGGGCAAGTCGGTGGTCGTCATCGAGCACGACATGGACTTCGTCAAGCGCATCGCACACCGCGTCACGGTGCTGCACCAGGGCAAGTTGCTGAGCGAAGGTACAGCCGCCGAAGTGCAGGCCGACCCGCGCGTGATCGACGTGTACCTCGGCCACTGAACGAAGGAGAAATGCTGATGCTCGAAGTCTCCGAACTCAATGTCGCCTACGGCGAATCGCACGTCATCCGCGACGTCTCGTTGCGCGTCGCACCCCGCGAGGCGGTGGCGATCATGGGCCGCAACGGCATGGGCAAGACCACGCTGTTGAAGTCGCTGATCGGCCTGCTGCCCGCGCGCAGCGGCCGCATCCTGCTCGAGGGAAGCGAACTCACGGCGCTTCCGAGCTACCAGCGCGTGGCGCAAGGCCTGGCTTTCGTGCCGCAGGGGCGCATGGTGTTTCCGTTCCTCACGGTGGAGCAGAACATCCTGGCCGGAGCGGCCAAGTCGGGCCACCGCACGGTGCCCGACTACCTCTACACCTTCTTCCCGGTGCTCAGGGACATGAAGCAGCGCAAGGCCGGCAATCTCTCGGGCGGCCAGCAGCAGATGCTGGCGATCGCGCGTGCGCTGATCTCGGAGCCGAAAGTGCTGATCCTCGACGAGCCCACCGAGGGCATCCAGCCTTCGATCATCAAGGAGATCGCGCAGACGCTCAACGTGCTGCGCGCCGAGCGCGGTTTTGCCGTCGTGGTGTCGGAGCAGGTGCTGAGCTTCGCGCTCGCGCTGGCGGACCGCTTTCTCGTCATCGACCGGGGCCGCATCGTGCATGACGAAGCGCGGGCCACGCTCGACCAGGACAAGGTCAGGTCGTTCCTGACCGTGTGAGCCCTTCTCTTTTTCCCTTCAACCACCCTCCAGGAGCAACGTCATGAGACATGGTGATATTTCGAGCAGCAACGATTGCGTCGGCGTCGCGGTCGTCAACTACAAGATGCCTCGCCTGCATACCAAGGCCGAGGTGCTGGCCAACGCACGCAAGATCGGCGAGATGCTGGTCGGCATGAAGAAAGGGCTGCCGGGCATGGACCTGGTGATCTTCCCGGAGTACTCGACCCACGGGATCATGTACGACGCCAAGGAGATGTACGACACCGCGTCGGCCATCCCCGGCGAAGAAACCGCGATCTTCGCGGACGCCTGCCGCCGCGCCAACGTGTGGGGCGTGTTCTCGCTGACCGGCGAGCGCCATGAGGAGCATCCGAACAAGGCGCCCTACAACACGCTGATCCTCATGAACAACCAGGGCGAGATCGTCCAGAAGTACCGCAAGATCATGCCGTGGGTTCCGATCGAGGGCTGGTATCCGGGCGACTGCACCTATGTGAGCGACGGCCCGAAGGGCATGAAGATGAGCCTCATCATCTGCGACGACGGCAACTACCCCGAGATCTGGCGCGACTGCGCGATGCGCGGCGCCGAGCTCATCATCCGCTGCCAGGGCTACATGTACCCCGCGAAAGAGCAGCAGATCATGGTCTCGAAGGCCATGGCCTTCATGAACAACACCTACGTGGCCGTGGCCAACGCGGCCGGCTTCGACGGCGTGTACTCGTACTTCGGCCACTCGGCGCTGATCGGCTTCGACGGCCGCACGCTCGGCGAATGCGGCGAAGAGGAAATGGGCATCAACTACGCCGAGCTGTCGATGGGCCTGATCCGCGATGCGCGCAAGAACGGCCAGTCGCAGAACCACCTGTTCAAGCTCGTGCACCGCGGCTACACCGGGACCATCAACTCGGGCGATGGCGACAAGGGTGTGGCCGCCTGCCCCTACAACTTCTACACGCAGTGGATCAACGACCCCGAGGGCACGCGCGAGCGGGTGGAGTCGTTCACGCGCAGCACGGTCGGCACGCCCGAGTGCCCGATCGAGGGCATTCCGAACGAGCCCGCGAAGCACCGCTGAGCCACTGCGGCGCCCCGCCATTCCCTTCAACGCAAGAAAAAGAGGTATGCCATGAGTCAGACGCATGTCGACGACGAGGTGCTCGGCGACGAGTACGAGCACGACCCGGTTCCGCTCTCCAAGCGGCGCAGCACCTTCTCGGTCTCGATGGTGTGGCTCGGGTTCCCGATGATCATCACGGGCGCCATGACGGGCTCCATCCTGGTGGCAGGCATGGGCTTCCAGTCCGCACTGCTCGCGATGATCGTTGGCAACCTGCTGATGTTCGCGTACGTCGGGTCGCTCGGCGTGCTGGGCACGGCGCGCGGCCACAACTTCGCGCTGCTGGCCAGCGCCAGCTTCGGCAAGAAGGGCTACGTGTTCGCCTCGGGCCTGCTGTCGACCTTGCTGCTGGGCTGGTACGCGGTGCAGACCGGCATCACGGGCAACCTGATGCACACGGCCTTCAAGATCGACTACCTGACGATGACCATCGCGGCCGGCGTGCTGTACCTGGGCATCACCTTCGTCGGCATTCGCGGCCTGCACTGGATCGGCATGGTGTCGGTGCCGCTGTTCGTGGTGCTGGGCGGCTGGGTCGCGTTGCATTCGGCCGGCGCGGCGGGGTGGGACAAGGTGCTCTCGTACGCCGGCACGCAGCCCGCGCTGCCGATGTCCTTCGGCATCGGGCTGACCATCGTGGTGGCGCTGTTCATCGACGCGGGCACGGTCACGGCGGACTTCAACCGCTGGTCCGCCGACCGCAAGAGCTCGCTGATCGCCACGGCCTGCGCCTTTCCCGTGGCCAACCTGGTCGCGATGCTGGTCGGCGGCATCATGACGGTCGCACTGGCGCTGCCGCAACCGCAGCCCTTCGGCCTGGACAACATGTTCGGCTACCTGCTCGCGCAGAACGCGCCATGGCTCGCCGTGGTGGCCTTCGTGTTCCTGCTGTGCAACCTGGGCTCGGTGTGCGCGCACTGCCTCTACAACTCGGCCGTCGGCTGGTCGCGCATCGGCAACGGCCGCATGCGCGTGTTCGCCGTGGTGCTCGCCGCGATGGGCATCGCGATCGCCGCAGCCAACGTGTGGGCGCTCTTCATTCCGTGGCTGTCGCTGCTGGGCATCCTGGTGCCGCCCATCGGCGCCATCCTGATAGCCGACCTGTACTTCGTGCGGCCGGGCGCCGCCATCGGTGCCGACTGGCGCCCGCGCGCCTTCATCGCCTGGGGCGTGGGCTCGCTGGTGGCGTACGCCACCGAGACGATGGCGCCGCAATTGTCGACCGCGGTAGCGGCCTTCATCGCGGCAGGCGTGTGCTACTTCGTGCTCCACGTCGGCAGCGCCACGCCAGTGGCGGCGGCCGCGCCTTCCATCAAGAACTGAACACCTCTTTCGAAAGCGACATCGACCATGGACCACGAAATCTTCGAGCTCGGCGACGTGCCCCTGCAGCGCGGCGCGACGCTGCGCGATGCCAAGCTCGCCTACAAGACCTACGGCAAGCTCGACGCCGACAAGGGCAACGTGATCGTCTACCCGACCTGGTACTCGGGCCAGCACCACGACAACGAGTGGCTGATCGGACCGGGCATGGCGCTGGACCCCGAGAAGTACTTCATCATCGTGCCGAACATGCTGGGCAACGGCCTCTCTTCGTCGCCCAGCAACACGCCCGAGCCGTACAACCTGTCGCGCTTTCCGGACGTCACGCTCTACGACAACGTCACGCTGCAACACCGGCTGGTGACGGAGCAGTTCGGCATCGAGCAGGTCGCACTCGTGGTGGGCTGGTCGATGGGCGCGCAGCAGACCAACCAGTGGGGCTGCCTGTACCCCGACATGGTGAAGCGCATCGCGCCCTTCTGCGGCTCGGCGAAGACGGCGCCGCACAACATCGTGTTCCTCGAAGGCGTGAAGGCCGCGCTCACGGCCGACGCCGCATGGAACGGCGGCTGGTACACCACGCCGCCGACGCGCGGACTGCGCGCGGTGGGCCGCGTGTACGCGGGCTGGGGCCTGTCGCAGCCCTTCTACATGCAGCAGCTGTGGCGCGAGCTGGGCTTCAGCTCGCTCGAAGACTTCCTGGTGGGCTACTGGGAAGGCTTCTTCCTGAAGAAGGACGCGAACAACCTGCTGGCGATGCTGTGGTCGTGGCAGCACGGCGACATCAGCGACAACCCGGTGTTCAAGGGCGACTTCGAGAAGGCGCTGGGTGCCATCCGGGCGCGCGCGATCGTGATGCCGGCGGAGCGCGACCTGTACTTTCCCGTGGCCGACAACGCGTGGGAGGTGTCGCACATGCCGAACGCCGAGTGCCGCCCGATCCCGGGCGTGTGGGGCCACTTCGCGGGCGGCGGCAGCAGCCCGGCCGACACCCGCTTCATCGACAGCGCCCTCAAGGAACTGCTCGCCACGCCATGAACGCCCCCATCCACGACCCGCTCGCCGCCCACCGCATCGAGACCGAGCCGTTCTACCGGCCCGCGGGCAACGAGGTGGCGCTGTACCGGCACGCCTACCGCCACCGCATGCCGCTGATCCTCAAGGGGCCGACCGGCTGCGGCAAGACGCGCTTCGTGGAGCACATGGCATGGTCGCTCGGCCGTCCGCTGGTCACGCTCGCCTGCAACGAGGACATGACGGCCTCGGACCTGGTGGGGCGCTACCTGCTCGACGCCAACGGAACGGCCTGGCACGACGGACCGCTGACGCTCGCGGTGCGCCACGGCGGCATCTGCTACCTCGACGAGGTGGTCGAGGCGCGGCAGGACACCACGGTGGTGATCCACCCGCTGACCGACGCGCGCCGCATCCTGCCGCTCGACAAGAAAGGTGAGCTGGTGCATGCGCACCCCGACTTCCAGCTCGTGGTGTCGTACAACCCCGGCTATCAGAGCAGCGCAAAGGACATGAAGCCATCGACGCGCCAGCGCTTCGCCGCGCTGGAGTTCGACTACCCCGATGGCGCGCTCGAGACCGAGATCGTCGCGCACGAGGCCGGGGTCGAGCCCGGGCTTGCCGCGAAGCTGGTCGCCATTGCGCACTGCTCACGCGAGCTCAAGCACCGCGGGCTAGACGAGGGCGTATCGACGCGCATGCTGATCTACGCGGGCGTGCTGATCCGCGACGGCGTGTCACCGCGCGACAGCTGCGACATGACGATGACGCGCGCCCTCACCGACGACCCCGACATGGCGAGCGCGCTGCAGGGCTTTGTCGAGGCGCAGTTCGGATGAACGACGGGCACGGCGCGCTCTCGCTGCTGGCGCGCGGGCTGGCCGGCATCGATGTCGACGTGCAGCCGCTGGCCACCGCACGCGCCGTGCTCACGGGCCGCCGGCTGCTCTTGCCGGAGGGCGACGACACCGTGCGCCTGCACCGCGCTATGGTCGCGCATGCGGTCGCGCACCTGCGTTACTCCACGCCCGCGCGGCCGGCGCGCACGCTCAAGCCCTTGGGCATCGCCATCGTCTCGGCGCTCGAGGACGCGCGCGTCGAGCGCTTGCTGTGCCGCGATTTTCCCGGCCTGCATGGCTGGTTCACCGCCGCGCTACCGCCCGCACCCGATCCGCTGGACCTGCGCTTTGCCGCGCTGGTCGCACGCATGGACCGCGTGCTGCTGCGCGCCGACGCACAGGACGACAACCACTGGGTGAACAAGGCGCGACGCCTGTTCGACGAGACCGTCGCGCGCGCGGGGCTGGAGGACTACGACGCCTTCCGCGCCGTCGCTTCGGTCCTCGCCAACGACCTCGGCCAGATGCGCGTGCGCTTCGAGCCGCAGGACTACGCCGTGCCCGCGCTCTGGCGCGACGACAACAGCTACCTGTGGGATTTCGGCGATGCCGAGACACCGCCGGACGAAGCCGTCGCGCTGCAGCAGACCGGCGCGCGGCCGCCTCCGCCATCTTCCGAAGCACCGAACGACGGCAACGAAGCGCCACCCGAAGGCATTGCCGACATGGAACTCGGCCGCTACACCTACCCCGAATGGGACCGTGTGCAGGAGCGCCTGCGCCCCGACTGGTGCACGGTGATCGAGAAGCTGCCCGCGTGGCAGGGATTGGGCGCGGCGGGCGCGCCGGCGACGGCAGGCCATGAGCGCATGGTGCCGCTCACGCTGCCCCGCGCGCGCCACCTCGACCGCACGCACCGCCTGCGCCGGCAGTGGGAAGGCGACGACATCGACCTCAATGCGGCCATCGAGGTGCTGATCGACCGCCGCCTGCGCCTGCGGCCCGACGCGCGGCTTTTCATGCGGCCCGGCAAGGCGCCACGGCCGTCGAGCGTGCTGGTGCTGCTCGACCTCTCGGCATCGGCCAACGATCCGGGCCATGGCGATGGGACGGCTTCGCTGCTCGACCTGGAGAAGCAGGCCGCACTGCTGCTCGCCGCCTCGAACACGCGCGGCATCGACCGACTGGCCATCCACGGCTTCTCGTCGAACACGCGCGCCGAGGTGTATTACTACCGCCTGCTCGAATTCGGCCAGCCGCTCGCCGCGCCGTCGCGCGCCATGATCGGCGCGGTGCGCGGGCGCTACTCCACGCGCATGGGCGCCGCGCTGCGCCATGCAGCAACGCACCTGCAGGCCGAGCCCGCGGGGCCGCGTGCCATCCTGCTGGTGACCGACGGTGCGCCGTCGGACATCGACGTGCACGACCCGAAGTACCTCATCGAAGACGCCCGCCAGGCCGTGGTCGAGGCGCGCGATGCCGGCGTGCGCAGCGCGTGCATCGCGGTGGATGGTGCGGCCGATGCGTATGTGCGGCGCATCTTCGGCTGGCGCAACTATTGCATCGCCGACGATGCGCGCAGCCTGCCCGCGCGGCTGGCCCGCATGAGCACGCGGCTGGCCGCCGCCCATTGAGGGACCGAATGAAGAAGCACACGGAGGAGCACACAATGAGGGTCCACACATCCAGGAGACACCCCAGTGGCTGACAGGGACCCTCTGCGCGTCGGCATTCTTTATTCGGAGACCGGCGTCACCTCGACCATCGGCCTTTCGCAGCTGCAGGGCGCGCTGCTCGCCATAGAGGAAATCAACGCGGCCGGCGGTGTCGACGGCCGCGAGCTCGTCGGGGTGCGCTACGACCCGCAGTCGAACCCCGCGCGCTACGCGCAGCTGGCCGAGCAGCTGATCGTGCACGACCGCGTGAACGTGATCTTCGGCTGCTACATGTCGAGCAGCCGCAAGGCCGTGATCCCGGTGATCGAGAAGTGGAACAAGCTGCTGTTCTATCCCACGCTGTACGAGGGCTTCGAGTATTCGGGCAACGTCATCTACACGGGCGCCGCGCCGAACCAGAACAGCGTGCAGCTGGCCGAGTTCATGACGACCAACTTCGGCTCGCGCGTGTACCTGGTCGGTTCCGACTACATCTATCCGTACGAGTCGAACCGCATCATGGGCGAACTCGTCATGCAGCGCCCCGGCGGCGAGAAGCTCGGCGAGCGCTACGTGGCATTGGACGCTACCGAGAAGGACTACCGGGCGATCATGGCCGACATCCGCGACAAGCGGCCGGACTTCATCTTCTCGACCGTGGTGGGAGACTCCACGGCGAGCCTCTATCGGGCCTACGCCGAGGCGGGCTTCGATCCGAAGACGATGCCCATCTCGAGCCTCACGACCTCCGAGGCCGAGATCTCGCAGATGGGCCAGGGCGTGGCCACGGGGCACTTCACGGCGGCGCCCTACTTCCAGTCGATCGATTCGCCAGCCAACCAGCGCTGCCTGGCGCGGTTGCGCGGGCGCTTCGGTGACGGCTGCGTGCCCAACCTGTGCTGGGAAGCGTCGTACTTCCAGATGCACATCTTCGCCAATGCGTTCGCGCAGGCGGGCACGGACGACATCGCGCGGATCCTGCCGCACATCCTGGGCAGCGAGTTCGACGCGCCACAGGGCCGCGTCAAGGTCGATCCGGCCAACCACCACACCTGTCTCTATCCGCGCATCGGCCGGGTCGATGCGAACGGGCAGTTCACCATCGTCCGGCGCGCGACGCGCGCGGTCTACCCCGACCCCTACCTCGTCACCCATTCACTGGGCGACTGGACGGCACGGCTGGATTCGCTGGAACCTGCATCCCGAGAGGCCTGAGCGTGGACGCAACGGCACCCAAGCGACACACCCTGCGGGTGACGCCGACGCAGCTCAAGGAGCTGCGGCTGCTGAAGATCGCGGTCATCCACCCCGACGACGCCGACGGGCGGCAGCTCACCCAGCAACTGCAGCGCATAGGTTGCCAGGTGCAGGCCTTCTGGCCACCGATGCAGCACCTGCCCGAGGGCATCGACGTGGCCTTCATGGCGGTGCAGCCCGACCTCATCAACCTGCGCTTCGAATGGACCCAGAGCGACGACGCCCCGGCGGTGATCGCCGTCGTGACCTACGAGAACCCGACCATCGTCGAGGCTGTGCTCGAGATCCGCGCCAAGGCCGTGCTGCCCTCGCCGGTGCGCTCGTTCGGCCTGCTGTCGGCGCTGGTGGTCGCGCGCGAGGCGCACAAGGAAAGCCGCTCGCTCACGCGGCGCCTGCGCAAGACCGAGGCCAAACTGCTCGGCGTGCGTCAACTCGCCGAAGCCAAGGCCATCCTCATGAAGACGCACGACGTGACCGAGGGCCAGGCGCACGACCTTATCCGCGAACAGGCCATGAGCAAGCGCAGCACCATGGAAGACATTGCCGCAGCCATCGTCAACGCCAACGAGATCCTTTCGCTCGGCGCGCGCGGCAAGCCGGGCGGCTGAAGAAAGGCAGGCTCAGGCCTGGCTAAACGACGTGAGCACCTCCAGCACGCTGCGGGTGGCCCCGTCGAGCATCGCCGGCTGGCGGTGCGCAATGCCCACGCGGCGCGTGAGCTTCGGGCTCACCGGAAGGATCTGCACGCGCCCGTTGTCCGGGAGGTCGGTGCTCTTCTGCAACGGCAGCAGCGCGGCACCATAGCCGGCCGACACCAGGCTGCGGATGGCGGCGTCGTAGTTGAGCTCGATGCGCGCGCGCGGCGCGAAGCCGGCCGCGGCGAACCACTCCATCGTGAGGCGGTACATGTGCGTGGTCGCCTCGTTGAAGATCAGCGGCTGCGCCGCGAGCCAGGCCGGCGTCACGCGCCGGGGCGCTTTCCAGCGCTGCGGCACGAAGGCCATCATCGGCTGCTCGCACCAGGGCGTCACGACGATGCCGCTCATCGGCGGCTGCGGCACCGCGACCAGGCCGATGTCCAGCGTGCCCGCGGCCAGCCGCGCCATGGCCTCGAAGGAGCCGCGGATGCTCACCTCCACGTCGATGCCCGAATGCTCTGCGCCCAAGGCTTCGAGCACCTGCGGCAGCAGGTCGACGAGCACGCCGGTGGACGTGCCGAGCCGCACGCGCCCCACGCGGCCTTCGGCCTGCCGCTTGACGGCCTCGATGGCATCGTCGGTGTCGCGCAGCAGCTTGCGGCCGCGCTCGACCAGCGCCGCGCCGGCCGCCGTAGGCGCGATGCGGCGGTTGCCGCGCACCACCAGCGACGCGCCGAGGCGCGACTCGAGTTCGCTGATGTGCAGGCTCACGGTCGGCTGCGCAAGGTGCAGCGCCTTGGCGGCGGCCGAGAAGCTGCCGAGATCGGCGATGGCAATGAGCGTGCGCAACTGGTCGAGGTTGAGGTGTCGCATGGGTGGAGCGGTTGGGTCGTCATATCAGCAACCCTGATCGGTGCCGTCAGCATTCTCAACTTCCACAATAGCACGCGACACCAGAAGATCGGCGCTCCAACCAAGGAGCCCATCGTGACCGCGCCCAAGCCATCGTCCTTTCATCAACGCCTGATCCATGCCCTCGGCGGCTGGCGCCGCCGCGTGGTGAACGGCCGCCGTGCGCGCGATGCGCAGCGCCATCTGCGGTCGATGAGCGACCACGAGCTGCGCGACCTGGGCATCGGGCGCAGCGAATTGCCGGCCCTGATGGATCGCTACCGCTGAATTTGAGGTTCAATCCGGGGCGTGCCCCCCTCCACCGCAGCCTCCCTTCCTCCGCTTTCCATTGAGCTCACCTCGCCGCAGACCGTCGACGGCCGGCGTGCGGCGTTCCAGTCGCTCTGGCTCGTCGCGCGCATGAAGCATGCGCACGATACCGAGGGCGGGCTGGTGCGCCTGGCCGACCTGCGCGGCGAGGTGTCCGACGCGAGCACGCTGCGCATGGTCGTGAGCCGTGCGTTCCGCGATTTCAAGGCCTGGCAGCTCGACGTCGGCTGGGGCGAGGACACGCAGCGCGAGCCGCGCTTCCTCAACGCCGAGCGGCGCAGTCAGGGCCCGTTCTGGCTGCCCGCCGGCGAGGCCGCGCGGGTGCGCCTGCAGGTCGGCGGCCGTGCCGCCACGGCCGCCGAGGTGGCTTCGTTCCTGGGCCTGCGCACGCGGCGGCGCCCGGCGGCCGAGACCGGCTCGGCACCGCCCGACGCGGTGCACCTGCAGGACGCCGCCTTCTGGAAACAGCTGGTCGCCGCGCAGCAGGCCGCGCGCCAGGGCCGGCTCATGGCGCCCGTGGCAGGCGACGGTGGCGGCGGTGCGGCGGGCCCGCAGCCGGCGAGCGCGCTCGAATCGATCCGCCTGGCCGGCGGCCTGGCCGCCACCGATTTCCAGCGCGCGCTCGTCACGCTCAACGAGGCGATGCTGTGGCGCCGCCTCGGCGACAACGAGCAGGCGCGACGCCGGCTGCAGGCACTGAAGAAACAGCGCCTCGCCCACCATGTGGCGGGCAACGACTATCTTGGCGCGATGGAATGCATCGTCTCGGCCTGGTGCGCCTACACGGCACGCGACCTGCCGCTCGCCGAGTCGCTGCTCGGCGGCATGGCGGGCGACACCGCGCGGGCGCTGGTGCTGCGCCACCATCCCGACGTGCGCTTCGAATGGTGCAATCTCTGGGCGCTGGTGTGCCGCTCGCGCGCCCTTGGGCTGGCGGCCGGCGATGCGCAGGCCGCCGCGGCGCTCGCCGAGGAATCGCTGCGGCGCTTCGGCGAGGCGCTGGCGGCCGCCTTCGAATCTCACTCCTTCGATGCGGCCCAGCACGTGGCCGCGAACATGGGCATGGCGGCCTGGCTGTTCGACCGCGTGGGACTCTCCGACCTGCCGGCGCTCGCGCACGACGGCCACGCCGACACCACGCGCCGCGCAGTGCAGTGGATCGCGTTCAGCGAATGGCTCTGCGGCCACACCGACGGCCAGGGCCGCTCGGCCTGGAATGCGATCTACCTGATGCGCATCGCGCGCGGCCACTGCAGCGCCGGGCGGCAGCCCTCGCTCGCGCAGTTCCGCGCCCAGGTGCCGCTCGATCCGGCCGCGGTCTCGGCGCTGGCCGGACCGCTCGCCGATGCCTTCGACAGCCCCACGCACTGGCCTGCGCGCTGGGTCGACGTGGCCGCGGCCCGGCTCGCCGACCACCAGACCGGTCGCCGGCGCTACCCGGGCCTGCAGCATGGCAGCCTGTTGTTCGAACATGCCTGGTATGCGGCGCATGCGGGCGATCTGGAGGCGGCCGAACGCTCGCTGGCGCATTTGCGCGAGGCGTTGCCACAGCTCGTGCCGAGCGACCGTGCCTACTTCACCGAATCGTGGAACGACACGCTGCCAGCCGAACTCGTGCTCGAGGCCCGGCCGCCGCGTCGGCCCGCGGCGCGCAGTTCGACCTAGGCAGCGAGAGCCGCACTCACGCGCTCGCGCAGCACCGGCAGCACGTCGCGCTCGAACCACGGGTGGTGCTTGAACCATCCGGTGTTGCGTGGCGACGGATGCGGCAGCGGCATGAAGCGCGGCGCGTAGTCCTCGAAAGCCTGCACGGTCTCGGTGAGCCCGGCCTTGCGTGCAGCGCCGAGAAAGTGGCGCTGCGCATACTGGCCGACGAGCAGCGTCAGCGCGATCTGCGGCATCTGCGCAAGCAGCCGCTCGTGCCAGAGTGCGGCGCATTCGCGGCGCGGCGGCAGGTCGCCGCTTGCGCCGCGGCCCGGGTAGCAGTAGCCCATCGGCATGATCGCGACGCGCGATGCGTCGTAGAACATGTCGCGGTCGATGCCGAGCCAGCGGCGAAGCTGCTCGCCGCTTCGGTCGTCCCACGGTACGCCGGTGGCATGCACCGTCGCGCTCGGTGCCTGGCCGACGATCAACAGCCGCGCGCCTGCGCTCGCCTGCAGCACCGGCCGCGGGCCGAGCGGCAGGTGGGCCTCGCAGGCGCTGCAGGCGCGGATCTCCGCGAGCAGCACCTCGATGCGGCGACCGGCCATGCGCGCAGGCCTATGCGGCGGACGGCCCAAAAAACTTGTTGAGCTCGGCACCGGAAGCGGCGCCTTCGAAGTCGAAGCGCCCTTCGCCGGCCATGGCGCGCGCCGCGCGGTCGAAGCCGCCCCAGGCCGCGCGGGCCAGCGCACCGCCCACGCTGATGCGGCGCACGCCGAGCGCAGCCGCGTCCTGCAGCGTGAGCTCGCTCGACCAGCCGATCAGCAGGTTGATCGGCTTGGGCGAAACCGCGGCGACCACCGCCGCGATCTGCTCGCGCGTGCGAATCGCCGGCGCATAGAGGCAGTCGGCGCCGGCCGCGTCGTAGGCCTTCAGGCGCGCGATGGTGTCGTCGAGGTCGGGCCGCCCGACGATGAAGTTCTCTGCACGACCCACGAGCAGCGTGTCTCCGCCGGCCGCATCGATGGCCTGGCGCGCAGCACGCAGGCGCGCCACGGCGACATCGATCGCGAACAGCGGGTCGGCGGCATCGCCGGTCGAATCCTCGATCGAGAGGCCCGCCACGCCGGTCTCGACCGCGAGCCGCACGCTCTCGGCCACGCCGTCGGCGTCACGCCCGAACCCGTTCTCGAAGTCGGCGTTGACCGGCAGGTCGGTGGCCGCCACGATCTCTCGCAGGTGGGCGAGCACAACGTCGCGCGTCTCGGCACCGTCGGCCAGGCCTTGCGACCACGCATGCCCCGAGCTGGTGGTGGCCAGCGCCTTGAAGCCCAGCCCCTGCAGGTAGCGCGCGCTGCCCGCGTCCCAGGGGTTCGGAAGGATGAAACAGCCTTGTTCGTGGAGCGCGCGGAAATCGGCGCGTTTCTGGGTGACGGTACGGGTCATGTCGTCTCTCGGCTTTCTGAGAAGGGGAGGACGGCGTTTTAACCCAAGGCGCGAAACATTGCGTGCGGGCACCTTTCGGTGTTCTGATCGGCACCCATGCCCTACGTCATCCTGCTTCTCATCCACCTGCTCGCGGCCGCCTTCTGGGTCGGCGGCATGGCCACCCTGCACTTTGCCGTGCGCCCCGCCGTGGCCGCCACGCTCGAGCCGCCGCTGCGCCTGCCCACGATGGCTGCGGCGCTGCGGCGCTTCTTCGTCGGCGTCGACGCTGCCGTCACGCTGCTGTTCGCGAGCGGCTTCGCGATGATCATGCTCACGGGCGGCTTTCGCGGC
Source organism: Variovorax sp. Soil_C_39 (assembly GCF_057656815.1). Lineage (NCBI taxonomy): Bacteria > Pseudomonadati > Pseudomonadota > Betaproteobacteria > Burkholderiales > Comamonadaceae > Variovorax > Variovorax sp. Soil_C_39. The sequence continues at coordinate 71,506 of NZ_JBDGJQ010000005.1, forward strand.
GTGCATTGGCGTGTCCAGGCGATGATGGGCATCGCGCTCGTGATGGCCGGCGTCTACGTCTACATCCGCGCCGCGGTGTTCCCGGCTCTGCGCCGCGCGGTCGCGCAGAGCGCATGGCCCGAGGCCGCCGCGCGGCTCGGCTCGGTGCGCATGCTCGTGAGCCTGAACCTCGCGCTCGGCGTGGCGGTGTTCGCGGTCGCGATCATCGGGCGCGCGGGCTGAGCGCGCTCGGTGCTCCGCGTTCGCCGAGCACCGCAGATCAGGCGAGCCCCTTCAGCTCGACGCCGTTGCCGTCCGGATCGGTGACGTAGATCGAGGGCCCGTCGCCCTCGGCACCGAAGTTGTTCTGCACCTCGCCGTTCACCGGCACGCCGTGCTGCGCCATCAGCGCGCGGATGGCCGCTTCGTCGAAGGGCTCGATGCGCAGGCACAGGTGATCGACGTTGCGCCCCTCGGGCCCCGCGAGCGCGCCGCCCTGCCGGCCGAGCCGGCCGTCGTGCGAGACCAGGTCGATCAGGCTCGCACCGGCGCGCAGGTGCACGAGGCCGAGGTCGTCCCGGCGCTTCTCGACGGTGCAGCCGAGCACGCCGCAGTAGAAGCCGATGGCGCGCTCGGTGTCGCGCACGCGCAGCACGATGTGGTCGATGCGCAGCAGCGCGAACGGTGCGGCGGGCGGATTCGGCGGCGGGCGGGTGACCATGCCCGCCAGTGTGTCAGACCACCCCGGCCGCGCGCAATGCCTCGAAGCGCGCAGCGTCGACACCGAACTCGGCCAGCACCTCGCGCGTGTGCTGCCCGAGCGCCGGCGGCGCATGCCGCAGCACGGGCGGCGTGGCCGAAAGGCGCAGCGGGCTCGCCACGCCGGTGATGCTCGCGATGCCGTCGCCCGCGTCGCGCGGCAGCGTGACGGCCAGCCCGCGCGCCTTCACCTGCGCATCGTCGAAGGCCTGCGCGATGTCGTTGATGGGGCCGCAGGGCACGGCCTTGTCCTCGAGCAGCGCGACCCAGTCGGCGGTGCTGCGCGTGCGCGTGAGCGCCTCCATCATCGGTATGAGCACGCCGCGGTGCTTCACGCGCAGCGTGTTGGTGGCAAAGCGCGCGTCGGCCGCCCATTCGGCATGGCCGGCCGCCTCGCAGAAGCGCGCGAACTGGCCGTTGTTGCCGACGGCCAGCAGCATCGCGCCGTCGGCCGTCGGGAAGTCCTGGTAGGGCGCGAGGCTCGGGTGGGTGTTGCCCTGGCGCTCGGGTGCATGGCCGGTGTTGAGGAACGCGCTCGCCTGGTTGGCGAGGATCGCCATGCCGACGTCGAGCAGCGCCATGTCGATGTGCTGGCCTTCGCCCGTGCGGTCGCGCACCTGCAGCGCCGCGAGGATCGCGGTGCTCGCGTAGACGCCGGTGAACAGGTCGGTGAGTGCCACGCCCACGCGCAGCGGACCGCCGCCGGGTTCGCCGTCGGGACGTCCGGTGATGCTCATCATGCCGGTCATGGCCTGGATCATCAGGTCGTAGCCCGCGCGCTCGGCATAGGGGCCGTCGTGGCCGAAGCCCGTCACGCTGCAGTAGATGAGCCGCGGGTTGGCCGCGCGCAGGCTGTGGTGGTCGAGGCCGTACTGCGCGAGGCCACCGGTCTTGAAGTTCTCCACCACGATGTCGGCCTGCGAGGCCATCTGCCGGAGCAGCGCCTGCCCGTCGGGCGTGGCCATGTCGACCGTGACCGAGCGCTTGTTGCGGTTGCAGGCGGTGAAGTAGCTCGCCTGGTCGGTGTCGTTGCCGTTCGCATCCTTCACGAAGGGCGGGCCCCAGGTGCGCGTGTCGTCGCCCACGCCGGGGCGCTCGATCTTGACGACGTCGGCGCCCAGGTCCGCGAGGATCTGCGTGCACCACGGGCCCGCGAGCACGCGGGACAGGTCCAGCACCTTGATGCCGTCGAGCGCTGCGGGTTGGGTCATGCGGTCGTTCGGCCGGGTCAGTTTGAAAATGCGGCAATGCCCGTGATCGCACGGCCCAGGATCAGCGCGTGGATGTCGTGCGTGCCCTCGTAGGTGTTGACCACCTCGAGGTTGACCAGGTGGCGTGCCACGCCGAACTCGTCGCTGATGCCGTTGCCGCCCATCATGTCGCGTGCCAGGCGCGCGATGTCGAGCGCCTTGCCGCAGTTGTTGCGCTTCATGATCGAGGTGATCTCGACCGCGGCCGTGCCCTCGTCCTTCATGCGGCCGAGGCGCAGGCTGCCCTGCAGGCCGAGCGTGATCTCGGTCTGCATGTCGGCGAGCTTCTTCTGGATCAGCTGGTTCGCGGCGAGCGGGCGGCCGAACTGCTTGCGGTCGAGCGTGTACTGGCGGGCGCGGTGCCAGCAGTCTTCGGCCGCGCCGAGCGCCCCCCACGAGATGCCATAGCGCGCGCTGTTGAGGCAGGTGAACGGACCCTTGAGGCCCTGCACTTCGGGAAAGGCGTTCTCCTCGGGGCAGAACACGCCGTCCATCACGATCTCGCCGGTGATGCTGGCGCGCAGGCCCACCTTGCCGTGGATCGCCGGTGCGCTGAGGCCCTTCATGCCCTTCTCGAGCACGAAGCCGCGGATCGGGCCGACGGCGCCGCTCTCGCTGACTTCCTTGGCCCACACCACGAACACGTCGGCGATCGGCGAGTTGCTGATCCACATCTTCGAGCCCGAGAGCGAATAGCCGCCCGGCACCTTCTTGGCGCGCGTGGCCATGCTGCCGGGGTCGGAGCCGTGGTCGGGCTCGGTCAGGCCGAAGCAGCCGATCCATTCGCCGGTGGCGAGCTTGGGCAGGAACTTCTGCTTCTGGCCTTCGGTGCCGAATTCGAAGATCGGCACCATCACGAGCGAGCTCTGCACGCTGGCCATCGAGCGATAGCCCGAATCGACGCGCTCGACTTCGCGCGCGATCAGGCCGTAGGCCACGTAGTTGAGGCCGGGGCCGCCGTACTGCTCGGGAATCGTCGGGCCCAGCAGGCCGAGCGCGCCCATTTCGCGGAAGATGGCGGGGTCGGTTTCGCCGCTGCGGAAGCCTTCGATGACGCGGGGCGCCAGGCGCTCCTGGCAGTAGGCGTTGGCCGCATCGCGGATCATGCGTTCTTCGTCGGTCAGCTGCTGGTCGAGAAGAAGGGGGTCGTCCCAATGGAATTGCGCTTTGGCGGCCATGTGGCTGTCTCCGGAAAAGGGGGGAAGAAAAGGAAAGGCGAAAAGACGGGGGAATGGCCCGATCCTAGCCCCGCTGCAGGCCGGGCGCAAACGATGAATCCTCACCCAGATATGCGTTCAACGCACATCTTGTGCATCTAGTGAAGCCGTCTCTCTGGTAACCGCAGGTTTCCAGTCATACACTCGCGGCATACATGCGCCGCAAGATTCCGCCCCTGCAGACCCTCGTGTGCTTCGATGCCGCGGCACGGCATGAAAGCTACACCCGCGCCGCGCAGGAGCTCGCGCTCACGCAGAGTGCGGTGTCGCGCCAGATCGGCACGCTCGAGGCCTTCCTCGGCGTGGCGCTGTTCCGCCGCACGCGCCATGGCGTGGCACTGACCGCGAGCGGCGCGGCCTACGCGCGCCAGACCGCCCGGCGGCTCGAGGCGATGGAGCGCGACACGCTTGATGCCATGGCCCACCAGGGCGAGGGCGGCTCGCTGTCGCTCGCGGCCGTGCCCACCTTCGCCACGCGCTGGCTGATGCCGCGCCTCAAGGGCTTCGCGGCGCTGCAGCCCGACGTGGTGGTGCACATCGAGACGCGCACCCGGCCCTTTCTGTTCGCCGATGCCGAGTTCGATGCCGCCCTCTACGCCGGCACGCCGGCGCAGGTCGAGAACTGGGCCGGCACGCGCGCGCTGCTGCTGATGCACGAGGACGTGGTGCCGGTGTGCAGCCCGTCGCTGCTGCCGCGCGGCCGGTCCGTGGCGCCCGCGGCCATCGCGAAGATGCCGCTGCTGCAGCAGAGCACGCGGCCCGACGGCTGGCGGCAGTGGTTCGACGCGCAGCGCATCGATGCACCCACCGCGCGCGGCGGGCCGCGCTACGAGCTGTTCTCCATCCTGGCGGCCGCGGCATCGCACGGGCTCGGCGTGGCGCTGATGCCGACCATGCTGGTGGCCGACGAACTCGCGCGCGGCGAACTCGTGGTGGCCTGCGCGCGGCCGCTTTCGGGCGAGCGCAACTACTACCTGGTAACGCCGGAGCGCGCCGACCAGCGCCCGCTGCTCAAGTACTTCAGCGACTGGCTGCTGGCCGAGGCGCGGCGCGGCGGCTGACAAGCCGGGGCCGAGCGCGGCCGATATGATGGGCCGCCCTCTTCCCGCTTGCCGCTCCGCCATGCTCAACAACCTCGTCCCCTTTCTCGTGCACTGGACCATCACGGCGCTCTCGCTGTGGGTGGCGAGCCTGATCTTTCGCGGGCTCAAGTTCGAGACCACCTCCGCGCTCGTGGTCTCGGCGCTGCTGCTCGGCCTGGCCAATGCGGTCGTCAAGCCGCTCCTGATCGTCCTCACGCTGCCGCTGACGCTGCTGACCCTGGGCCTCTTCCTGCTCGTGATCAACGCGCTGATGATCATGCTCGTGGCCGCGCTGGTGCGCGGGTTCAAGCTCTCGGGCTTCTGGACCGCGTTCTTCGCGAGCATCTTCATTTCGATTCTGAGCATCGCGATCGATTCGCTCGTCAGCAGCGGCGACCCCGCCACGACGATCCAGATGCCGACCGGCGGCACCTGGCTGTAGCCACCCGGCCGAAAACCGCCGAAGACCGAGGTCCGGAAACGGCCAGCAGCGCCAGCGCCTCCACGCGAGACTGGCGGCATGCAGACTTCTTTTTCTTCTTCTCCCGCGCGCGCCGTCGCCGCCCTCGACTGGCCCCGCATCGACAGCGAACTCGCCGCGCGCGGCTGCGCCAACACCGGTGTGCTGTTCGGCCCCGACGAATGCCGTACGCTGGCCGCGATGTACGACGAGCCGGGTCGCTTCCGCAGCCGCGTGGTGATGCAGCGCCACGGTTTCGGCCAGGGCGAATACCAGTACTTCGCGAACCCGCTGCCGCCGATGCTGGCCGCATGGCGCAGCGCGCTCTATGCGCGGCTCGTGCTGCTCGCGAACGCGTGGCGCTCGGCCATGGGGCAACCGGCCGACTTTCCCACCACCCACGCCGACTACCTTGCGCGCTGCCATGCGGCCGGCCAGCTGCGCCCCACGCCGCTGCTGCTGCGCTACGACGAGGGCGACTACAACTGCCTGCACCAGGACCTTTACGGCGAACTGCAGTTTCCGCTGCAGCTCACCGTGCTGCTGAGCCGGCCCGGCGAGGATTTCAGCGGCGGCGAGTTCGTGCTGACCGAACAGCGCCCGCGCATGCAGTCACGCGCCGAAGTGGTGGCGCTGGCGCAGGGCGAGGCCGTGGTCTTTGCCGTCAACCAGCGGCCGGTGGCGGGCACGCGCGGCACCTACCGCGTGACCATGCGCCATGGCGTGAGCCGCGTGCGTTCGGGGCAGCGGCACACGCTCGGCATCATCTTTCACGACGCGAGCTAGGCTTCGTCCTGCACCGCGGACGAGGACGCCCGCTGCGCCGCGAACGCAACGAACCAGTCGAGCGACCCGGGGTTGGCCATGGCCTCGCGGTTGACCACCTTTTCGATCGGCTGGCCGAGCAGCAGCTTCTTGATCGGCAGTTCCTGCTTCTTGCCCGAGAGCGTGCGCGGGATCTCGGCCACCTGGAAGATGTCGTTCGGCAGGAAGCGCGGCGAGAGCGAGGTCTTGATGGCGTTGTGAATCTTCGTGCGCATCGCGTCGTCGAGCGCGACACCGGGCCGCAGCACCACGAACAGCGGCATGTAGCTGTCGCGACCGAGGTATTCGAGGTCGACCACCATCGAGTCGAGCACCTCGGCGAGGCCTTCGACGGCGCTGTAGATCTCGCTCGTGCCCATGCGCAGGCCCTGCCGGTTGATGGTCGCGTCGCTGCGGCCGTAGATGATGCAGCCGCCGTCCTCGCCGATCCTGATCCAGTCGCCATGGCGCCAGACCCCGGGGTAGGTATCGAAGTAGCTCGACAGGTAGCGCGCGTTGCCTTCGTCGCCCCAGAAACACAGCGGCATCGACGGGATCGGCTGCGTGCAGACCAGCTCGCCGACTTCGCCAATGACCGGCTCGCCCGCTTCGTTCCAGGCTTCGACGGCATGGCCGAGTTCGCGGCACTGCATCTGGCCGGGCACCTCGGGCAGTTCGCGGTTGCCGCCGATGAAGGCGCCGCAGAAATCCGTGCCGCCGGAGATGTTGCACCACCAGACCTCCTTCGCGCCCGCACCGAGGATCTGCTGCGTGCCCCAGCGCTGCACCTCTTCCGACAGCGGCGAGCCGGTACTGCCGAGCGCGCGCACGCGCGAAAGATCGCCGCAGTCGGCGGCCACCACGCCGGCCTTCATGCAATTCGTGAAATAGGCCGCGCCCGCGCCGAAGAAGGTGATGCGGTGCTTGGCGACGAAGCGCCAGAGCACGGCCCAGTCGGGCTTTTCCTTGCTGCCCGCCGGATGCCCGTCGTAGATGACCGCGGTCGCGCCGAAGGCCAGGCCCCCGAGCTGGCAGTTCCACATGACCCAGCCGGTCGAGCTGTACCAATGGAAGCGCTCGCCGAAGTTGTTGGCGCCGTAGCTCGTGCCCACGTCGTTGTGCAGGCCGCACGCGTACATCGTGAGGAGGATGCCGCCCTGCCCGTGCACGATCGGCTTGGGCAGGCCGGTGGTGCCGCTCGAATAGACGATCCAGATCGGATGGTCGAAAGGCAGCCACTCGGGCTCGAAGGCCGCCACCTCGGCGTCGTCGCACGCGATGGCGTCCAGCCAGTCGGCGTTGGCCGCAAGCTGGTGCGCGGCATGCGGCGTGCGCACCAGCAGCAGCTTCTGCACGCTGGGCAGCGCGTCGCGCAGTTCCTGCACCACGGCGCTGCGGTCGATCGGCTTGCCGCCGTAGTGCACGCCGTCGGCCGCGATCAGCAGCGTGGGCTCGATCTGGCGGAAGCGGTCGGCCACCGCGGCCGTGCCCATGTCGGGCGCGCACACGCTCCACACCGCGCCGATGCTCGAGCACGCGAGGAAGGCCACCATGGTCTCAGGCACGTTCGGCATGTAGGCGGCCACGCGGTCGCCGCGCCGCACGCCGAGCGCGCGCAGCGTGAGCGCGACCGAGGCCACCTGCCGGCGCAGCTCGGGCCATGACATCTCGCGCACCCGGCCGAGTTCGTCGTCGCTCACGATCGCGGGCATGCCGGCCGCATGCGCCGCGTCGGCATGGCGCAGCACCTCGCGCACGTAGTTGACCTGGGCGCCCGGGAACCACGTCGCGCCGGGCATGCGCGCCTTGGCCAGCACTGCCGTGTGCGGCGTGGGCGAGTGCATGCCCATGTAGTCCCAGATGCTCTGCCAGAACGCGTCGAGGTCGGTCACCGACCAGCGCCAGAGCGCGTCGTAGCTGTCGAAGGAGAGGCCGCGCTCGTCGCGCAGCCAGTTCTGGTACAGGCGGATCTGGGGGATGTTGGGGGCGGGAAGGTTAGGCGCAGGCATGGGCACGAGCGTAATGCCGCGCCACGCGCGGCTCAAGAGGAATAGACCTCAGGGTTTGCACGTGTGTTCAACAGTTTTGTACAGGCGTTCAATACCGGCCATGGATGCGCGCACCCCCACCGCCCGGCGAAGCACCCGCAAGCGCTCGCCCGCGGCCGCCGAGGCGCCGCGGCCCGACCGCCGGCAGGCCATCCTGCTGGCCGCCGAGAAGCTCTTCGCGCAGCATGGCTACCACGCGGTCACGATCCGCCAGATCGCCGAAGAGGCCGCCGTGCCGCTCGCGCTCGTGGGCTATTACTTCGGTCCCAAGCACGAACTCTTCCATGCCATCTTCGAGCACTGGAGCCACAGCATCGAGGAGCGGCTTGCGGGGCTCGCGGCGGTCGACATCGACCCCGACGACGCACGCACGCTGCCGCGCATCATCGAAGCCTTCACCGCGCCCGTGCTGGCGCTGCGCGCGAGCGCCGAGGGCGAGTACTACGCGCTGCTGGTGGCGCGCGAGCTCTACCACGCGTCCGAGGAAGCCGACCGCGTGCTGCGCGGCTACTTCGATCCGCTGGCCGAGGCCTACATCGATGCGCTGCACGTCGCGCTGCCGCATGCCACGCGCAGCCAGGCCGCCTGGGGCTACCAGTTCGCGCTCGGTGCGCTGCTGCACCACCTGAGCGACGCCCGCATCGAACGGCTGTCGCGGGGCGAGAACCGGCGCAGCGATCCGGCCGTGGCGCCGATGCTCGTCAACTTCATCGTCGGCGGGCTGCGCGCAGCGCTGCCGCGACCCAAGGCGACCCCAAAGAAAACAACCTCAAGGAGACAAAAGAAATGATGAATCGACGCACCCTGCTGTCGGCGCTGGGCGCCGCATCGGCCGCCGCGGCGCTGCCTGCGCGCGCGCAGGAGAACCCCAAGATCGTGTTCGGCTACACAGCCGTGTCCGACTTCGCCTCGGTCTTCGTGGCCGCCGAAGAGGGTTACTTCAAGAAGCGCAACCTCGATGTGGCGCTCAAGTTCATTCCGCTCAACTCGACCATTCCCGCCGCGCTGCAGTCCGATTCGCTGCAGATCGGCGGGCCCACGCCTTCGGTGTTCCTGCAGGCGGTGGACGGCGGACTCGACCTGGTGCTCGTGGCCGGCGGCGGCCTCACGTCGAAGACCATCACGGGCTTCGGCCTGGTGGCGCGCGCCGGCTCGAACATCAAGACGCCGCAGGACTGCGTGGGCAAGAAGATCGGCGTGCCGGGGCTCGGCGCCTTCCTGCACGTGACCTTCCGTGCCTGGCTCAAGGACAGCGGCGTGGACCACCGCAAGGTCAACTTCGTCGAAGCCTCGTTCCCGCAACATGCCGACCTGCTGCGCGGCGGCTCGGTCGACGCGGTGGTGTCGGCCGATCCGTTCATGAGCCGCATCACCGAAAGCGGCGCGGGCTACGTGGCGTCGTATTACTCGACCTTCCTGCCCGAGAACAACCAGACCATCGTGCATGCGGCCAAGCGCGAGTGGGTGCAGAAGCACCCGGCGGCGGCGCGCGCGTTCCGCGAATCGCTGGTCGAGGCCGCCACCTTCATGCAGCAGCCGAAGAACGACGCCAAGGTGCGCGCGGCCATCGGCAAGTACATCAAGCTGCCGCCCGAGGTGCTCGCGAAGATCCAGATCTCGCCGCCCGGCCCGACCGTGACCGAGAAGCAGCTGGGCTACTGGGTCGGCCTGATGAAGGACCAGGACATGCTCAGGACCCCGATCGACGTCGCGAAGCTGATCGCCAAGTGAGCGCCGGGGCCGACTTTCTTCGCTTCGACGGCGTCGCGATCCGTCTCGGCGGACGCGAGATCCTGTCGCCCACGTCGTTCGACGTGGCGCGCGGCGAGTTCGTCTGCATCGTCGGCCCGAGCGGCTGCGGCAAGACCACGCTGCTGCGCGCGGCCAGCGGCCTGGTGGCGGCGAGCGCGGGCGCGGTGCGGCGCAACGGCGTGGCGGTCGAGGCGCCCTCGCGCGAGGTGGCCTTCGTGTTCCAGGACTACGGCCGCGCGCTGCTGCCCTGGCGCACGGTCGAAGGCAACGTGAGCCTCGCACTCGAAGCGGCCGGCGTGCCGAAAGCCGAGCGTGCGCCGCGCATCACCGAGGTGCTCGCGAAGGTGGGCCTGGCGAAGCATGCGCAGAAGTTTCCGGTGCAGCTTTCGGGCGGCATGCAGCAGCGCGCGCAGATCGCGCGCTGCCTGGCGCAGAAGCCCGAACTCATGATGATGGACGAGCCCTTCGGCGCGCTGGATGCGCTCACGCGCCAGGGCCTGCAGGACGAATTGGCCCGGCTGGTGCGCGACGACGGCCTGACGGTGCTGTTCGTCACGCATGACCTCGAAGAGGCAATCTACCTCGGCGACCGCGTGATCGCGCTGCAGGCCAATCCCGGGCCGGGACGGCCAAGCCTCGCGCGCATGATCGACGTGAAGATCCCGCGCCCGCGCGACCAGCTCACGACCAAGGAGCACCCGGACTACCTGCGGCTGCGGCGCGAGCTCTTCGCGTTCATCGAGCAGAGCCATGACTGAACCGCGCCTGCTTCGCTGGCTGCGGCCGTGGGTGCTGCCGGCGCTGCTGATCGGCGCCTTCGAGTGGTATGCGAGGCGCGCGGCGGCGCTGGGCAGCGACGCGCTCGCACCCCCCAGTGCAGCGGCGAAGGCCTTCGTCGGCGCGGCGCTCGACGGCTCGCTCTGGCAGGCCACGGGTTTCACGCTCGGCACCGCGGCGCTCGGGCTGCTGCTGGGCGCGGTGCTCGGCATTGCGCTCGGGCTGGCGCTGGGCCTGTCGCGCCGCGCGGCGCGGCTCGGCTCGCTGTCGATCGAGGTGCTGCGGCCAGTGCCGTCAGTGGCGCTGATTCCGCTCGCGATGCTGGCCTTCGGCTTCGGCGTGCGCATGGAAGTGGCGATCGTCGGCTTTGCCACCTTCTGGCCGCTGCTGGTGCTGGTGCAGTCGGCCGTGCAGCAGATCGAGCCGCGCCTGCTCGAGGTGAGCCGCGTGCTCGGGCTCTCGGCACGCGAGCGCGCCTTCAAGATCGTGCTGCCGGCGATCGTGCCGCGGCTCTTCGTCGCGCTGCGGCTCGGCGTGGCGGTGGCGCTGGTGGTGGCCGTCACGGTCGAGATCGCGGCCAATCCGCATGGCATGGGCTACGCGATGATGATCGCGCAGCAGAGCTTCGATCCCGCGCTGATGCTCGCCTGGCTGGGCTGGATCGGGGTGGTGGGCTTCGCGGTCAACGCGGGCATGGTGCTGCTGCAGCGCACGGTGGCGCGGCGCATGGGGGTGCTGCCATGAGCACGGTGAAGCATCGAGCGGCCTCGGACTGGTTCGGTCCGCTCGCCGTGTTCGGCGCGCTGGTGGCGCTGTGGTGGGTTGCGAGCAATGCGGGCTGGGTGAGCCGCGTGTTCCTGCCGACGCCGCAGGCCACCTTCGCGAGCCTGCTCGAAGGGCTCAACCTGAAGGGCGATGGCGGCAACGGCGAACTGCTCGCCTACACGCAAGCCACGGTGGGCCGCATGGTGCAGGGCTGGCTGCTCGCGTCGCTGTTCGGCGTGGTGCTCGGTGCGGCCATCGGCGTCTCGCCCGCGGTGCGTGCCTGGGTACAGCCGACGCTCGAGTTCGTGCGGCCGCTGCCGGCCTCGGCACTGCTGCCGCTCGCGATCTCGATCTTCGGCCTGAACCCGAACATGGTGCTGTTCGTCGTGGCCTTCGGCGCGATGTGGCCGGTGCTGCTGGCCACGGTGCACGGCTTCGCGGCCGTGGAGCCGCGGCTCGCCGAGGTGGCGCGCTGCCTGCAGATGTCGCGCGCCGCCTTCGTCTGGAAAGTGGGCCTGCCCAACGCCCTGCCCGACATCCTGGCCGGCATGCGGCTCGCGCTGACCATTGCGCTGATCGTGGCCGTGGTGGGCGAGATGATCGCCTCGCAGAGCGGGCTCGGCCAGGCCATTCTTCTCGCGGCGCGCGCCTTTCGCGCGAGCGATCTCTTTGCCGGCATCGTGCTGCTCGGGCTGATCGGCTTCGTGAGCAATGCGCTGCTGGCCTTTGCGGAGAAACGCTTGCTGCGGTGGCAGCAGCCGTAGAACCCACATCCACCCGAAATCCCCACAGAAGGAGCGCCCCGATGCCACGCAAATTCGTCGACCTGTCGATCTTCCTGGAGAACGACGTGCTCTCCGACCCGCCGGCCTTCGCGCCGAAGATCCAGTACTTCACGCACGAACAGACCTACGAGCAGATCGAGCCCTTCTTCCCGGGCCTGAAGAAGGAAGACCTGCCCGACGGCGAAGGCTGGGCGGTCGAGCTGGTGCAGCTGTCGACGCACAACGGCACGCACCTCGATGCGCCCTACCACTTCCACTCGACCATGGACAAGGCGCTCGGCGAGAAGAAGCCCGCGATCGCGATCCACGACGTGCCGCTCGAATGGTGCTTCCAGCCGGGCGTGAAGCTCGACTTCCGCCATTTCGAGGACGGCTACGTGGTGACCGCGGCCGACGTGGAAGCCGAGCTCAAGCGCATCGGCCACACGCTGAGCCCGCTCGAGATCGTGGTCGTCAACACGCGCGCTGGCAAACGCTACGGCAACCCGGACTACGTCTCGGCCGGCGCGGGCATGGGCTATGAAGCCACGATGTATCTGCTCGAGCGCGGCGTTCGCCTCACGGGCACCGACGCATGGAGCTGGGACGCGCCCTTCGTGCACACGGCCAAGAAATACGGTGAGACGAACGACGCCTCGCTGATCTGGGAAGGCCACAAGGCCGGCCGCGACATCGGCTACTGCCACATCGAGAAGCTGCACAACCTCGAGGTGCTGCCGCCCACGGGCTTCTTCATCAGCTGCTTTCCGCACAAGATCCGCGGCGCCTCGGCGGGCTGGACGCGCGCCGTGGCGATCTTCGACGACGCGCTGATGGCGTCGGTCTGACGCGCGGAAGGTCAAGACCATGATCACGCTCAATCACACGCACGATGCCGACGCCCGCAGCTGGGTGGCCAGCGCCAATGCTGCGGGCAGCGACTTTCCGGTTCAGAACCTGCCACATGCGGTGTTCCGCCGCCTCGGCAGCCCCGAGCCGTTTCGCGGCGGCGTGGCGATCGGCGACCAGGTCGTCGACATGGCTGCACTCGCGACGCGCCCGCTGCTCGACGGCCTTGCACTCGATGCGGCGCGCGCCGCGGCGCTGCCCGCCCTGAACGATCTCTTCGCGCTCGGCGGCAGCGCGTGGCAGGCCTTGCGCCATGCGCTCTTCGCGCTGCTGCACGCCGACGCGACCGCGGCCACTGTCGAAGCGATGCGCGAGTGCCTGGTGCCGCAGGCCGAGGTCGAGTTCACCGTGCCGGCGCGCATCGGCGACTACACCGACTTCTACACCTCGATCGACCATGCGCTGAACATCAGCCGGCTCATGAACCCCGAAGGCGACGTGACGCCGAACTTCCGCTGGATTCCGACCGCCTACCACGGGCGTGTCTCGACCATCGGCGTCAGCGGCCAGCGCTTTCATCGCCCGATGGGCCAGACGCTGGCGCCCGGCGCGAAGGCACCGACCTACCATGCCTGCGCGCGGCTCGACTACGAGCTCGAACTCGGCATCTGGATCGGCGAGGGCAACGCAGCCGGCGAGGCGATCCCGCTCGCGCATGCCGAGGACCACATCTTCGGCATCTGCCTGCTCAACGACTGGTCGGCGCGCGACATCCAGTTCTGGGAAATGGCGCCGCTCGGGCCGTTCCTGGCGAAGAACTTCGCGACCACCGTCTCGCCATGGATCGTGACGATGGAGGCGCTCGCGCCCTACCGCCAGGCATGGACGCGCGCGCCCGCCGATCCCCAGCCGCTCGCCTACCTGGAAGACGCGCGGAACCGCGAAAGCGGCGCGATCGACATCCAGCTCGAAGTCTGGCTCGAAAGCGAGCAGGCGCGCAGCGGCGGGCATGGCGCCTCGCGCCTGTCGCGCACGAGCTTCAGGCACCAGTACTGGAGCGTGGCGCAGATGGTGGCGCACCACACCGTGGGCGGCTGCCAGCTCAACGCGGGCGATCTGTTCGGCAGCGGCACGGTGTCGGGGCCCGGCCCGGGCGAGGCCGGCGCGATCATCGAGCTGACACGCGCGGCGCAGAGCCCGGTCACGCTGGCGCACGGCGAACAGCGCGGCTTCCTGGAAGATGGCGACGCGGTGATGCTGCGCGGCTGGTGCGAGAAGCCGGGCCATGCGCGCATCGGCTTCGGCGAAAGCCGCGGCATGGTGCTGCCGGCCAAAGGCTGAACGGCGGCCGCAAAAAGCAAAAGGCCACCGCAGGGGTGGCCTTTTGCAAGAAATGTGGAGCGGGAAAAGAGTCTCGAACTCTCGACCTCAACCTTGGCAAGGTTGCGCTCTACCAACTGAGCTATTCCCGCATTTCGAGCCGCGAATTATAGCCTGATTTTTTGAGCCGCTTGGATCAGCCGCCGAAGACCGACGCCCGGTGCAGCGAGATCCCGGCCATCACCCCGTCGGCCGAGGCCATGGTGGCGTTGTGGAACATCATGGCCGCATCGCCGGCCGCGAACACGCCGGGCACGGTGGTCATCTTCATGGCGTCGGTGCGGATCATCGGTCCGAAGCCGCCCGCGTCAATCGCACAGCCAAGCTGTTCGGCCAGCGGACTCGCGAGACGCGTGCGCGGCACGATGAACATCGCGTCGAGCGGCACGCGCCGCCCGTTCTCGAGGCGCACGCTCGACAGCGCGGTGGGCGACGGCCCCTCGAGCGCTGCAATGCGGCCCGGCTCGATCGCCACGCCGCGCGCCTCGAGCTTCGCGCGCATCTCCGCGTCCGGCAGGCTGCCCTCGTGGAGGAACAGCGTGGCCGGGCCCCATTCGGTGAACAGGATCGCGTGATCGGGCGTGTGCGGCGGCTCGATCAGCACGCCGAGGCGCCGGCCGCTGACCTCGTAGCCGTGGCAGTACGGGCAGTGCAGCACGCTCCGGCCCCAGCGCTCGCGCACGCCGGCGATGTCGGGAAACCCATCCTCCACGCCGAAGGCCAGCACGATGCGCGCGGCCGAGAGCTGCCGGCCGTCTTCGAGCGTGGCCGCGAAGCCGCCGGTTCCGTCCGGCCGGGCCTCGGTCACGCGGCCTTCGATAAAGCTGGCGTTCGGATAGGCGAGCACCTTGGCGCGCGCATCGGCCATCATCTTCAGGGGCGGCGTGCCGTCCTGCCCGAAGAAGCCGTGCGCGGCTTCGGCAAAGCGGTTGCGCGGCGCGCCCGCATCCACGATGCAGACGTTTTTTCGGGCGCGCGCGAGCTGCAGGGCAGCGGAAAGGCCGGCGAAGCTGCCGCCCACGATCAGAGCGTCACAGTGCATGTTGAATGTCCTTGAGGTTGAAACCGCCGCCCGTCATGCGGCGATGAAAGTCCCTGGAGAGATCGGCCAGCGTGATGCCGTTGAACCGCGCGAGCAGGAGCGCCTCGGCGTCGCGACAGGCACCGTCGAGCGCCGCGTTCACCGCCTGCTCGACGATGCAGCCCGGGCTTTCGGTGCGGTTGCCGATGGCCAGCAGCGCCGGCGAACCCACCGCCTGGTGGATGTCGCCGAGCGTCACCGCGTCGAGCGGGCACGACAGCACCCACCCGCCGCCATGCCCCTTGGCCGAACTCACGAGGCCTGCCTCGCGCAGACCGGCCATCGCGCGCCGCACCACGACGGGGTTGGTCTGCATCGCCATGGCGAGCGTTTCGGACGTGACGGGCTCGTCCATCTCGGCCATGTGAAGCAGCGCGTGGAGAACGCCGGAAAGCTTGCTGTCTCGTTTCATGCAACATTATGAGTTGCATGAAATGCATGTTGCCTGGCTGCTGTGCGGCAGACCCTGCGTGCGGAACGGTCATTGGCGCCGCGGCGCTACCAGACGTGAAGCAGCGCACAACAGATTCTTTCGAACCCATCCGCTGCCTCGATGCAGCGGACGGCCAAACGCTTCACCCCCCGTCTCCGCCGACGGAGGGCGCCCACACCCCGCGCGCCCACGGCGCACATGGCGACAAACGCAGTTGAGGCGGTGGGACCACGAATGCAGTGAGCGGCGCCACCGGGGCCGTGGGTGGCGCCGAGATCCGGAAGTAAGCGCGCCGCGGTACCCGCAGCCGGAGCCCGCAGCGCCTCGCGGGCTTTTCTTGATCAGGTCGCGGCTTGGAGCCTGAACAGGCTCGTGACCTCGGCATCGAGCACCAGCATCTCGCGCTGGTTGAACAGCTGCCAGCGCCAGCGCAGGATGCCGAGCGTGGGCCGCTTCTCGGAGCGCCGCACCTCGATCACGTCGGCGACGAGCCGCAGCGCGTCGCCGGGCCGCACCGGGTTCGGCCAGCGCACATGCTCGAGCCCCGGCGAGGCGAACGATTCGGAGCCCTCGAGTGCGGCACCGACGACCAGGCGCATCGCGATCGCGCAGGTGTGCCAGCCGCTTGCAATGAGCCCGCCGAAGGGGCTGCCGGCCGCAGCCTCGGCGTCGGTGTGGAACCACTGCGGGTCGTAGTCCTTCGCGAAGCGCACGAGTTCGGCTTCGGTCAGCACGTAGGGCCCGGCCTCGATGACCTGGCCCGCTTGGAAGTCGGCGAACTTCATTCGCCGGCGCTCAGTACGTCTCGAGGTGCAGCCGGCCTTCGCGCTTGAGCGCACCGCCCACGGCGTCCCAGTCAAGCCCCGCCTCCTTCGCGATGTCGCGCAGCGCGAGCACCACGCCCTCTTCCATGCTCTTGAGGCCGCAGACGTAGAAGTGGCTCGCGCCGTCCTTCAGCAGCACCGCGAGGTCGGCAGCGCGCTCGCGCATCAGGTCTTGCACGTAGCGCTTGGGGCTGCCGGGCGTGCGCGAGAACGCGAGGTTGATGTCGATGAAATCCTTTGGCAGCGACTGCAGCGGCCCGAAGTACGGCAGCTCCTGCTGCGTGCGCGCCCCGAAGAACAGCATGAGCTTGCCGCCCTCGAACTTGCCGCTCTTGCGCAGGCGTCGGCGCCATTCGGTCATGGCGCGCATGGGGGCGCTGCCGGTGCCGGTGCAGATCATCACGATGTGCGACTTCGGATGGTTCGGCATCAGGAACGAGGCGCCGAACGGACCGACCACCTGCACCGTGTCGCCCACCTTGAGGTCGCAGACGTAGTTGGAGGCGATGCCGCGCACCGGACTGCCCTGATGGTCTTCGGTCACGCGCTTCACGGTGAGCGAGACGTTGTTGTAGCCGGGCCGCTCGCCGTTGCGCGGGCTGGCCACCGAGTACTGCCGCGCATGGTGGCGCTTGCCCAGCGCGTCGGTGCCCGGCGGCACGATGCCGATCGATTGGCCTTCGAGCACCGGGAACGGCACCACGCCGAAGTCGAGCACGATGTGGTGCGTTTCGCTGTCGAAGCCGGCTTCGGTGCAGTTGAAGTTGCCCACGACGGTGGCCGTGGTCGGCGTCTTCGGTGGGAAGAGATTCGTGTAGGCGTGCGCGGCCGACCAGGGCGGCACGGTGGCGCCGAACTGCGCGGAATTGAAGACCGGCTCGACGGAATCGACGGCGGCGGCGCTCTCCGCCGGCACTGCGGCCGGTGCCGCGGCTGCGGCAGGCTCCGCGGATGCGCCTGCGGCCTCGAGTTCCTCGGGCGGCAGCTCGGGCGGCAGCGACTCCCAGGCCAGCTGTTCCTCGATGGTGTACGCGCGCACCACGGGCATGGTGCGCCAGTTGTCGATCGAGCCCGTGGGGCACGGCGAGATGCAGGCCATGCAGCCGTTGCAGATGTCGGCCCGCACGACGTAGTTGTTGTCGTCGTGCGTGATCGCGTTGACCGGGCAGGTGGCCTCGCAGGTGTTGCAGCGGATGCAGATCTCGGGATCGATCAGGTGCTGCTTGATGATCCCGGTTTCGACGGCCATGTCCATGTTGTTTCTCCTGAAGCCCTCCCCTTTCGGGGGAGGGTTGGGTGGGGGCCGGCGGCGTTGGTCGTGGTCACGCTGCTGGCCCCCATCCCGGCCTTCCCCCAACGGGGGAAGGAGAAATACCCGTCAACCGAAGCGGACGTATTCGAAATCCACCGGCTGGCGGTTGATGCCCATCACCGGCGGCGCGATCCAGCCGGCGAACTTGCCCGGCTCGACCACGCGGCCCATCAACGATGCCACGAAGGCGAAGTCCTCGGCGCTTGGCAGCCATTCGTTCCTCTTGGCGGCAAATTCGGTCTCGCTGACCACGCGGCCCTCGGGCGACATCTTGATGCCCGCGAGCGCGCCGATCTGGCGGTTGAAGGCCTTGTGCGGCACCACCAGGCGGGTCGGGATGCCGGCCTTCTCGAGCACCTTGTTCCAGCGGCCGACGCCGGCCACCGAGTCCTTGATGAAGTCGTCGCGCAGCACTTCGTTGAGCGCGTTGAGCATCGGCACGTCCTTCTCGACGAGCTGGCCATCCTTGACCTCGAGCACCTTGTAGGTCTGGCCCTTGAGCACGTGGTCGTCGGTGCGTTTGCCTTCTTCGTAGCGGCCCTTCAGGCCCGAGCTGTAGAAGATGGCGGCATTGCTCGACTGGTCGGCACCGAACAGGTCGATGGTCACGCTGTAGTGGAAGTTCAGGTAGCGCTGGATGGTGCCCAAATCGATGGCGCCGGCGGCGCGCACCTTCTGCGGGTCGTCGGTCTTGAGTTCGTTCATGACCTGCGCGGTGCGCGAGAGCACGCGCGAGACGCCGCTCTCGCCCACGAACATGTGGTGCGCCTCTTCGGTCAGCATGAACTTGGTGGTCCGCGCGAGCGGATCGAAAGCGCTTTCGGCCAGCGCGGCCAGCTGGAACTTGCCGTCGCGGTCGGTGAAATAGGTGAACATGAAGAACGCGAGCCAGTCGGGCGTCTTCTCGTTGAAGGCACCGAGGATGCGCGGGTTGTCGACGTCGCCCGAGGTGCGCTGCAGCAGCGCCTCGGCTTCCTCGCGGCCGTCGCGGCCGAAGTGCTTGTGCAGCAGGTAGACCATGGCCCAGAGGTGGCGGCCCTCTTCGACGTTGATCTGGAACAGGTTGCGCAGGTCGTACATCGACGGCGCGGTCAGGCCGAGGTGGCGCTGCTGCTCGACCGAGGCCGGCTCTGTGTCGCCCTGCGTCACGATGATGCGGCGCAGGTTGGCGCGGTGCTCGCCGGGCACGTCCGCCCAAGCTTTCTCACCCTTGTGGTCGCCGAAGTGGATCTCGCGGTTGGCGTCGCCCGGGTTCAAGAAGATGCCCCAGCGGTAGTCGCGCATCTTCACGTGGCCGAACTGGGCCCAGCCTTGCGGATCGACGCTCACGGCTGTGCGCAGGTACACCTCGTGGTTGGTCGAGCCCTCGGGGCCCACGTCGTCCCACCAGTTGATGAAGTTGGGCTGCCAGCCTTCGAGCGCGCGCTGCAGCGTGCGGTCTTCGCCGAGGTTGACGTTGTTGGGGATCTTCTCGCTGTAGTTGATCGTGCTCATCGTTGTTCCTTGGGTTGTAGGGGCTGCCAGTTCACACGCGGTTCAAGTCGAAGCCGGCCTTCTCGCCGGTGCCGTAGACCTTCAAGGCACCCTTCTCGCCGACGGCGTTGGGGCGGTTGAAGATCCAGTTCTGCCAGGCCGTGAGCCGGCCGAAGATGCGGGTCGCCATGTTCTCGCGGCTCGCGAAGCGCAGGTTGGCTTCGAGGCCGGTGAGCGCGTCGGGCGACATGGCGGCGCGCTCCTCGATGGCGATGCGGATCTCGTCGTCCCAGTCGATGTCGTCGGGCGCAGCGGTGACGAGGCCGAGCTTCAGCGCCTGGTCGGCATCGAGCGGCTGGCCGGCCGCGGCGCGCGCGGCCTCGAGCGGCGCGGCCTCTTCGTAGAAGCGGCGCTGCAGACGGCTCTGGTCGTTGACCATCGGGAAGAAGCCGAAGTTGAATTCGTTCAGCACCAGCTTCGGCGCGCGCCCGGCATTGTCGGGCAGCGCGAGCATGTAGCTGCGGTCGGCGGCAAAGGCCAGCTCGGCGAGCGTGCCGACAAAGCAGGAGCCGGCCTCGATCAGCGCGAACAGGCTGCGCGAGGACACGTCGAGCCGCGCCAGCGTGCGGCGCAGCGCGCCGATGGTCTCGCGCACCAGCCAGTGGTCCTTGTGGGCCAGCATCACGGCGTCCGACGCAAGCACCGCATCGGCATCGCCTTCGGTCTTGAGCAGCCAGGTGCCGATGTCGAGCTCGTTGGTGCGCAAGTTGAGGATCGCATCGTCGAGTTCGCGGCACATCGCGAGCGGCCACCAGGCGGCGCCCGCGGCCTCGATGGCGGCCACGTCGGCCGGCTGTGCGCCCGTGGGCGCCTTGACGGTGATCGTGGCGGTGCGCTTGCTGCGGTCGATCTTCACGTCGACGTGGCTGTAGGCAATGCCGTCGGCGCTGTCGGTGCGCTCGAGGCGGGTCAGCGCCACGCCCTTGGCGCCGGCCGGGCGGTCGCTGCCGGCCGCGAGCTGCGCGGCGCGTTCCTGCACCGTGGCAGCGAACTGCGCAGGCTTGGCGATCGCGTCGACCAGGCGCCAGTCAACCGCGCGCTGGCCGCGCACGCCTTCGACGCTGGTGCAGAAGATGTCGGCCAGGTCGTGGCGCACATGGCGCTTGTCGGTGACGCGGGTCAGGCCGCCGGTGCCGGGCAGCACGCCGAGCAGCGGCACCTCGGGCAGCGACACGGCCGAGGAGCGGTCGTCCACCAGCACGATCTCGTCGCAGGCCAGGGCCAGCTCGTAGCCGCCGCCGGCGCAGGCGCCGTTCACGGCCGCGATGAATTTGAGGCCCGAGTGCTTCGACGAATCCTCGATGCCGTTGCGCGTCTCGTTGGTGAACTTGCAGAAGTTCACCTTCCAGGCGTGGCTCGAGACGCCGAGCATGAAGATGTTGGCGCCCGAGCAGAAGATCCGGTCGCGGCCGCTGGTCACGATCACGCTGCGCACCTCGGGATGCTCGAAGCGCACGCGGTTGAGCGCGTCGTTGAGCTCGACGTCCACGCCGAGGTCGTAGCTGTTGAGCTTGAGCTTGTAGCCCGGGCGGATGCCGCCGTCCTCGGCGATGTCGAGCACCAGGCGGGCCACGCTGCCCTCGACATTCAACTTCCAATGCTTGTACTGCGCCGGTTCGACGCGGTAGTCGACGCGCGGAGGCGCCTGGACGGGGGGGGTGGTCTCGGTCATACGGAAGTCTCCTGTGGGGGCGGATGCGAACCGGAAAAATATTGCACATTCCAGCGCCGATGACATGCATCATGCTGCATGCGAACAGGCAAGTCAATGCCTGTTGTGCTTTTTTTCATCGTCCCGGGTCGGGCCCGGTTCAGGCGCCGATGCCCATAGCCTGCCGCGCCGCGGCGCGCAGCGCCTGGAAGCTGTCGGTCAGGCTCTTGCCGCTCGTGTCCACCGACAGGTCGGCCTTCGAATAGAAGGCGGCGCGGCCGTTGAGGATGCGCCGCAGGTCTTCCATCGCTTCGCGGCTCGCGGCCATGGGGCGGGTGTCGCCCTGGGCGGCCACGCGGCCCATGTGCTCCTCGGGCGAGGCCTGCAGCCAGACGGTGGTGCAGTGCGCGAGCAGCTCGTTGAAGGTGGCCGGGTCGGACACGATCCCGCCCGGCGTGGCGATGACCACTTCGCTGTGGATCTGCACCGCCTCCTCGAGCGCGCGGCGCTCGTAGCGGCGGTAGGCGTTGGTGCCGTAGAGGTCGTGGATCTCGCGCACGCTGCAGCCCGCGAGCTTTTCGATCTCGCGGCTCAGCTCCACGAAGGGCAGCTCGAGGTCGTCGGCCAGCATCTGGCCCAGGGTCGACTTGCCCGCACCGCGCAGGCCCACGAGCGCGATGCGCCGGTGCCGCGCCGGATCGACCGAGGCGGTGCCGAGCAATTCGCCGAGGGCCAGGCGCACGCGGCGCAGGTCGGCCTCGCTGCGCTTTTCAAGCAGTTCGCGGATCAGCAGCCACTCGGGCGAGCTGGTCGTCACGTCGCCCACCAGTTCGGCCAGCGAGCAGTGCAGCGCGCCCGCCACCTGCTGCAGCACGAGGATCGAGGCATTGCCGATGCCGTATTCGAGGTTGGCCAGATGCCGCTCCGAGACATCGGCCGCCACGGCCACCGCCTTGCGCGTGAGGCCGCGCTGCGCGCGCAGGTTGCGCACGCGCTCGCCCAGCGCCGCCAGCAGCGGATGCTTCGCCTCCCCGGCGGGCGCGGCGTTGTTGCCGCTTTCCGGCGCGGTGGCCAGCACCGTGTCTCCATGCTCGTTCATGCAAGTCCTCGTTCCTGGCCAGGATTGTGCGCGCTCAGGGTAAACACCATAGATGCACTATATTGCTTGACACCCATTGTCTCGGTGCTTATCGTTCGACTACAAGCAAGATACTGCACACGCCGCCATCGCGCAAGTGAGACCAAAAGTTCGCAGCCGCGGCGGCGTCCCCGCCAGCCAGCCTCCAACAGGAAGCCCGCCATGTCCAGCAAGGAAGATTTTCATCAACTGATTGCCGGCCTCACCGCCGAGATCGCCGGGCGGCCGCTCGACGCGCAGCTCGAGGCGTGGTTGAACGCCCAGCACGGTGCCGGCAGCGCGCGTTTCGAGCGCCTGCGCGCGGCCTGCATCGGCGGCGTGGCCGAAGGCTGGCTCTGCGAGCGCGAAGGCGGCGGCATCCGCTACGGCCGCGTGTTCAAAGCTGACGACGCGCTGCACCGTTTCTCGGTCGACGTGGTCGACATGCAGGACATTGCCGGCCCGCACCACACGCATCCGAACGGCGAGATCGACCTGATCATGCCGCTGGACGGCAGCGCCGCCACCTTCGACGGACGCCCCGCGGGCTGGTGCGTCTACGGACCCGGCACCGCACACCGCCCGACCGTCGCGCAAGGCCGGGCGCTCGTTCTCTACCTGCTGCCGGAAGGGCAGATCAAGTTCACCCAATGACCGAACGCCTCGCCAATTTCGTCGCCGGCCACTGGCAAAGCGGCTCGGACGCCGGCACGCCGCTCTTCGACCCGGTGCTCGGCACCGAACTCGTGCGCGTCGACGCCACGGGCCTCGACCTGCCCGCGGCCTTCGCGTTTGCGCGCGAACAGGGCGGCGCAGCGCTGCGCGCGCTGACCTACCGCGAGCGCGCCGGGCTGCTCGCGGCCATCGTGAAGGTGCTGCAAGCAAACCGCGACAGCTACTACGAGATCGCCACCGCCAACTCGGGCACCGTGAAGAACGACTCGGCGGTCGACATCGACGGCGCCATCTTCACGCTCGGCCAGTATGCGAAATGGGGCGATGCGCTGGGCGACGGGCGCGTGCTGCGCGACGGCGACGCGGTGAAGCTCGGCAAGGAGCCGGTGTTCCAGTCGCAGCACCTGCAGCTGCCCACGCGCGGCGTGGCGCTGTTCATCAACGCCTTCAATTTCCCGTCGTGGGGCCTGTGGGAGAAGGCCGCGCCCGCCCTGCTTTCGGGCGTGCCGGTGATCGTGAAGCCCGCCACCGCGACCGCCTGGCTCACGCATCGCATGGTCAAGGATGTGGTCGATGCGGGCGTGCTGCCCGCGGGCGCGCTGTCGGTGGTGTGTGGCACCTCGGCCGGCCTGATGGAGGCGCTGCAGCCCTTCGACGTGGTGTCGTTCACCGGCTCGGCCGAGACGGCCGCACTGATCCGTTCGCATGCAGCGGTGGCCGCGCGCTCGGTGCGCGCGAACATCGAGGCCGACAGCCTCAACAGCGCCCTGCTGCTGCCCGGCGCCGCGCCCGGCAGCGAGGCGTTCAACCTGCTGGTGCGCGAGGTGGTGCGCGAGATGACGGTCAAGTCGGGCCAGAAGTGCACCGCGATCCGCCGCATCCTGGTGCCGGCCGAGGTGTACGACGCCGCGGCCGAGGCCATCGGCGCGAAGCTCTCGGCCGTCACGGTGGGCAATCCGCGCAACGAGGCCGTGCGCATGGGTTCGCTCGTGAGCCGCGCCCAGCTCCATGCGGTGCGCGAAGGGCTCGACGCGCTGTCCACGCAAACCACCGTGCTGCACGACGGCCGCAAGGCGCCGCTGGTGGATGCCGACCCTGCCATCGCAGCCTGCATCGGCCCCGTGCTGCTTGGCGCGCGCGACGCCGATGCCGCCGCGCGCGTGAACGACATCGAGGTGTTCGGCCCGGTCGCCACGCTGCTGCCCTACCGCAACCTCGCCCATGCCACGGCGCTCGCGCACCGCGGCCAGGGTTCGCTGGTCGTGTCGCTGTACGGCAGCGACGATGCGGCACTGGCCCAAGCCGCGCTGGCCGTGGCGCCGAGCCACGGGCGCGTGCACGTCGTGTCCCCCGAGGTGGCGCAGGCCCACACGGGCCATGGCACCGTGATGCCGATGTCGCTGCACGGCGGCCCCGGCCGTGCCGGCGGCGGCGCCGAGCTGGGCGGGCTGCGCGCGCTCGACTTCTATCACCGCCGGACCGCCGTGCAGGCGAGCCCCGGCGTGCTGGCCGCGCTGGGCCTCCAGGAAACAAGAACATGACGCTGCTGCCCCCCCGATTCAATTTCGCCGAACACCTGTTCGCGCTCAACCGTGGCCGCGCCGATCGCACGGCGTACATCGACGACCGCGGCCGGCTGGCCTACGGCGAGCTCGAAGACCGCGCGCGCCGATTGGCGGCTGCCCTCAAGGCGGCCGGCGTGCGGCGCGAGGAACGCGTGCTGCTGCTGATGCTCGACAGCAGCGACTGGCCCGTGAGCTTTCTCGGCTGCCTCTATGCGGGCGTGGTGCCGGTCGCGGTGAACACCCTGCTCACGCCCGACGACTACGCCTACATGCTCGACCACAGCCGCGCGCAGGCCGCGCTGATCTCGGGCGCGCTGATGCCGGGGTTGCAGGAGGCGATGAACCGCGCGCCGCATGAAGTGCACACGCTCTTCGTCTCGCAGCCAACCGGCGCGCTGCCCGAAGGCGCGAAGGATTTCGAGGCCGCGCTCGCCGATGTGGCGCCGATGCCTGCGGCGGCGCCCACCGCGTCGGACGACCCGGGCTTCTGGCTTTATTCCTCCGGCTCCACCGGCAAGCCCAAGGGCACGGTCCACACGCACGCCAACCTCTGGTGGACCGCCGAGCTCTACGGCAAGCCGGTGCTCGGCCTGACCGAGAACGACGTCTGCTTCTCGGCCGCGAAGATGTACTTCGCGTACGGGCTCGGCAATGCGCTGACCTTCCCGCTCTCGGTCGGTGCCACGGTGGTGCTGATGGCCGAACGGCCCACGCCCGACGCCACCTTCCGCCGCTGGACGGCGCACCAGCCGACCGTGTTCTTTGGCGCGCCAACGGGCTTTGCGGGCATGCTCGCCTCGCCGAAGCTGCCGCCGCGCGAGGCCGTGGCCCTGCGCATGTGCTCGTCGGCCGGCGAGGCGCTGCCGGGCGAGATCGCACAGCGCTTCAAGGCGCACTATGGCTGCGAGATCATCGACGGCATCGGCTCCACCGAGATGCTGCACATCTTCATCAGCAACCGCCCCGGCGACGTGCGCTACGGCACCACCGGCCGGCCGGTCGAGGGCTACGAGGTCGAGCTGCGCGGCGAGGACGGCCGGCCCGTGGTCGACGGCGAAGTCGGCGACCTCTACATCCGCGGGCCCAGCTCGGCGCTGATGTACTGGGCCAACCGCGAGAAGTCGCGCGACACCTTCCAGGGCGGCTGGACCAAGAGCGGCGACAAGTACACGCGCGACGCCGATGGCTACTACACCTATGCGGGCCGCAGCGACGACATGCTGAAGGTCAGCGGGATCTACGTCTCGCCGTTCGAGGTCGAGGCCACGCTGATGCAGCACCCGGGCGTGCTCGAGGCCGCGGTGATCGGCAAGGAAGACAGCGACGGGCTCACGAAGACCAAGGCCTTCGTGGTGCTGAAGGACGGCGCCGCGGCGACCGAGGACGAGCTCAAGTCCTTCGTGAAGGAACGCCTCGCGCCGTACAAGTACCCGCGCTTCCTGGAGTTCGTGCCCGAGCTGCCGAAGACGGCGACGGGGAAGATCCAGCGGTTTCGGTTGCGCGAGAAGGAGAAGCAGGCGTGAAGCTCCCGCTGTCTTTCTCCCTCCCCCTCTGGGGGAGGGTGGGGGTGGGGGCAGGCGGCCTTCGCGAAGGCATGGCCTCTGCCAACGCCGCGCGCCCCCATCCCAACCTTCCCCCAGAGGGGGAAGGAGCAATACCATGAGCACCGCCGAATTCGCCACCATCGACTGGCGCGGCCGCGCCGTGCAGATCGAGTGCGCATGGATCGCCCCCGAGCGCACCGACGCCCCGCTCGTCGTCTTCCTGCACGAAGGCCTCGGCTCGGTCGCGATGTGGAAGGACTTTCCCGCGCGCCTGTGCGAGGCCGCCAAGGTGCGCGGCCTCGTGTTCTCGCGCCCGGGCTACGGCCGCTCGACGCCTCGCGGCGAAGACGAAACCTGGGACGTCGACTTCATGCACCGCCAGGCGCACGAGGTACTGCCCGCGCTGTTCGCCGCACTGGGGCTCGACGGCGAGACGCCGTGGCTCTTCGGGCACAGCGACGGCGGGTCGATCTCTCTGCTGTACGCTGCGCGCTTTCCCGCTCGCGTGGCCGGCCTCGTGGTGCTCGCGCCGCACATCTTCGTCGAGGACGTGACCGTCGAAAACATCGAGAAAGCGCGCAGCGCCTACCTTTCGACCGACCTGCCGCAGAAGCTCGGCCGCTACCACGATAGCGCGGACTCGGCGTTCTGGGGCTGGAACCGCATCTGGCTGCATCCGCCCTTCCGCCAATGGAACATCGAAGCCGAAATCGACGCGATCCGCAGCCCGGTGCTCGCGGTCCAGGGCATCGACGACGAATACGGCACGCTCGCACAGGTCCGCGGCATCGCGGCGCGCGTCGGCGGGGCATGCGAATTGCTTGAACTCGCGGAATGCGGGCATTCCCCGCATCGCGATCAGCCGGATCGTGTCATCGTCGCGGCCAACCTTTTTATTACCACCCACAATCGGAGACAGTCCCTATGACCATTCGCACCGCCCGCCTCGCGCTTACCGCGATCGCTTTCGCCGCACTCGCATCGACCGCCGCGGCGCAGGGTTCGGCCAAGCTCAAGGTCGGCCTGATGCTGCCCTTCAGCGGCACCTACACCGCGCTCGGCGTGGCCATCGAGAACGGCTTCAAGCTCTACGTCGACGAACAGGGCGGCAAGCTCGCCGGCCGCGAGATCGAGTACTTCAAGGTCGACGACGAATCCGACCCTGCCAAGGCCACCGACAACGTCAACAAGCTCATCAAGCGCGACAACGTCGACGTGATCGTCGGCACGGTGCACTCCGGCGTCGCGATGGCGATGGCCAAGGCCGCCAAGGAAAGCGGCACCGTGCTGATCGTTCCCAATGCCGGCGCCGACGCGGTGACCGGCCCGATGTGCGCGCCCAACATCTTCCGCAGCTCGTTCAGCAACTGGCAGCCGGCCTACGCGATGGGCGAGGTCGCGGCCAAGCAGCAGGGCAAGAAGAAGGCCATCACCATCACCTGGAAGTACGCGGCCGGCGACGAGTCGGCCAACGGCTTCAAGGAAGGCTTCGAGAAGAACGGCGGCAAGGTCGACAAGCAGCTCACGTTGGCCTTCCCCAATGTGGAGTTCCAGGCGCTCCTGACCGAGATCGCTGCGGCCAAGCCCGATGCGGTGTACGCCTTCTTCGCGGGCGGTGGCGCGGTGAAGTTCGTCAAGGACTACCAGGCCGCGGGCCTCAACAAGACCATTCCGCTCTACGGCCCGGGCTTTCTGACCGACGGCACGCTCGAGGCGCAGGGCGACGCCGCGCAGGGCATGCTGACGACGCTGCATTACGCCGACGGCCTGAACACGCCGCGCGACAACGCCTTCCGCACCGGCTACGCCAAGTCGTTCAAGATGCAGCCCGACGTGTACGCCGTGCAGGGCTACGACGCAGCGCAGATGCTCGGCGTGGGCCTGGCCGCCACCAAGGGCGACATCTCGAAGAAGGCCGAGTTCACCGCCGCCATCGAGAAGGCGAAGATCGACAGCCCGCGCGGCACGTTCACGATGAGCAAGTCGCACAACCCGGTGCAGGACATCTACCTGCGCAAGGTCGAGGGCAAGGAGAACAAGGTGGTGAGCACGGCCATCAAGGGTCTGGCCGACCCCGCCCGCGGCTGCAGAATGTAAGTAAGGCCCACCCCCGAAGCGGCTCACTTCGTGTAGCCGCCTCCCCCTCAAGGGGGCGACACCTGCGGCCCGGCAAAGCCGGTTCCGCGGTGTCTCGCGAACATCGTGGGCGCTTCGCGCCACACTCCTCTTTCTTGCGCTCTCGGGATCATTCAACGTGGATTTCGGCACCTTTCTCGTCCAGTGCCTGAACTCGGTTCAGTACGGACTCCTGCTCTTCCTCGTGGCCTCGGGGCTGACGCTGATCTTCGGGATCATGGGCGTCATCAACCTGGCGCACGGAAGCTTCTACATGATCGGCGCGTACATGGCGTTCACGCTGTCGCCGCTGTTCGGCGACCAGTTTCTTCTGATGCTGGTGGCCGGCGTGGTGCTGGCGGCGATCTTCGGCTACCTGCTCGAATGGGCCTTCTTCAGCTATCTCTACCAGCGCGACCACCTGCAGCAGGTGCTGATGACCTACGGGCTCATCCTGGTGTTCGAGGAGCTGCGCTCGATCCTGGTGGGCAACGACGTGCACGGTGTCGGCGTGCCGCCATGGCTGGAGGGCAGCTTCGCGCTCGGCAACGTCATGAGCTACCCCTGGTACCGGCTCTTCGCATCGGCGGCCTGCATCGTGCTGGCGGTCGGACTCTATTTCGTCGTCAACCGCACGCGGCTCGGCATGATGATCCGCGCCGGCGCGAGCAACCGCGACATGGTGCGCGGCCTGGGCATCGACGTGAAGCGGCTCTACCGCATCGTGTTCGCCGCGGGCGTGGCGCTCGCGGCGCTGGCCGGCATGATCGCCGCGCCGATGTCGTCGGTGTACCCCAACATGGGCGCGAGCGTGCTGATCATCTGCTTCGTGCTGGTGGTGATCGGCGGCATCGGCTCGATCACCGGCGCGCTCGTGGCCTCGCTGCTCGTGGGCTTCGTCGACACCTTCGGCAAGGTGTTCTTCGCGGACCTGAGCGGCATCGGCATCTACCTGCTGATGGCGATCGTGCTGATCTGGAAGCCCGAAGGGCTGATGGGGAAGCGGCCATGACGAACAACAACAACACCCACGCCACCGTCCGCCAGCGCTCCTCGCTGTCGTTCCTGGTGCCCGTGGCGGTGGCCATTGCGGTTGGCGTGGCCGGCCCGATGCTGGGCAACTACGCCTCGGACTTCGTCGTCAAGATCATGATCCTGTCGATCTTCGCGCTGAGCCTGGAACTGCTCGTGGGCACGACCGGCCTCGTGAGCCTGGGCCATGCCGCGTTCTACGGCCTTGGCGCCTACGTGACGGTGCTGGCCTCGGGCAACGACGGCGGCAACCTCGTGCTGCTGCTGCTGGCGTCCATGGGCGTCGCGGCGCTGTATGCGCTCTTCGTGGGCGCCTTGAGCCTGCGCACGCGCGGCGTGTACTTCATCATGGTGACGCTCGCCTTCGCGCAGATGGCTTTCTTCGTGTTCCACGACACCGCAGTCGGCGGCGGCAGCGACGGCATCTACCTGTACGTGCGGCCCGCCATCGGCCCGCTCGACATGGAGAACCGCACGGTGCTGTTCTATGTGGTGCTCGGCGCGCTGGTGTTCACCTACGGGCTGCTCGCGCTCTTGAAGCGCTCGCGCTTCGGCGCGGCGCTCGCGGGCATCCGCGTGAACGAGCAGCGCATGCGCGCGGCGGGCTTTCCGGTCTATGGCTACAAGCTCGCGGCTTTCGTGCTCGCGGGCGCGCTGGCCGGGCTCGCGGGCTTTTTGCTCGCGTCGCGCGACGGCGTGGTCAACCCCGAACTCATGGCGTGGCACAACTCCGGCGAGGTGCTGCTGATGGTGATCCTCGGCGGCCTGGGCCACCTGCGCGGCGCGGTGATCGGCGCGGTGGCCTTCACGCTGCTCAAGGAGGTCTTCTCCACCCATGCAGTGATCGGTCCGCTCGCGGACCACTGGCAGCTCACGCTGGGCATCGCCATCATCGTGTTCGTCGCGCTGCTGCCCAAGGGGCTGATCGGGCTGGCGAAGCGGCTGTCGCCGAAGGGGGGCGCATGACACGCGTTCTGACTTCGACTTTGACTTTCTCCCTCCCCTTCCGGGGGAGGGCCGGGGTGGGGGCAAGCGGCGTGTCCGTCGAGCGCCCTGCCCGCCCCCATCCCAGCCTTCCCCCGAAAGGGGAAGGAGCCAGACCATGAGCAACACCCACGCACTGCTTTCGGTCGAAGGACTGACCCGCCGCTTTGGCGGCCTCACCGCCGTGAACGCCGTCACGCTCGACCTGCACGTCGGCGAGGTGCATGCCGTGATCGGCACCAACGGTGCCGGCAAGTCGACGCTGATCAACATGCTCTCGGGCGAGATCGAGGCCTCCGAAGGGCGCATCGCACTCGACGGCCACGACATCACACGGCGCGCGCAGTGGCGCCGCGCGCGCGCCGGCGTGGGCCGCAGCTACCAGCGCACGACCATCTTCCCGGAGTTCAGCGTGCACGAGAACTGCCGCCTCGCGGCGCAGGCCGCCACCGCGCGGCCGTGGACGCTGTGGGAATCCTTCGGGCGCTGCGCGGCCAGCAATGCCGCCGCCGACGCGGCGCTCGAGGCCGCGGGCCTCACGGCCGAGGCGTCGCGCATCGCGGGCACGCTGAGCCATGGCGCGCAGCGTCAACTCGAAGTGGCCATGTGCCTGGCCACCCGGCCGCGCGTGCTGCTGCTCGACGAGCCGCTCGCCGGCATGGGCGCCGAGGAAACCGACCGCATGCTCACGCTGCTCGCGCGGCTCAAGGCCACGCATGCGATCCTGCTCGTCGAGCACGACATGGATGCGGTGTTCCGCATTGCCGACCGCATCACCGTGATGGTGAACGGCACCGTCATCGCCACGGGCGAACCCGCGTCGATCCGCGAGAACCCCGAAGTGCGCACCGCGTACC
The DNA here is from genome assembly GCF_057656815.1 of Variovorax sp. Soil_C_39. Lineage (NCBI taxonomy): Bacteria > Pseudomonadati > Pseudomonadota > Betaproteobacteria > Burkholderiales > Comamonadaceae > Variovorax > Variovorax sp. Soil_C_39. Next base: position 102,115 of record NZ_JBDGJQ010000005.1, read on the forward strand.
TCGGCGAGGAACACTGATGCCCCCACGCTCATCACTTCGTGTATTCGCTGCCCCCCGAGGGGGCGCTGGCCTCCCTTGGGGCGGCGCGGCGGAAGGCCACTGAGATGCTCACCGTCCGCGACATCAACACCTACTACGGCAACAGTCACATCCTGCGTGGCGTGCATGCCGCCATTCCCAAGGCCGCCTCGGTCGGCCTGCTGGGGCGCAACGGCATGGGCAAGACCACGCTGATCCGCACCGTCATGGGTTACGTGCGCCCCGCCTCGGGCGAGGTGCAGATCGACGGCCGCACCGTCACCGGGCTGCCGCCCGAGAAGATCGCACGGCTCGGCATCGGCTACGTGCCCGAGGGCCGCGGCATCTTCCCGAACCTCTCAGTGCGCGAGAACCTCGTGATGAGCGAGCGTGCCGGCATCGACGGCAGCCGCGCCTGGACCTTCGAGCGCGTGATGGCGACCTTCCCCAGGCTCGCCGAACGGCTTTCGCACGGCGGCCAGCAGCTCTCGGGCGGCGAGCAGCAGATGCTCTCGATCGGCCGCGCGCTCATGACCAACCCGCGCCTGCTGATCCTCGACGAGGCCACCGAAGGGCTCGCCCCGCTGATCGTGGCCGAGATCTGGCGCGTGATCGCCGAGATCCGCACCACCGGCATCGCCACGCTGATCGTCGACCGCGACTACCGCAAGGTGCTCGCACATACCGATCTTGCCGTGGTGATGGAGAAGGGGCGCATCGTGCGGCACGGGGCCTCGGCGGATCTGCTGGCGGAGCCGGGGGTGCTCGAAGAGCTGCTGGGGGTGTGAGCGCGCTGCAGCGCGGCGCCACGGTCAGCGCTGCGCCCTGACCCGCTCAAGCTCGGCCTGCGCCTCGCGCAGCTTGTCTTCGCGGCGCGCGATCTTGTCGGCATCGCCTTTTCGCTGGGCCTCGCGCAGGTCGCGCTCGCGCTGCGCCACCTTCTGCGCGTGGCTGCGCACGCGCTGCCGGTGCTCGGCGGCCAGCTTCTCGTCGGTGCAGTTGCGGCGCACTTCGGCGAGCGCACGTTCCAACCCGCGCACGCGTCGGGGCTGGCCTTCGGCCTTGGCCGCTTCGATGTCGGCCGCGATGGCCTCGCGCTTGTCCGCGCAGGTCGCGCCGGCGCCCGGTTGTGCGACGGCCACGCTCGATGCCAGTGCGGCGATGACGGCGGCAAGGGCCAGTGGTGACAGCTTCATGGGGACTCCTGCGTGAGTGGTGATTCGATGATGATGCCGGTGAACGCAAGCTCCACTCTAGGCGCTTCGGCGCGCGATACCTGCTGTTGGCCCTGATTCGCGCAACCGCCAGCACCGGCACACTCGAGCGCCATGACCGACCACGACTTCCTCCTCGACCCGGACCAGATCGCCCCGCCCCGCACGGTGCGCATCGACTTCGACGACGGCTCGTTCGCGCTGCGTTCGCCGATGGCGCTGCAGCCGTATGCGCGCTGCATCGGCGAATGGCTCGAGCGCTGGGCGCGCGAGACGCCCGATGCGCTCGCGCTGGCCGAGCGCGACGAGGCGGGCGAAGGCGGCTGGCGCCGGCTCGACTATCGCGCGCTGCGGCAGGCCGTGGGCGCGGTGGCGCAGGGCCTGCTCGACCTCGCGCTGCCCGATGACCGGCCGATCGTGATTCTCTCGGACAACGCGATCGACCACGCGGTGCTGATGCTCGCGGCGATGCACATCGGGCGCACCGCCTGTTCGCTGTCGAGCGCCTACTCGCGCATGGCGAAAGATCCGTCTCGGCTGCACGGCGTGCTGCAGGCGCTCGGTCCGTCGCTGGTCTATGCGTCCGATGCCGAGGTCTATGGCGCGGCACTCGCGGGGTGCGGCGTCGAGGCGGTCGCGGTGTTCAGCCGCCATGCCGAGGCCCATCCGGGCGCCATCGCGTTCGACCGCCTGCTGGCCAGCGCTGAAACGCCTGCGGTGATGCAGGCCTTCGAGGCCATCCAGCCCGACACGCACGCCAAGTACCTGCTGACCTCGGGTTCCACGGGGCGGCCCAAGGTGGTGATCAACACGCACCGCATGCTCTGCGCCAACCAGCAGATGATGGCGCAGACCTGGCGCTTCCTCGCAAAGGAGCCGCCGGTGCTGGTCGACTGGCTGCCCTGGAGCCACACCTTCGGCGCCAACCACAACCTGAACATGGTGCTGTGCCACGGCGGCGCGCTCTACATCGACGAGGGTCGGCCCGCGCCGGGCCTTGTCGACAGGACCGTGCGCAACCTGCGCGAGGTGAAGCCCACGCTGCTGTTCAACGTGCCGCGCGGCTTCGACATGCTGCTGCCCTTTCTCGAGGCCGACGACGCGCTCGCGGCCGAGGTGTTCTCCCGGCTGCGGCTCGCGTTCTATGCCGCTGCAGCGCTGGCACCGTCGACCTGGCAGCGGCTCGAAGCGGTGGCACGGCGCGTGCGGCCCGAGCGCCCGCTCTGGCTCACCACTTCGTGGGGCGCCACCGAGACCTCGCCGGCCATTACCTCCGCGCACTGGAAGCTGGACGGTGCCGGCTGCATCGGCGCGCCGCTGCCGGGGCTCGAGCTGAAGTTCGTGCCCAACGGGCAGAAGCTCGAGATGCGCGTGAAGGGCGTGTCGGTGTTCCCGGGCTACCGCGGCGCGCCGCGCGAGACGGCCGAGGCCTTCGACGGCGAAGGCTACTACCGCATCGGCGACGCAGGCTTCCTGGCCGACCCGGCGGCGCCTTCGCGCGGCGTGGTCTTCAACGGCCGCGTGGCCGAGGACTTCAAGCTCTCGAGCGGCACCTGGGTTTCGGTGGGCACGCTGCGCGTGCGGCTGGTTTCGCTGCTCGCGCCGCATGTGCAGGACGTGGTGCTCACGGGCCACGACCGCGACGAGATCGGCATGCTGGTGTTCCCTGCGCCACAAGCCGCATCGCTCGAACATGGCGCGCTGCAGGCGCGCATTGCCGAGGTGCTGCGCGCGCTGCGCGACGAAGGCGCGGGCTCGTCCCAATGCCCGGCACGCGCGCTGGTGCTGGCCGAGCCGCCGAGCCTCGATGCGGGCGAGATCACCGACAAGGGCTACATCAACCAGCGCGCGGTGCTCGCGCGCCGTGCGGCCGACGTGGCGCGGCTGCATGCGGCGGGCGACGGCGATGCCGAGGTGGTGCGACGCGACGCCTAGCGCCGCGGTGCGGCCGGCGCCTTTTTCTCCGCCTTCGGCGCCTCGGTGCCGAACAGCTTTTCGACCTGCTGCCCCAGGCGTGCACCGATCGCGGTGCCCACGCCCGGCAGCACCGCGGAGCCGACCGCCGCGCCGGCCAGCGCGCCGCCGGTCAGCGAAACCTCCGGGTCGCTCGCGGTGCCGCCGATCTTGAGCGGCACGCCGACCACGCCGTCGACGATGTCGACCGCGACCGCACCGTCGAGCTTGCGGTTGAAGAAGCGCAGCTGGCCGCTCGCGGTGAGCACGCCCGAACGCGCGCGGAGGTCGGTGTAGCGCAGCACGGTGCCGTCCTCGCCGCCCTGGGTGTCGAGGGTGCCGGTCAGTTCGTCGAGCGGCGTGGTGCCGCCGCGGCTGACGCCGGCTGTGCTCACCGCCTTGGCGAGGTCGAGCCCGACGAGCGTCGCGGGCCGCACCGCGAAAGTGGTGCGCGTGTGCAGGCTGCGCAGCAGCGCACCGAGTTCGCCCGCCTCGGCCTCGAGCATGGAGCGGCCGTAGACCTTGCCGGCGACGGCCGCGCGGCGGTCGAAGGCCTTCAGCAGGCCCGCGAGGTCGATGTCGCTCGCCTCGAGATCGGCCGACACGCGCAGTGCGTCGTTCGGGCGCACCTCGAACACCGAGACGCCGTTCCAGCTTCCGCCGCCCGCGTCGATGCGGGTGCGCCAGCGGTCCTGCCCGGGCTCGCGCTCGAGCTGCAGGCGCGCGGGCGGCGACGCGCCGGCGCGTTCGACGCGCGCCTCGCGCGGGCGCCACTGGCCGTCGAACGCGATCTCGCCGTCGTAGGCCAATGCGATGCCGCGCCGGTCGATCCAGACCACGTCGCGCCAGCGGACCTTCTCGATCGGAAGCGGCGCGAGCGTCCAGGGCGCAGGCAGCGTGAAGGCGCCGCCGCCCTCGCTCGGCCTCGGCCCCTTGCCTCGGAACGCATAAAGCGATTCACGCGGCAGCACCAGGCTTTCGACCTCGAGCGCGTCGACGGCGACCACCCGCTGCAGCAGCTCGCGCAGCCTCAGTTGCAGCGTGACACGGCGCAGCGTGACCGGGCGCGGCTGCACCGTGGCCACATCCGAAAGCACCAGCACGGGGCTGGGCCAGAGCGACCAGTGCGCACCGCCCACCTGAAGGCCGACGCCGAACCGCTTTTCGAACGCCTCGGCGATACGCTCGGCGGCTTGTTCGTCGCTCGGCAGGCGCGAGGCGACGAGCCACACCAGCGCCCCGGCGCCGAGCAGCAGGGCCGCGGCGATGCCAAGCAGCCAGGGGCGAACTGAGCGTTTCATCGCGGCAACTTAGCACGCCAAGGCGACACGCCTTGTCAGCCGCCGTCGCTATAGTTTTCCGATTCCCCGTAGCCGAAAGAACCGAATGCGCATCTGGAAGAAAGACATCTCCGTCGAGGCACTGACCCGCAACCATGTCGGCACCGCCGTGTCCGCCCTCGGCATCGAGTTCCTGGAGGTGGGCGACGACTTCATCCGCGCCCGCGTGCCGGTGGACGAACGCACCCGCCAGCCCTACGGCATCCTGCACGGCGGGGTGTCGGTGGTGCTTGCCGAGACGCTGGGCTCGTGCGGCGCGCACTACAGCGCGCCCGAGGGCGACCGCGCCGTGGGCCTGGACATCAACGCCAACCACATCCGCTCGGCCACCAGCGGCTGGGTCACGGGCACGGCCCGGCCGGTGCACCGCGGGCGCTCCACCCAGGTGTGGCAGATCGAACTGACGAACGAGGCGGGCGAACTGACCTGCGTGTCGCGGATCACGATGGCGGTGCTGCAGCCGCGCTGAGCCCGCTGGCACGCGCCCGGCGGCCGAGCGGCGTCCTTCTTGCTTCTGCTTCTCTGCCCCACAATCACGCGCCATCAACAAGAGGAGAAGAAAGCAATGTTCAACTGGACTGAAAAGCCGGTGTCCACACTGGCCGACGGCGCGGTCATCGCGCCCGACGAACGCCTGCCCTGGCTGCAGACCGGCGCCATGGGCGTGCAGCACGTCATCGCGATGTTCGGCGCCACGGTGCTGGCGCCGATCCTGATGGGCTTCAACCCCAACATCGCGATCCTGATGAGCGGCATCGGCACGCTGATCTTCTATTTCGTGACCGGCGGCAAAGTGCCCAGCTACCTGGGCTCGAGCTTCGCGTTCATCGGCGTGGTGATCGCGGCGAGCGGCTACGCGGGCAAGGGCCCGAACGCCAACATCGCGGTGGCGCTCGGCGGCATCGTGGCCTGCGGGGTGGTCTACATCGCGATCGGCGCGATCGTGCAGGCCATCGGCACGGGCTGGATCGAGCGCTTCATGCCGCCCGTGGTGACTGGCGCCGTCGTGGCCGTGATCGGGCTCAACCTGGCCAACGTGCCGATCAAGAACATGGCGGCCGGCAACTTCGACGCCTGGATGCAGGCCGTCACCTTCCTTTGCGTGGGCCTGGTGGCGGTGTTCGCGCGCGGCATGCTGCAGCGGCTCCTGATCCTGGTCGGGCTGATCCTCGCGACCGTGGTTTACGCGGTGCTGACCAACGGCATGGGCCTGGGCAAGCCGGTCGACCTCAGCGGCATCGCCAATGCGGCCTGGTTCGGCCTGCCGACCTTCACCGCGCCGGTGTTCACCGCCAACGCGATGCTGCTGATCGCGCCGGTGGCGATCATCCTGGTGGCCGAGAACCTCGGGCACCTGAAAGCGGTCACCGCCATGACCGGCCGCAACCTCGACCCCTACATGGGCCGCGCGTTCATCGGCGACGGCATCGCGACGGTGGTGAGCGGCGCCGCGGGCGGCACGGGCGTGACCACCTATGCCGAGAACATCGGCGTGATGGCGGCCACGCGCATCTACTCGACGGCGGTGTTCGTGGTGGCGGCGCTGATCGCGCTGGTGCTGGGCTTCAGCCCCAAGTTCGGCGCGCTGATCCAGGCGATACCGCTGCCGGTGATGGGCGGCGTGAGCATCGTGGTGTTCGGCCTGATCGCCATTGCGGGCGCCAAGATCTGGGTCGACAACAAGGTCGACTTCTCGCAGAACAAGAACCTTATCGTGGCCGCGATCACGCTGATCATCGGCACTGGCGACTTCACGCTGAAGTTCGGCGACTTCGCGCTTGGCGGCATCGGAACCGCTACCTTCGGCGCGATCATCCTCTACGCACTCCTCGGGCGATCGCGCAACGCCTGAATGTGGACGCCCCCCGAAGCGCCTGCGGCGCCTCCCCCCACTGGGGGGCGCACCCAGCGGCCGGGCAAAGCCCGATCCGCGGGTGCCCGCGCGGGGGCCGCTGCTCCCTTTGCGCCGCGAAAGAAAGTGCAACGCGGTGCAAGAGATGTTGTCCGGGCGGCCCCATGAAGGCCTGGGCGATGGGCCGGAAGCCTTCGCCCGTTAGACTTCAACGCTTTTCGCACCGACGTTTTCCAATGGCCGATGTCTCCGCCGCGCGCACCAAGGCGGTTTTCGAATTCAAGAGCGCCACGCTGCCGCTCATCGCAGTGATCCTCAAGACGTCCGACCTGGGCGTGCTGGCCGAGGCGCTCGATGCGCAGCTGGCGGATTCCCCCGACTTCTTCGACCAGGAGCCGGTGGTCATCGACCTTTCGCTGCTCCAGGAAGAGGAACAAGGCGGCGCCCCGGCGCACGTCATCGACTTTGCCGCGCTGCGCAACCTGCTGGCACGCCACCAGACGCAGCCGATCGCAGTGCGCGGCGGTAGCGACGCGCACAACGCGGCCGCACGTGCCGCCGGCCTCTCGCTGACCACCATGCCGGTGGCGCCGGCGCCGCGCAGCCCTGCACCGCCTGCCCCCGCCAATGCCCCCGCGAGCGCGGCGCCGCAGATCGTGCGCGAAGTGCCGGTGCCCGCCAACGGCACGCTGCTGATCGACAAGCCGCTGCGCTCGGGCCAGCAGGTGTACGCGCGCGGCGGCGACGTGGTGGTCACGGCAGTCGTGAGCTTCGGCGCGGAAGTCATTGCGGACGGCAACGTGCACGTCTATGCGCCCCTGCGCGGCAAGGCCATTGCGGGTGCGCGCGGCAACACCGAGGCGCGGATCTTCTCGACCTGCATGGAGGCGCAGCTCGTCGCCATTGCGGGCATCTACCGCACCAACGAAGTGCCGCTGCCCGAGTCGGTGCTCGGCAAGCCGGCGCAGGTGCGGCTGGACGGCAAGAAGCTGGCGATCGACGCGATTCCGTAAACCGGACACGCGCGCCGACAATCGACAAGCAAACGAACGAACAACCGAATCGAAATAGAAGGAATGGGAATGGCCAAAATTGTGGTGGTGACCTCGGGCAAGGGCGGCGTCGGCAAGACCACGACGAGCGCCAGCTTCGCGTCGGGCTTGGCGCTCGCAGGCAAGAAGACGGCCGTGATCGACTTCGACGTGGGCCTGCGCAACCTCGACCTGATCATGGGCTGCGAGCGGCGCGTGGTGTACGACCTCATCAACGTGATCCAGGGCGAGGCCAACCTGAGCCAGGCGCTGATCAAGGACAAGCAGTGCGACAACCTGTTCGTGCTCGCGGCCTCGCAGACGCGCGACAAGGAAGCGCTCACGCAGGAAGGCGTCGAGAAGGTGCTGACCGATCTGGCCGCGATGGACTTCGACTACATCGTCTGCGATTCACCCGCGGGCATCGAGACCGGCGCCATGATGGCCATGCACTTCGCCGACGAGGCGCTCGTGGTGACCAACCCCGAGGTTTCCTCGGTGCGCGACTCCGACCGCATTCTGGGCATGCTCAGCAGCAAGACCAAGCGCGCGAAGGACGGCGGCGATCCCATCAAGGAGCACCTGCTGATCACCCGCTACAACCCCAACCGCGTGGCCGGCGGCCAGATGCTCTCGCTCGAGGACATCCAGGACATCCTGCGCATCAAGCTGATCGGCGTCATTCCCGAGTCGGAAAGCGTGCTGCAGGCCTCGAATCAGGGCGTGCCCGCGATCCACGACAAGGACACCGACGTGGCCCAGGCCTACAGCGACGTGGTGGCGCGCTTCCTCGGCGAGGACCGCCCGATGCGCTTCATCGATGCGGAAAAGCCGGGCTTCTTCAAGCGAATTTTCGGAGGCAAGTAGGCCATGTCCTTTTTCTCGTTCCTGCTCGGCGAAAAGAAGAAGACGGCCAGCGTCGCCAAGGAGCGGCTGCAAATCATCCTCGCGCACGAGCGGTCCAGCCTCAGCGGCAAGCGGCGCCCCGACTACCTGCCCGACCTCCAGCGCGAGCTGATGGCGGTGATCTCGAAGTACGTCTCGATCAATGCCGAAGACATCAAGGTCCACCTGGAGAAGCAGGACGACCTCGAAGTGCTCGACATCAAGATCGAACTGCCCGATCCCTCGCCCACCACGGCGCGCTGAGATCGGTCAGGCGCGCGACACGAAACGCGCCACCTGGTGCACCACCGCCTCGTCCTTGAGGATGCGGCGGTGCCCCAGCCCCTCCGTCGCGACGAGTTGCGCCCCCGCGATCGCATCGCGGTAGGCCTCGGCGTCGGCGAAGCGGTTCACGCGGTCGTCGCGGTCATGCACGATCAGCGTCGGCTGCGCGATGCGCGGGCCGACCGCTGCGGGCTCGAGCTGCTGCATCAACACGCCTTCGCGTGCTTCGAACAGCCGCTGCATGGCCGATCGCGTGGCCTCGCTGAGGCCGAAGGTGTGCGCGAAGTAGCGCGTGTACGCACGCGGTGACGCGGGCGGCGCCAGCAGCACCAATCGCTCGACGGCCACGCCTTGTGCCGCCGCGAGGCCGAGCGCATTGGCACCCAGCGAATGCGCCACCGCGGCGCGCAGCGCATGGCCATCGGCCGCAAGTCGGGCCACCGCATAGGCGATGGCGCGCGCGAACTGCGGCGAGTTGCTCATCGTGCCCGCGCTCCTGCCGTGCGCGGGCAACTCGACCAGCACGGGGCGCAGGCCCGCAGCGGCCACCGCATCGGCGAGTGCCAGCAGTTGCCCCGCATGGCCGCCCCAGCCATGCACCAGCAGCACCAACGGTGCCGATTCGGCCGCCGAATCCTGTGCGGCCAGATGATAGATACCAAGGCTGGCGTTTTCGAAGCGCCAGGCCTCGCGCCGCCAGCCGGCACCGGGCGCCTGGCCGCGGTAGAGCCACTTGGGTGGCAGCGGCGTGCCGAAGAGGCGGTAGGCGGCGCGCACGCCGAGCGCAGGCCAGAGCCGCTGCGACGCGGTCAGGCCGAAGCGCAAAGCGCGCATGGTGCGGCTCGGTCGGTAGTAGTTCGACTGCGCGGCATGCGCGGCCGCCGAAGGGGTGCTGGTGCTCGTCATGCAAGGGGCTCCGCTTCAGTACCAGACCCAGTCGTCGTTGCTGCGCGGCAGGCTCCGCAGCGCATCGCGGACGGCTTCGGTGCCGATGGCGCCGGCATAGACGGCCAGGCAAAGGGCAATGATCAGCATGGTGCTTCTCCTTTTTATCGCACAATCGTGCGAAATTTGATCAGACAAAGACGGAACGAAAGCACCCTGCCCTGCGGCTCAGGCGCGGTAGCTGGAAAGAAGCCGCTGCCAGGTTCGCCTGGCGCGGTCTGCGGCCTGTGCATCGCGCAGGAAGCGCGCATCGTGCAGCAGGCCGATGACGATGGCGTTGAGTTCGCTGACCACCTGCGCGGCATCGGTGTCGGCGCGCAGCTCGCCGGTGTCCACGGCCTGCAGCACCGTGCGCCGCAGCGCTGCGCGCCAGCGCGTGATCTCGTCGAACAGCAGGTCGCGTAGTTCGCCTTCGCGGTCGTCGAACTCGAACGCACCGGCGGTGTAGATGCACCCGGTCTCGGCCTCGATGTCGCGGGTGCGCGCGATCCAGCGCTCGACGATGTCCTCGAGCCGCGCGAGGCCCTTGCGCTTCTGCATGGCCGGCACGAACACGTCGGCCAGGAAGCGGCGGCCGTATTCCTCGATCACGGCCTTCTGCAGCGCCTCGCGCGATCCCACGCGCGAGAACACGCCGCTCTTGGACAGGGCCAGCCGGTTCGCAACCGCCTGCAGCGTGATCGCCTCGAGTCCCTCGGCCAGCGCGAGGTCCATCGCTGCGCCGACAATGGCGGTGCGGGTCAGTTCGGCCTTCTGGGTTTTTGCGTCCATGGCCGCACTTTAGCACAGTCGTGCGAAACTTCAATATCTGCGTCGAAACCGCTCCAGAAGGCCTTCAAGGACGAATTCGGGGGTACGCTGGCATTACTCGGGAAAAGAAGCATGCAGCTTCACACAGTGAGCGTACATTCGGACTAATTCCTTTGGCTTTCCGGAACGGATCAGCAATGGCATCTATCCAGCAGCAGCAGCAGATACAGCAGGCAAGGGCCAAGAGGGCCGCCAATGCCGCCGAACAGCGCGAACGACTCCGGCGGGCGCTGCCCGCCACGGTGGAACTGCTGCAGAGCCGCCAGGCCGACCGCATCGACGACAGCGACATCGACGCCTACGTGAACCTGAACTGGCTCGAATGGCATGGCGGCGGACTGCGGCTCACGATCACGGGGCGCAACGTCTGCGCCCAGTCGCTGCCCGTCGTGGCGGCCTGAGCGCCCACCGCGGGCACTACTCCCAATAAAAAACCGCCGCAGGATGCCTGCGGCGGTTTGGGTGCGTGGGGTGCGCGAAGGGCGGCGCCGCGGGACCTGTCTTTTCGTTATCGGTTGCCCACGATGATCTGGGCGATCAAGCCGGTCGCGATGGCCGCGAGCACGTAGTCGCCGCCCACCCCCACCCACTGGTAGCCGCGCGGCGGCTGCTGCAGGCGGTAGGCGCGCCAGTCGTCCACCACGTAGTTGCGGCCGCGGTACTGGGACGGCACGCGCCCGCCGCGGCGCCACTCGGCGTGCGGATGCGGATGGCCGGGGCGGTCGAAGTGACGGCCCGGCCGGTTGTCGTCGCGGTCCCAGCCACGGCTACCGCGACGGTTGTCGTGCCGGTCATTGCCATGGCCGCGGTCGCGCTGCTCATAGCGGTTGTGGCCGTCGCGGCGATCGCGGTCATGCCCACGGTCCTGCGCGAAGGCACTTCCCGCTGCCATGCACATCGCGAGTGCCGCCGCTGCAACGGTGGCCATGCGCTTTGAATTGATGATCATCTGGAACTCCTTCATGCGTTGTTGACTGACGAGTCCATTCTCGGCGGCGCTTGTGTCTGGCCGGAGCGCATCCGGTCGCGGCGAGGTGAAATACGGTAAGCGCAGGTATCCGGGCGGCGTGTTGTCCTTCACCGAAGCCGTTTAAGCTCGCGCGCGCACCCATCTCACACACATGCAGCGACGACACCTTCTCCACTTGATGGCCGGCGTGCCCGCCGCCGCCCTGCTCTCCGCCTGCGGCAAGCGCAAGGTTTCCTCTGCCGCGCTCAAGTCCGATGCGCGGGTGCTGGCGATCGGCGACAGTCTGACCTTCGGCCACGGCGCTCCGCCGCAAGCCGGCTGGCCCGCCAAACTGGCCGAGCTCACGGGCTGGCAGGTCGAGAACGCGGGGGTCAACGGCGACACCTCCGCCGGTGCGCTCGAGCGCCTGCCGGCGCTGCTGGCCGGCGAGGCCTACGACGCGATCCTCATCGGCATCGGTGGCAACGACATGCTGCGCGGCGTGCCGCCCGCGGCGACGCGCGACAACCTCGCGGCGCTCGTCGAGCAGGCGCGCGCACACACGCCCCATGTGGCGCTGCTCGCCACGCCCGCGCCCGACGCGATGCGCGCGGCGATCGGCTCGCTGAGCGACGCGCCGTTCTACGCGGAGGTCGCGCAGGCGCAGCAGGCGCTGCTCATTGCCGACGTGTATTCGGAGGTGCTGTCCGATCCGTCGCTGCGCTCCGACCGCATCCATGCCAACGCCGAAGGCTATGCGCGCATTGCGCAGCAGCTCGCAGAGCGGCTCGCGGCGGCGGGCTGGCGCTGAGCCGCCGCGGCTTCAGCCCGCCTGCAGCAGGTCGACGTAGGCCCCCTCGACGAGCTGGCCGGCATCGATGCCCAGCTGCGCCATGAGCACGTGCGCCTCCGTGATGCCGGCTTCGTCGGGCTCGCCGTCCTCGAGCACCACTTCCAGTTCGAGGAACTCGCCGAGGCCTTCGACACGGTCGAGGTGCACGCGCGTGCGACCCACGATGAACAGCCGGCGCTGCTTGCGTACGCGGCCGGCTTGGCCCCAAGCGAGCGTGAGCGATTCGCGCAGCGCATCGGGCGTGCTGGTGGGCGAGATCAGGTAGAACGACGCCTTCGGGCCGCTGCCGTTCGCGCGGCGGTAGAAGATCAGCTCCGCGCGATCGGACGCGAAGGTGCGCAGCTTGAGCCGGTCCCCGCTGTCGTGGCAAAAGAAGAAGGTGTCGTCCTGCGCGATCTCGACCGGGCCCTCGTTGGCCAGCCGCGCGGCCAGCAGCGTCACGCGCTCGATGCTGTCGATGCGTGCCTTGACCTCGATGTTCCTCGCCATCAAGGGGCCGTGCCCTGCGGGCCGACCGGCGGCGGTGCGGCATGGCCGCTCGAACCCGGCGCGAGCTTGCGGCCGAAGGCCTCGCCCACGCGGCGCACCGGCCGGCTGGCTTTTTCCGAGACGTTGTTGACGCCGCGCCGCGTGGCGTTCTCGGCGCGGTCGATGCCGCGGCCGGCGGCGTTGGTGCCGCGCTGCACGCCTTTGACCACCTTGCTGCCCTGCGGCGGCGGCTTGAGCGTCTGTGCGCGCTGCGCGCGGGGCGGGTTGTCGGCGCTCTGTGCCTGCGCAACCATTGCGGGCAGCAGAAGCAACAACGCGACGCCCGCGGTGGCCAGCGCGCAGGCCTGGCTGCGGATCTTCGATGGGGTCTTGGTCGTCGTCATGAGGAACCTCCTTGTTCGTCGGCCGGCTCGACGGCGCCGGCGCGCGCCATGCGTACGCTCTTCCAGTACACGTCGTCGCCGCCGTTCATGCGGTTGAGCACGCGCGCCAGCACGAAGAGCAGGTCGCTGAGCCGGTTGAGGTACTGGCGCGGCGCGTCGTTGAGCTGTTCCACGGCGCCGAGCGCCACCACGGCGCGCTCCGCCCTGCGCGCCACCGTGCGGCACACATGCGCGAGCGACGCCGCACGCGTGCCCGCGGGCAAGATGAATTCGGCCAGCCGCGGCAGCACGGCGTTGTGCTCGGCGAGCGCGTTGTCGAGCTGCAGCAATGCATCGGGCTTGAGCAGCGTGAAGCCCGGCATCGAGAGCTCGCCGCCGAGATTGAAGAGCTGGTGCTGCACGTCGACGAGCAGCTCGCGCACAGGCTCTGGCATGGGCTCGCAGAGCAGCACGCCGATCTGCGAGTTGAGCTCGTCCACGTCGCCCATCGCATGCACGCGCAGATGGCCCTTGGGCACGCGCGTGTTGTCGCCGAGGCCGGTGGTGCCGTCGTCACCGGTTCGGGTGACGATCTGCGAGAGTCGATTGCCCATGGGTATTCCTGTCGTTCGTTGGATGGATGTGGGGTCTACGCGAGGGTCGCGGCATCGATCTTGCCGGCCAGCCACTGCAGTCCCGCGAGATGCTGCTGGTCGTGGCTGCACAGGTAGTGCACGAGGCTGCGCAGCGTGAGCGGCCCGTAGCCTTCGAACACCGCGGTGCGCGCGAGCTGTGCGTCGCTCAGGCCCGAGACGATCGCCATCGTGCGCGCTCGGGCAACGCGGAACTCGGCCAGCACGGCCTGCGCATCGGCGCTTGCGTAGGCGCGCGCGATCGCGAGCGGCTCGCTGTCGATCGATGCCAGCAGCGGATGTGCTTCGTCGAGCGTGCGGCGAAAGCGCACGTGGTAGCCCTCGAGCTCGATGTCGCGCACGTGGCCGAGCTGCTCGATCGCCGTGAAGGCTTCGCTCGGAACGCCGTCCCACGACGCCGGCGCCCAGTGCCGGAAGCCCTCCGGGATGACCGCAAAGTGGGCTTCGAGCTGCGAAGGGAAAGCAGCGAGCGCTGCGAGTGTCGTGGGGTTCATGGCGCGTTCCGAAGCGCATTATGGTGCGTGCTCCGTAAAATGGCCGGTCCTGCCCCCAGGCCCCTTTCCAGATCCAGGAGACCGCGATGAACGCCCCGACGACCCCCTCGCACCTGCTGCCGGCGCTTCATCTGCGCGACGTGCCCGAGCGCATGATCGAGGCGCTGAAGACGCGCTTCGGCGCCAACTGCTCCACCGCCATGGCGGTGCGCACGCAGCACGGGCGCGACGAGTCCTCGTTCGATGCACCGCCACCTTCGGCCGTGGTGTTCGCGGAGAGCACGCGGGACGTGGCCGACGCGGTCAAGCTCGCGGGAGAGCACAGCGTGCCGGTCATTCCGTTCGGCGTGGGCTCTTCGCTCGAAGGGCACCTGCTCGCTGTCCAGGGCGGCATCAGCATCGACGTCTCGCGCATGAACCGCGTGCTGTCGATCAATGCCGACGACCTCACGGTGACCGTGCAGCCAGGCGTCACGCGCAAGCAGCTCAACGAAGAGATCAAGAGCACGGGCCTGTTCTTTCCCATCGACCCGGGCGCCGACGCCTCGATCGGCGGCATGACGGCCACGCGCGCGAGCGGCACGAACGCGGTGCGCTACGGCACCATGCGCGAGAACGTGCTCGCGCTCGAAGTGGTCACGGCCAGCGGCGAGGTGATCCGCACCGGCACGCGCGCCAAGAAATCGTCGGCCGGCTACGACCTGACGCGCCTGATGGTGGGCAGCGAAGGCACGTTGGGCGTGGTGACCGAGGTCACGCTGCGCATCTATCCGCTGCCCGAGGCGGTGTCGGCCGCGATCTGCTCGTTCCCGAGCATCGAGGCCGCGGTGCGCACCACCATCGAGACCATCCAGCTCGGCGTGCCGATCGCGCGCGTGGAGCTGATCGACGTGAACACGGTGCGCATGGTCAATGCCTACGCCAAGCTGGGCCTGCGCGAGGAACCGATGCTGCTGATGGAGTTCCACGGCTCGCCCGCGGGCGTGAAGGAACAGGCCGAGACGGTGCAGGAGCTCGCGAGCGGCCACGGCGGCAATGCCTTCGAATGGGCCAGCACCCCCGAGGAGCGCACCCGCCTCTGGACAGCGCGGCACAACAGCTATTTCGCGGCCGTGCAGTCGCGCCCCGGCTGCCGCGTGATCTCCACCGACACCTGCGTGCCGATCTCGCGCCTGGCCGACTGCCTGCTCGACTCGGTGGCCGAAGCCGATGCGAGCGGCATCCCCTACTTCCTCGTCGGCCATGTGGGCGACGGCAACTTCCACTTCGGCTACCTGCTCGACCCGAACATTCCCGAGGAACGCGTGAAGGCCGAGGCGCTGAACCATTCGCTGGTCAGCCGCGCGCTCGCGCTCGAAGGCACCTGCACCGGCGAGCACGGCGTGGGGCTGCACAAGATGGACTTCCTCGTGACCGAAGCCGGCGTGGGCGCGATCGACATGATGCGCACGATCAAGCGTGCCCTCGATCCGAAGAACATCATGAACCCCGGGAAGATCTTCAGCCTCTGATCCCCGGGGCCTGCGCGCTTACCTGCGGCGTCGCGCCGGCGCCGGCTGCTCGGCCGGCACATAGGTCTGCGACGGCGCAGCGCCACCGTCCACGCCGAGCCGGCCACCGCCACCAAGTCCCTGGCCGCGCACGGTTTGCGCCTTGTAGTTGCGCAGCGACCGGACCATCTGGTTGAAGGCGTCCATGAAGGCCGCCGCGATCACCTTGCCCTGCGCGGTGTTGGTGTAGCCGCCGAGGCCGCCCGCGCCGCGGTAGCCCGCAAGGCCACCGAAGCCGCCGAAGTCGGTCTTGGACGCGCTGCCTTCCGAGGCGGCCACCTGCACGCCCGAGCGGTTGTCGATCAGCGTCAAGAGCGCCGAGGCTTCCTTGGTCTGCAGGCTGCCGCCGACGGCGGCCAGCGCGCGGCCGCGGCCACCGCCGACCAAGCCTCCGAGCGCTCCGCCAATGCCGCCGGCATCGCTGTTGTTGAACACGATTTCAGGCGAGAGCCCGTAATCGGAAGCGACCATCTGCCCGCGGCCGAAGTTGCTGCCGCCGCGCATCTCGCCCGACTGCATGAGCGCGCGCTCACGCGTCATGGCGCCCATGCCCGCGGCGCCGCGCTCCACCACCACGAAGCAGTTCGACTGCTGCACCAGCAGGCGCAGCAGGTTGGCCGTGGGCGGCAGCTTGTACTGCCCCGTCACCACCGTGTACCAGCCCGCATTGACGTTCTCGATCAGCGAGACGGTGCCGAGCGGCGATTCGCAGCGCTCGAGCTGTCCGCTCTCGCCCGAAGTGGCCGTGCCCGCCGCGCTGCCGGTGGCCATGGTCTTGGCCGACTGGCTGCCCATCTGCATGTCGGTGGTCACGCAACCGCTCAGAACCAGCGCGGCCACGGCCATGCCGGTGAACCTGGTGAACTTCATGATGGATTCCTCTCTCTCCGTGAGCCGGATACAGCTGTAAGCGGTCAAGAATACGGGCGAGAAAGGTCCCCGGGCAATCCGGCGAAAGGCCGGCGGCCTGGCGCCAAACGCCTATGTCGTTCGGCGGATGCGCTCGATGAGTCCGTTCAGCGCGTCGAGGGAGCCGAAATGGATCGCCAGCTCGCCGCTCTCCTCGATCTTGCCGCCGCGCTTGCTGCGCTTCTTGATGCGCACTTCGACCTCGGCGGTCAGCAGGTCGGCCAGTTCTTCTTCGACCCGCTGCAGGTCGCGCGACTTCTCGGCGTCGTTGCTGCGGCGCGATGGCGTGAGCGTGAATTCGGCGGCCAGCTTCTTCACCAGTGCCTCGGCCTCGCGGACCGACATCTTCTTGGCCGCAATCTGGTTGGCGGCGGTGATCTGCGTGCCGCGGTCGAGCGAGAGCAGCGCGCGCGCATGCCCCATGTCGATGTCGCCGGCCATGAGCATCTGCTGTGCGGGCTCGGCGAGGTTCAGCAGACGCAGCAGGTTGCTGGCCGCGCTGCGCGAGCGCCCCACGGCTTGCGCCGCCTGCTCGTGAGTGAGTCCAAACTCTGCAACTAAGCGTTGCAGGCCTTGCGCTTCCTCCAGCGGGTTGAGGTCTTCGCGCTGGATGTTCTCGATCAGCGACATGGCCGCCGCGGCCTCGTTGGGCACGTCGCGCACCAGCACCGGCACGCGGTCGAGGCCCGCGAGCTTGGCCGCGCGGAAGCGGCGCTCGCCCGCGATGATCTCGTATTCGGCGTTCTTGGCCGCGGCCGAATCCGCATCGAGGCGGCGCACCAGGATGGGCTGCATGATGCCCTGGGCCTTGATGCTTTCCGCCAGTTCGTAGAGCGCGCCTTCGTCCATGCGGGTGCGCGGCTGGTAGACGCCGGCGACCATCTGGTCGAGCATCAGCGTGTGCGGGGCCTGTGCGGCGCCGCCCTCGCCCGCGCCGTTGGTGTCGGCGGACGAAGGCGCAGCCGTCGGGCCGAGCAGTGCTTCGAGGCCGCGTCCGAGTCCCTTGGGTTTCTTGGTCGCCATCAGTGCGTGTCTTTCGAGAGGTCGTTCAGGAGTTGCCGGCCCTCGGGCCAGTCGCCCAGGCCGGATTCAGCATTCAGGTGACCGCCGTGGCCGGCATCGACGAAGCGTGCGCCCCAGTCGGCCGCCATCTGGCGCGAGCGCGAGACATCGCTATACGGATCGTCATCGGCTGCGATCAGCACGGCCTTGAACGGCAGCGGCTGGCGCATGATCGGCGCCCAGCCCGGAATCAGCTGGCGCAGGTCGTCGCGCTCGACGTCGCCCGGTGCCACCAGCAGCGCACCGCGCACCTTGTGCGTGTTGCGCGAATGAGCGGCCCAGGCGGCCACGAGGATGCAGCCCAGGCTGTGCGCGGCAAAGACCACCGCGCCAGGGGCGGCCAGCACTTCTTCCTCGAGCCGCGCCGACCAGTCGCCGCGCAGCGGCCGCATCCACTCGTGCTGCTCGACGCGGCGGTCGCCATGAAGCGATTCCCAGCGTGTCTGCCAATGGCCCGGCCCGCTGTTCTGCCAGCCGGGCAGCAGCAGGACGCGGGGCCCCGCGGCAGCTTCGTCGTTCAAGTCCATGCCGGAGCTCACGCGCTCTTCTCGCTGGCGGCATCGGACGCAGCCGCGGGTGCGAGCACATCCTCGGGCAAGGAGAGCGGCGCCGATGCCGGGGATGTGGCGGCAGCCGGCGGTGCGGGAGCGATCGAGGCAAAGGCGCTCGCGGGCGGCATCTTCTGCACCAGCTCGCTGGCGAAGGCGACAAAAGCCTGGCTCCCGCGCGCCGCGGGGTCGAACACCACGCCCGGCAGGCCGTAGCTCGGCGCCTCGGCCAGGCGCACGTTGCGCGGGATTACGGTGTCGAACACCTTGTCGCCGAAATGCGCCTTGAGCTGCTCGCTCACCTGCTGCTGCAGCGTGATGCGCGGATCGAACATCACGCGCAGGAGCCCGATGATCTGCAGGTTCTTGTTGAGGTTGGCGTGCACCTGCTTGATGGTGTTGACGAGATCGGTCAGCCCTTCGAGCGCGAAGTACTCGCACTGCATCGGCACGATCACGCCGTGCGCCGCGCACAGGCCGTTGAGCGTGAGCAGGCTGAGGCTAGGCGGACAGTCGATCAGCACGAAGTCGTATTCAGCGCCCACGGCTGCCAGCGCCGTGCGCAGCCGCTTCTCACGCCGGTCGAGCGCCACCATCTCGACCTCGGCACCGGCCAGTTCGCGGTTGGCGCCCAGCACGTCGTAGCCGCAGCCGCCTTCCACCAGCTTGTCGGCCTTGACGCGCGCCTCGGCGACCGACGCCGACTCGAGCAGCACGTCGTACACCGTGAGCTCGAGCTGGCGCTTGTCGATGCCCGAGCCCATGGTGGCGTTGCCCTGGGGATCGAGGTCGATCATCAGCACCCGTTGCCCTACCTTGGCGAGCCCGGCCGCGAGGTTGACCGTGGTGGTGGTCTTGCCGACGCCGCCCTTCTGGTTGGCAATGCAAAAAATCTTGGCCATCGGATCAGCGGGAAATGGCGAGCTTGATGCCGAAGGCGATCAGGAAGATCCCCGCGAGCTTCTCGAGCGCGCCGGAGATGCGCGGATTGGCACGGATGCGCTCGGCCAGGAAGTGGGTGAGCAGCGTCGAGGTCAGGCCGTACAGGAAGGTCAGCACGGCGATCGTGAGCGCCATGGCGCCGAAAGTGACCACGCCCTGGTGGCGCGCAGGGTCCACGAACAGCGGGAAGAAGGCCATGTAGAACACGATGGCCTTGGGATTCAGCAGCGTGATCGCGAACGCCTGGCGCAGGAAATGGCTCGGGCGGATGTGGAGGATCGGCGCGGAGCCGGGCTTGGCCAACAGCATCCGGGCACCCAGCCATGCAAGGTAGGCCGCGCCAAGCCATTGCACCGCTGTGAACGCCGCCGGGTAGGTGGCCAGTACGGCCGACACGCCAGCCACCGCAGCCCACATCAGGCACTGGTCGCCGAGGATCACGCCCATGGTGGCGGCCAGCCCGCCCTTGATTCCGCCCTTGCTGGTCGAGGTGATCAGCGCGAGGTTGCCCGGGCCGGGAATCAACAGAAAGAGGACGATGGCGGCGACGAATGCGCCGTAGTCAGCGATGCCGAACATGGGAATTGCCTCGAAGAAAGAGAACCAGGGGAGGCGTCGAGTCTAAGGCAGTGCGCCGCGGCGAAGCCCGTCTGTGCCCGGCTTTTGCGACAGCCGGTCCGCCTTTTCGCAGTTCAATCCGCCTGCTTGCGCGCCCAGACGATGCAGCGCTCGCCCTCGAGACCCGGCACCGTCAGTTGTTCCACGTGAAACACAGCGACCTTCGGCGGCAAGGTGGCCAGCTCTTCGGCCGGCACCTTGCCCTTCATCGCGAGCCAGAGGCCTTCCGGTGTGAGCAGGTGCATCGAGCCACTGAAGAAATCCGGCAGCGAGGCAAACGCGCGGCTGCTGATGAGTTCATAACTGCCCGACAACGATTCGACGCGCGCATGCAGCCCGCGCAGATTCCGGATCTCGAGCTCGGCCGCAACCTGTTGTACGAAGGCCGCCTTCTTGGCCACCGCATCGAGGCAGGTGACTTCGAGGTCGGGCCGCAGGATTGCGATCACCACGCCCGGGAGCCCACCGCCCGAACCCACGTCGAGTAGCCTGCCCTGCCCTGCCCACTCGCGTTGCAGCGGCGCCACCGCCGCGATGCTGTCGAGCAGATGATGGGTCAGCACGCTTGACGGGTCGCGCAGCGCCGTCAGGTTGTAGACCTTGTTCCACTTGAGCATGAGGCTGCCGTATGCCAGCAGTTGCTCGGCCTGGGCTTGCGACAGGCTCGTGCCCAGGGCGGCTGCGCCATCACGCAGCGTGTCGATCGGCGCGCTCATCCGGCGGGTGTTTCCACTGCAGCATCGGCGGCGGCATCGCGGCTGAACGCCTTGTGCCCTCCTTTTCGCAGATGAATCATCAGCAGGGAAATTGCCGCGGGCGTCACGCCCGAGATGCGGGACGCCTGGCCCAGGGTCTCGGGCCGGTGCTTGGCGAGCTTGTCGCGCACTTCAAAACTCAATGCCTGGACCTGACCGTAATCGAAGTCGGCCGGCAGGCGCAGGTTCTCGAAGTGCGCCGCACGTTCGACCTCGTCGTGCTGCCGCTCGATGTAGCCTGAATACTTGGCCGAGATCTCGATCTGCTCGATTTCGCTGTCGCCTAGCGCCATTTCCGCGCCGTACTTGCCGCCGTCGAGCGACATCAAGGTCTCGTAGCTCACATCGGGCCGGCGCAGCAGGTCGGCCAGGTTGTATTCGCGCTCAATCGCCTTGCCGAGCACACGCTCCGACTCGGCCGCGGGCAGGTTGCGCGGATTCACCCAAATCGACTTGAGCCGCTGTGTTTCACGTGAAACAGCATCCCGCTTGCGGCTGAAAGCGTCCCACCGCGCGTCATCGACAAGGCCCAGCTTGCGGCCGGTCTCAGTGAGCCGCATGTCGGCGTTGTCCTCGCGCAGCTGCAGTCGGAACTCGGCGCGGCTCGTGAACATGCGGTACGGCTCGGTCACACCCTTGGTGATCAGGTCGTCAACCAGCACGCCGAGGTAGGCCTCGTCGCGGCGCGGCAGCCAGGGCGCTTCGCCTCGGCACTGCAATGCGGCATTGACGCCGGCGAACAGGCCCTGTGCAGCGGCTTCCTCGTAACCGGTAGTGCCGTTGATCTGGCCCGCAAAGAACAGGCCCTGGATCGACCGCGTCTCAAAGCTGCTCTTGAGTTCACGCGGATCGAAGTAGTCGTATTCGATGGCATAGCCGGGACGCAGGATGTGGGCGTTCTCCAGCCCGGGCATCGAACGCACGAGCTGGTATTGGATGTCGAACGGCAGGCTCGTCGAGATGCCGTTGGGGTAGTACTCGTTCGTGGTCAGCCCTTCGGGCTCGAGAAAGATCTGGTGGCTTTCCTTGTCCGCAAATCGGTTGATCTTGTCTTCCACGCTCGGGCAGTAGCGCGGGCCGACACCGTCGATCTTGCCGGTGAACATCGGGCTGCGGTCGAACCCCGAGCGAATGATCTCGTGCGTGCGCGCGTTGGTGTGGGTGATCCAGCACGCCATCTGCTGCGGATGCATGTCGGTTCGGCCCATGAAGCTGAACACGGGCATCGGCCCTGCCCCGCCCGGCATGCCGTCGCCGGGTTGTTCGGTGCACTTCGAGAAATCGATGGTCCGGCCGTCGAGGCGCGGTGGCGTGCCGGTCTTGAGCCGGCCCTGCGGCAGCTTGAGTTCCTTGAGCCGCGCCGACAGACTGACCGCCGGCGGATCGCCTGCGCGCCCGGCCTGGTAGTTGTCGAGCCCCACATGGATGCGGCCATCGAGAAAGGTGCCCGCGGTCAGCACCACCGCGCGTGCGCGAAAGGCGATGCCAACCTGGGTGACGGCACCGACAACGCGATCGCCCTCGACCATGAGGTCGTCGACGGCCTGCTGGAACAGGCTCAGGTTGGGCTGGTTCTCGAGCCGGTGGCGGATCGCCGCCTTGTAGAGAACGCGGTCAGCCTGCGCCCGCGTGGCGCGTACGGCGGGACCTTTGCTCGAATTGAGGATCCGGAACTGGATGCCGGCCTCGTCGGTGGCGATGGCCATGGCCCCGCCGAGTGCGTCGACCTCCTTGACCAGATGGCCCTTGCCGATTCCGCCGATCGAGGGGTTGCAGCTCATCTGCCCCAAGGTCTCTATGTTGTGGGAAAGCAGCAGGGTCTTGGCGCCCATGCGGGCGGACGCAAGCGCGGCCTCGGTGCCGGCGTGGCCACCGCCAACGACGATCACATCGAATTCTTCGGGGTACAGCATGAAAGGGGGGCGCACCACTGACGCGTGCGCTGCGCAAAGGGGGCATCGATTTTAATCGGGGGTGCCGGTCTGCGCGAGGTGTACGGGCAATTGGGGGGCGGCCGAAGTGCTTGGACCGAAAAGGCGCCGACGCCTTTGCTGTCAATGCGGTGATGCTATCAAATTTATAGCATTGGCCTGGTCAGGCGGCGCGACGGTGCAGTGGCAATTCCCAATCCGCCTGGGTCACGAGCAGAACCCGCACCACACGGTGGGCGGGGCTCTGCAATAACTGGCCGAGCGACAGCATGCGTGGCCAACGCGGTACCAGCCGGTGCGTCAATCGATGGCCTTCTTGACCGCACCGACCCCCAGCACCGCGAGCACCACGAACAGCAGGGCCAGTGCGAGGAACAGGCCAAACAGCAGCTTCGCGATACCGGCCGCACCCGCCGCGATGCCACCGAAGCCCAACAGGGCCGCGACGAGCGAGATGACGGCAAAAATGATGGCGTACTTCAACATCTGTTTCTCCTTGGGCAGGCGCTGTGCCCGCCATGCGGCGAAGCTTAAAGAACGCATGTGCGCACGACCGATAGTCGGCCTGCGCGTGAGCCCGTAGGACAAAAACGCGCCACAGGCGCGCCCGGGACGCGCATGACGCAAACCCGCTAGCATCGCGCGGTCATCGGTTCTTTCACATTCATCATTCCAAGCTGGAGATTCCTCGCATGAAGCTGTACTACTCGCCCGGCGCCTGTTCGCTCTCACCCCACATCGCGCTGAAGGAGGCGGGCATTGCCTTCGAACCGGTGCTCGCGAGCACCAAGAGCCACAAGCTGCAGGATGGCACCGACTACTACGGGATCAATCCGCTGGGCTATGTGCCGATGCTCGAACTCGACGACGGCACGCGCCTGCGCGAAGGTCCGGCGATCGTCCAGTACATCGCCGACCTCGCGCCAACCAAGAACCTCGCGCCGGCCGCCGGCACCCTGCAGCGCTACCGACTGCAGGAATGGCTGACCTTCATCGGCACCGAGATGCACAAGGGCTTCAGCCCGCTGTTCAACGCCGCGATGCCCGAGGAAGCCAAGACGATCTTCAAGGACAAGCTCAAGTCGCGCTACCAATGGCTCGACGGACAGCTCGCAGACCGCCAATACCTCATGGGCGAGCACTTCAGCGTGGCCGATGCCTACCTGTTCACCGTCACCAACTGGACCAAACCGACCAGCGTCGACATCTCGGACTTCGCGAACCTCCAGGCCTGGCACGCACGCGTCGGTGCGCGCCCGGCGGTGCAGGAAGCGATGAAGGCAGAAGGCCTGCTGAAGTAAGCCGAAGCGCCCGGAAGCATGCGCGCGCTCTCGATCCCGGGTCAGGGGCGCCAGGCGGCACCGGCACGCACCGCCCCACCTAGCAGCATTCGGACAACCGTGCGAAAGCACGGATTCGGGTTGCAGGTTTAGCCTCGCGCCTGTTCCCACTCTTCCGGTTGATATCCCATGCCCACCCTCTTCGACCTCGTGCAAGCCGGCGACCTGCAGCTCGCCAACCGCATCGTGATGGCGCCGCTCACGCGCAACCGGTCGCCCAATGCGATCCCGACAGAGATGGCCGCGACCTACTACGCGCAGCGCGCCTCGGCCGGCCTGCTCATCACCGAGGCCACGGCGATCAGCCACCAGGGCCAGGGCTACGCGGACGTGCCCGGTCTCTACGGCACCGAGCAGCTCGACGGATGGAAGCGCGTGACCGAGGCCGTGCACGCCAAGGGCGGCAAGATCGTGGTGCAGCTCTGGCATGTTGGCCGCGTCTCGCACACGGAACTGCAGCCCGATGGCGGCAAGCCGGTCGCGCCGTCGGCCATCACCGCCAAGACGAAGACGGTGCTGATCAAGGACGGCGTGCCGACATTCGTCGAAACCTCCGAGCCGCGTGCGCTCGATGCCGAAGAAATCCCCGGCATCGTTCACGCCTATGCCGCGGCCGCGCGCAACGCTGTCGAAACCGCTGGCTTCGACGGCGTGGAACTGCACGGCGCCAACGGCTACCTGCTCGACCAGTTCCTGAAGGACGGCAGCAACAAGCGCACCGACGACTACGGCGGCAGCATCGAGAACCGTGCCCGCCTGCTGCTCGAAGCCACGCGCGCGGTGGTCGACGCGGTCGGTGGCGGCCGCACCGGCATCCGGCTGTCGCCCGTGACGCCGGCCAACGACGCGCACGATGCCGATCCGCAGCCGCTCTTCACCTACGTGGTGCAGCAGCTCGCGCCACTCGGCCTGGCCTACATCCACGTCATCGAAGGTGCCACCGGCGGCCCGCGCGAGATCGAGGACCGCCCGTTCGACTACGAGGCGCTCAAGGCCGCCTACCGCGCGGCCGGCGGCAAGGCCGCCTGGATGGTCAACAACGGCTACGACAAGCCGCTCGCGGAACAGGCCGTGAAGGAAGGCGACGACCTCGTGGCCTTCGGCAAGCCCTTCATCGCCAACCCCGACCTCGTGCGCCGCCTGCGCGAGAACGCAGCGCTCAATGCCGTCGACAAGGCCACGATGTACGGTGGCGGCGCCAAGGGCTACATCGACTATCCGACGCTCGACTGACGCGGCGGCTCCGCACGCACACCCCATGCGCAGGCTTGCCGTACCCCAGGACCTCGAAGCGGTCTTCGACATCTACATGCACGAGCGCGTCGTGCCCTTCCTGGGCTACGACCCGATGCCGCTCGACCCGTTCCGCCCGATCTTCGACGAGCTGGTCGGCTGCGGCTGCTTCTACGTGTACGAAGCGGACGGTCGCATCGCGGGCTTCTACCGCGCCACGCGCTACCCGGGACGCGCCAGCCACGTGGCCTGCTTCGGCACGCTCGCGGTCGACCCGGCGCTACACGGCCGAGGCATTGCACAGGCCATGGTGCGCGATGCGATCAAGCAACTCGAGGCAGAGGGAGTGAAGCGCATCGAGCTCTATGCCGAGGCCGACAACACGGGGGCCTTGCGTTTCTACGAGAAGCTCGGGTTCGAGTGCGAAGGCGTGCTGCGCAAGTTCTACAAGCGCGCGGGCGAAGCCGACTACATCGACGATTACCTGCTCGCACTGCTGATCGATTGACGCGGCTTCCAGCGCCGCAGCAGCAGCGCGTTGGCCATCACGCTCACGCTCGAGAGCGCCATCGCAGCGCCGGCCACCACCGGGCTGAGCCAGCCGATTGCGGCCAACGGAATGCCGGCCACGTTGTAGGCAAAGGCCCAGAACAGGTTCTGCCGGATCTTCGCGACGGTGCGCGCCGAGAGTTCGAGCGCTTCGCCCACGAGCGCCAGGTCGCCGCGCATCAGCGTGATGCCCGCGGCTTCCATCGCCACGTCGGTGCCGCCGCCCGAGGGTGCCATCGCCATGCCCACGTCGGCCGCAGCCAGTGCGGGGGCATCGTTGGCGCCGTCGCCGACCATCGCGACCACATGGCCGTCGCGCTTCAGCGCAGCGACCTGCGCGGCCTTGTCGCCGGGCAGCACTTCGGCACGCACATCGGCCGCCTCGATGCCGAGCCGCGCGGCCATGGCTTCGGCCGCGCGCCGGTTGTCGCCCGAGATCATCACCACGCGCAGGCCGCGCGCGCGCAGCGTGCGAACGGCTTCGGCGGCCTCCGGCTTGGGCTCGTCGGCAAAGGCGAGCAGCGCCTCGACCTGGGCCGCGCCGGCCGCGTCGAAGCGCAGCAATGCCGACACGGTCGCACCTTGCGCATGCAGGCCTTCGATCTGCGCGGCATCGGGCTTCGCCCCGAGTTCCGCGCACCAGCGCAGGCTCGCGATGGCCCATTGCTCATCGCTGCCCGCGCCACCGACCTCACCGCGCACGCCGCGTCCCGGCATCGCCTGCATCGCGCCGAGCGGCGGCGCCTGCACACCGCGCTCGGCCGCGGCAGCGAGCACCGCACGCGCCAGTGGATGCTCGCTGCCGCCCTGCAGACTGGCGGCCGTGGCCAGCAATGCGGCCTCGGTGCGCTGGCTGCCCGCTCCCGCCGGCAGCAGCGCCGTGAGCACAGGCCGCCCAATGGTCAGCGTGCCGGTCTTGTCGAAGGCGATGGTGTCGACACGGTGGGCGACTTCGAGCGCGCGCGCATCCTTCACGAGGATGCCGCGCCGCGCCGCCACGCCGGTGCCGGCCATCACCGCCACCGGCGTGGCAAGGCCGAGGGCACACGGGCAGGCGATTACCAGCACTGCCACCGCATGGACCAGCGCCGCCTCGATGCCAGCGCCCATCCACAGCCAGCTCCCCAGGGTGGCGAGCGCAATCACGAGCACCACCGGCACGAACACGGCCGCGACCTTGTCCACCAGGCGCTGGATCGGCGCCTTCGCGGCCTGCGCATCCTCGACCAGCCGGATGATGCGCGCGAGCACGCTTTCGGCGCCCACCGCGCTGACCTCCACCACCAGGCGCCCATCGCCGTTGACCGAACCGCCCGTGAGCGCCTGGCCCGGCCCCTTCGGCACCGGCAGCGGCTCGCCGGTGAGCATCGACTCGTCGACCTCGGAATGGCCTTCGACCACGCACGCATCCGCCGGCACACGCTCGCCGGGCCGCACGGCGAGCCGGTCGCCCGCCATGAGTTCGGCCACGGGCACGTCGCTCTCGCCGCGCGGGCCGACGAGATGCGCCACCTCCGGGCGCAATTGCTGTAAGGCACGGATCGCCGAGGTCGCCTGGCGCTTGGCGCGCGCCTCGAGCCATTTGCCGAGCAGGACCAGCGTGATCACCATGGCCGAAGCCTCGAAATACAGGTGCGGCATCGCGCCGTGCCCTGCGTGCGCCCCCGTGGCGGCGCGCCACCAGAGCCAGAGCGACAAGCCGAAGGCCGCGCTGGTGCCGAGCGCCACCAGCAGATCCATGTTGCCGGTGCCTGCGCGCGCGGCATGCCAGCCCGCGCGGTAGAAGCGCGCACCGAGCCAGAACTGCACCGGCGCGGCCAGCAGCAATTGCAGCCACGGCGGCAGCATCCAGTCGTGGCCCCAGGGCTGGCCGAGCATCGGTGCCATCAGCGGGATCGAGAGCAGCAGGCCGATCGCGACCGGCCCGAAGCCCTGCCAGCGCGACGGCTCGGCCGCCGCGGCATCGACCTCGTCGGCGCTGCGCGGCTCGTAGCCGGCAGTGCGGATCGCGCGGCGCAGGCGTGCCTCGAGGTCTTCGGTGCCCGCCGCCACGATGCGGGCCGATTCGGTCGCGAGGTTCACGCTGACTTCCTGCACGCCCGGCACGCTCTTGAGCGCGCGCTCGACGCGCATGACGCAGGAGGCGCAGGTCATGCCGCCGACGGAAAGCTGGCTGGTGCGCATGGCCAAGCGGGGATCGTTTTGCAGAGTTTCCATGCGCCAAGGCTAAAGCCTCACATCATGGCAAGGTCAAGCAGTCGGCGTGCAGTGCCCCTTCGCTGGACATTGACATCGTGAGAGGGTTCAAACTGAGGCTTCTTCGATTCGGTCCATCTTCAATCATTCACAGGAGCCAAAACGATGAGTCAGAAATTCCAGGTCTCGGGCATGAGCTGCGGTCATTGCGTGAGCGCGGTGCAGAACGCGGTGCAGACGGTCGACCCCGAGGCACAGGTCACGGTCGATCTCGAAACCGGCCATGTCGACGTGCTCAGCCAACAACCGCGCGCGGACCTCGTGGCGGCCATCGAAAACGCCGGCTACGCGGTGAAATGAACATGGGGGCGAGCGTCTCCATTGGCGAAGCCGCACAGCGCTCGGGCGTTTCTGCGCGCATGGTGCGGCACTACGAAGGCCTCGGCCTCCTGCCCGCCGTGGCGCGCACCGAAAGCGGCTACCGCCAGTACGGCGACACCGACATCCACACGCTGCGCTTCATCAAGCGTTCGCGCGACCTCGGTTTCTCGATGGAGGAAATCGCGGAACTGGTGGGGCTGTGGCACAACCGGCGCCGCGCCAGCGCGAGCGTCAAGCGCATCGCGCAGAAGCACCTCGGCGAACTCGAGCAGCGCATTGCCGACATGCAGGCGATGCGCAACACGCTCGCCCATCTGGTGCACTGCTGCCACGGCGATGCGCGGCCCGAGTGCCCGATCCTCGACGACCTCGCACACTGAGGAGCGCAGCGCCGGGCCGCCCCAAGCAAGCTCGCTCCCGCCTGGCGGGAAGGCGCGCAGCGCCAAGGGTGCACCAGTGAGCGGTGTAGTGACGTTCAGGCCCCCCTGACCAGCGCCATCACCTTCGCGGTGTCGAGGGTGCGCGCCTTTTCCTGGATCGCGGGCAGGTACTGGGTCTGCAGGCTCTTGCCTTCCTGCACCACGCCCGCAAACGTGTCCTTGAGCATCTGCGTCGACAGCGTGCGGCCGCCCGCGTAATAGCGCTTGGCCACATGGCCCAGCGCATAGGTGGACGCGAAGCTCATCCCCGAACTCACGGCCTGGTTGCCGATGCCACGCAGCAGTCCACCGCCCATCTTGCCGAGCAGGCCGCCGAGCAGCTTGCGCCCGGCCTGTTCGAGGTACTGCGAGGTCAGGCCCACGCCCACCGTCGCGATGAAATCCTTGATGTGGCCGCTATCGAGGTCATAGCCGTGTGCCTTGCCGATGCGGTAGACCAGCTTCATCTGCAGCGGAATGATCGCCATGGTCGACAGCGTCTCGGGCAGCAGTTCGAGTGCGCCGTTGAGGATGGCTGCATTGAGGATGGATTTGTCGAGTTCGGCGCCATCCACCGTGCTGGTTGCGGCCGCCGCGGCGCCGGTGGCTACCGGCACGGCCGCGATCTCTTCGGCCTGCCTCGAGAACTGGACGGCAGAGGCATCGAGCCCGAGCGAGGTGCGCAGGTCGGCGAGGAACATGCGCTCCGCCTCCGACTGCGTGCCGTCCGCGTCGCACACGCAGACGGCCATCTCGTAGGCCAGCTGCTTCGACTCGCTGCTCTGGAGATCGCCGGCCGCCCCGGCCAGCGACACGCGCTTCATCAGCACGTCCTGGTAGAGCGTCGGCAGGTTCACGCCGTCGGCCTGCGACAGGCCTTCGGCGATGCGCTTGATCTCGGCGCGTTCGCGCTCGTGTTTCTCGCCGTCGACGAAAGCGGCCAGCAGGCTGAGGGTCACGATGGCCCTGGTTTCGGAGGTGGTCACGTTCGGTATTTCCGCAGATTGAAGGACAAGGTTCGTTCGGCAAAGTCCCCTAAGGTTCCACCGCCGGTTCTCCCCACAAAGCTTGGGCAACTCTGTGGATAAACAACGCACTACTTTGTAAGACGAAGGTAAGTGTTTGATTTTTAAGGCGAATCAACAGTCTGCTCAATTAAACAGCAACCGGTTTCTTTGCACCAAAGTTGTCTTTGGCAGATTTGCGCCACGCTGTCAAAGGACAACCCTGGGGAGATTTTCGGCACAAACAGGTGGTTATCCACAGGGGCGGGCCGCGCCGCAATGTTGTTCCTTTTGGCGCGACACCACGGAAGCGCAGCTGCGCACAGTGACGCAGGTGTGACAAGTGCCTGTCACACAACGGGAAAAGAGGCCTGTCCACAGGAGGGGGCCTCCCTTACCTACTACTACTAATTTGAATAAGAGAATTAAGAAAGAGATACAGCGCCAGCGCCTCGCGCAAGAAAAAAGCCGCGAAGGGCCCCGCCGTGTTCGCGGCGCCACGCGCACAACGCGGCCGCTCCCGCGCTGCGTTGCCTCGCTAACATCCGGGGATGAGTTTCAAACCGCGGATCCTGATCGCCGAGGACGAATCGGGCATTGCCGACACGCTGCAGTACGTGCTCCAGAGCGACGGCTTCACGCCCGTGTGCTGCGCTACGGCTGAAGAGACCATCGCGCAGTTCGCCAAAGAGCCGCCAGCGCTCGCGATCCTCGACGTCGGCCTGCCCGATCTCAACGGTTTCGAACTCTTCAAGCGGCTGCGTGCGCTGAACCAGTCGCAGGGCGGTGCCGAAGTGCCTATGCTGTTCCTGACCGCGAGAAGCGACGAGATCGACCGCGTGGTGGGGCTCGAACTCGGCGCCGACGACTACATTGCCAAGCCCTTCTCGCCGCGCGAACTGGTGGCCCGGGTGCGCACCATTCTTCGGCGCAGCGCAAGAACGAGCGCTGGAGGGGTAGCAGCACCGGCCGGCGGGCTCCCCCATCAAAACGCGCCCGCGGCGCCTTCAACGCCTTCGCAGACCCCTGCAATGCCGTTCTTGCTCGACATCGAACGCATGCAGATACGCTATTACGGGCGCCTGCTCGAACTCTCGCGCTACGAATACGGTCTGCTGCGCTTGCTCGTGCAGCGTCCGGGCCGGGTCTTCACGCGCGACGAACTGCTGCAGCTGGTCTGGGACGATGCGAGCGAGAGCTTCGACCGCACCGTCGATGCGCACGTGAAGACGCTGCGCGCCAAGCTCAAGGCGATCGCGCCCGAGGTGGAGCCGATCCGCACGCTGCGCGGCACCGGTTATGCGCTGAACGAGGAACTCCCATCAGCCGTATGACATCGGCTTCGGCATGTTTTTTCGCGGAACACCGCGGAACCGGCTTTGCCGGGCCGCTGGTGTTGCCCCCGGTGAGGGGGTGGGCGAAGCGACACGCAGTGCGCGAAGACTGGGGGAGAGCCTGATGTCTCGTCGAACGCGGATCTTCATCGGGATCTTGCTGATCTACACGGCGGGCATCGCGTTCCTGCTGTACCGCGTGGTCGCCGACATCGATCCGCGCTACCGCGAATCGGCCGAGGAATCGCTGGTCGAGATCTCACAGCTGCTCGCGAGCCTGGTCGAGCAAGACGTGATCGCCGGCGCCATCAACACCGCGCGCCTCGAGCCGCTGTTTCGCAGCGTCTATGCGCGCGAGTTCTCGGCGCAGATCTACAACCTGCACAAGAACCGCGTCGAGCTGCGTGTCTACGTCACCGACCGCAGCGGGCGCGTGATGTTCGATTCGCTCGGCCGACACCTGGGCGAGGACTATTCCAACTGGAGCGACGTGCGGCGCACGCTCGGCGGCATCTACGGCGCGCGCACGACGCGCGACGTCGAGGCCGATCCGCGCACCTCGGTGATGTACGTGGGCGCGCCGATCCGCTGGAACAACGAGATCGTCGGCATGGTCAGCGTCGGCAAGCCGGTGCAGAGCTTCGGCCAGTTCGTCGACGACGCACGCGCCCGCACGCTGTGGGTCGGCGTGGGTTCGGGCCTGGCGCTGCTGGTGCTGGCGGTGATCGTCTCGGTCTGGCTGGTGCGGCCTTTCGGGCTGATCTCCGACTATTGGGCCTGGGTGCGCGCGCAGCGCAGTCTGAGCATCGGGCGCATGGCGCGCCGCGCGGTGGATGCGGTGCGCACCGGCTTCAGCGAGATGCGCGACACCCTGACGGGCCGCAACTACGTGGCGGACTATGTGCAGAACTTCACGCACGAAGTGAAGAGCCCGCTGTCGGCGATCCGCGGCGCGGCCGAGCTGCTGCAGGAGCCTTCGATGCCGCACGCGGAGCGCGAGCGGTTCCTGCGGAACATCGCGCGCGAGACGCAGCGCATCCAGGAGATCGTCGACCGCATGATGGAACTCACCGCGCTCGAAGCGCGGCGCGGGCTCGACCGTACCGAGCCGGTGGCGCTGGCCTTGCTGATCGATGACATCGCCAGCAGCGCCCAGCCTGCGGCGGCCAGGCGCAACATTCGCGTGCGCGTCGACATCCGCGCCGAGGCCACCGCCGAAGGCGATCCGTTCCTGCTGCGCCGCGCGATCAGCAACCTGCTGGACAACGCGATCGACTTTTCGCCCACCGACAGCGAGGTGCTGCTCACGCTCGAGACCACCTCGAAACTCGCGCGCGTGACCGTGCGCGACCGCGGGCCGGGCATTCCCGACTACGCGAAAGAGAAGGTCTTCCAGAAGTTCTATTCGCTCGCGCGGCCGCACAGCCGCAAAAAGAGCACCGGCCTCGGGCTGGCCTTCGTGAAGGAGATCGCCGCGCTGCACCGTGGTCGCATCGAGCTCGGCAATGCCGCGCGCGGCGGCGCGGTGGCTACGCTCACGCTGCCGCTCATGTCAGCGCACTGAGGCGAGCTTTTCTTACTGGCCGGTCAGTGCACCGTAGGCCGCCCGCGTTGAGGGGCTCACGGCACCGAGCAATTGTTCGTAAGAGGTCTTGTGCCGCGCCAGCATGCGCGCCGAGGCCACCGCCTTCGACTTGCAGAACCAGTGGCAGGTGTGTTGCATCAGGAACAGTTCGGCCGACATGGTGAAGGCCTTGGCCTTGGGCGTGCGGCCCGCCTCGTTGCGCATCGTCTCGGCGATGCCGCGGGCGTGGATGACGAGTGCTTCGCGCATGTCGAAGGTCGCGGCCGGGAACAGCGTGTGGGCGAACGGAATGGCGAGCGGCAGCTTGCTCACGCGTGCATCGGCCGGCTCGACCCGCGCGAAGGCAGCGGCGAAGCGGTCGAATTCGCCCGAGAGCTTCTGCTCGGTCGCGTCGAGCATGCGCCAGATCTGCTCGCGCCGCGCGGGATCGTCTTCGCCGAGGCAGCGCAGGTAGCCGTCGGTGAGCGTTTCCATGAGTCGCTCGATCTGGAAATTGCCGAGATGGCTGGCGAGCAGCACGATGCGCTGGCGCTGTTCACGGGACTTGAGCAAGTGGCCGCCGATAGCGATCAATGCCACCAGGATGAGTATTTCCATGGATGCAGGCAGAAGGAGAAAAAAGAGGCAGCAGCGGGAGAAGCGGACGGCGCCAAGTGTAGAGACCCGGCAACGTGCTTTCTCCCGCCACCCTCCCCTGCCTGTTACCGGAAGAACTCGAGGATGCGGTTGCGCTCCTCCGGTGGTGGCGGCGGACCGAGCGGCATGAGCTCTTGCGGCGGCATGGGCGCCTCGACGGGTTCGATGCCCAGGCTCGCGATGTTGTGACCCGGCGTGAACTCGTCGAAATACCATTCGCCGTCGATGTTGGCCACGCCTGCGGGTTCGGGAATGCGGCTCACGGGCACGCCCTTGAGCGCCGACTGCATGTAGCCGATCCAGATCGGCAGGCTCAGGCTGCCGCCGGTCTCGCCGCGCACGCCGAGTTGGCGCGGCGTGTCGTAGCCGATCCAGGCGATGCCCACGTTGGTCGGCTGGAAGCCCGCGAACCAGGTGTCGAACGAATCGTTGGTCGTGCCGGTCTTGCCGAACAGGTCGTCGCGCTTGAGAGCCTGGTGCGCGCGTGCCGCGGTGCCGCCGCGCACCACGCTCTGCAGCAGCGAATCCATGATGAAGGCGTTGCGCTCGGGGATTGCGCGGCGGCTTTCGTCGAGCACGGGCGGTTCGGTCTCGACCAGCACCTTGTCGCGCAGGTCGGTGATGCGCGTCACGAGGTACGGGTTGACCTTGTAGCCGCCATTGGCGAACACCGAGTAGGCCGTGGCCATCTGCATCGGCGTGACCGAGCCGGCGCCGAGCGCCATCGGCAGGTAGGCGGGGTGCTTGTCGCGGTCGAAGCCGAAGCGCGTGATCCATTCCTGCGCGTAAGGTGCGCCGATCGACTGCAGGATGCGGACGGTGACGAGGTTCTTCGACTTCATGAGCGCGGTGCGCAGCGGCATCGGGCCTTCGAAACCGCCATCGTAGTTCTTCGGCTCCCAAGCCTGCTGGCCGTTGGGACCGGCCTCGAAGTACAGCGGCGCGTCGTTCACGATGGTGGCGGGCGTGAAACCCTTCTCGAGCGCGGCCGAATAGATGAAGGGCTTGAAGCTCGATCCCGGCTGGCGCCAGGCCTGCGTGACGTGGTTGAACTTGTTCTTGCCGAAGTCGAAGCCACCGACCAGCGACTTGATCGCGCCGGTGCGCGGATCCATCGAGATGAAGGCGCCTTCCACTTCGGGCAGCTGGGTGATTTCCCAGGTGTTCTTCGGCGTCTTCGCGACGCGGATCACCGCGCCGCGGCGGATCTTGATGTGCGGCGGCGCCTTGGCCGCGAGCCCCGACTGCGCGGGCCGCAATCCTTCGCCGGTGATCTGCACCGCCTCGCCGTTGGCGCGCACCGCCTCGATCTCCCTGCTGCCGGCCTTCAGCACCACGGCAGCCATCACGTCGCCGTTGTCGGGGTGCTCGGCCAGCGCGTCGTCGACGGCTTCGTCAAGCTGCTGCGGATCGTCGGGCAGGTCGACGAAGCGTTCGGGGCCGCGGTAGGGCTGGCGCCGCTCGTAGTCCATGATGCCCTTGCGCAGCGCCTTGTAGGCCGCAGCCTGGTCGGCCGCCACGAGCGAGGTGTAGACCTTCATGCCACTGGTATAGATGCTGTCGCCGTACTGCGCGTACATCGTCTGGCGCACCGTCTCGGCCACGTGTTCGGCATGCAGCCGGTTCGGGTCGGCCGCGTCGCGCAGTTGCAGCTCTTCGCTCTTGGCAGCGGCCGCCTGCTCGGCGGTGATGAAGCCGGTCTCCTGCATGCGGTCGATCACGTAGAGCTGGCGCGCACGCGCGCGGCGCGGATTGACCACCGGGTTGTTGGCGCCCGGTGCCTTCGGCAGGCCAGCGAGCATCGCCGCCTCGGCGGTGGTGACGTTCTGCAGCGGCTTGCCGAAATAGGCCTCGGCGGCGGCCGCGAAGCCATAGGCCCGATTGCCGAGGTAGATCTGGTTCAGGTAGATCTCGAGGATCTGGTCCTTGGTGAGTTGCTGTTCGAGCCGCAGTGCAAGCAGGATTTCGTAGGTTTTGCGCGTCAGCGTGCGTTCCGAACTCAGGTAGACGTTGCGCGCCACCTGCATCGTGATGGTCGAGGCGCCCTGCTGGCGTCCGCCCTTGAGGCTCGCGACCGCGGCGCGCATGAAGCCGATGTAGTCGACGCCGCCATGCTCGTAGAAGCGCGCGTCCTCCACGGCGAGCACGGCGTCCTTCATGACCTTGGGAATGCTTGCGAACGGCGTGAGCGTGCGGCGCTCTTCGCCGAATTCGCCGATCAGCGTGCCTTCGGCGGTGTACACGCGCAGCGGCAGCTTGGGCCGGTAGTCGGCGAGTTCGGAAATGTCGGGCAGCCGCGGGTAGATGACCGCAACGGTCACGACGGCGGCCACGAGCAGCACCATTGCTGCACCGCCGGCCGTGATGGCGCTCCACCGCGCGATGCGCCGCAGCCGCTGCGAGCGGGCCGCGTCGGCGGTGGAAGAAGAGGAATCGTCCATGGGGAAATCAGAAGTGAGAAAAAACAGTCAGTTGCATTGGTTACACCGAAGGCGCCGCCTCTGGTGAGACTGGCGCCGGTGCACGGTGGTTCCCGGCCGACAGTGCGTACCAGTCGACCTTGCGTGTGGCGAGCATCAGGATGGCGAGCATGCCGAATGTCAGCAGGGCGCCGAGCAGCAGCGCATTGCTTTCCGACGCCAGCAGCCCGTAGAGCGCGCCATAGAGTACCGCGACATAGGCCCCGAAACCCACGCCGCGCTGCCAGCTTTGCAGCACGGCGCTGAAATAGACAGCAAGCAGCAGCACGCTCGCGCCGGCCGCGCCGGCATAGGCCATCCAGAACGCGAACTTCTCCGACAACGCCAGCAGCAGCAGGAAGAACAGCGCGATCGACAGGCCAACCAGCCCGTACTGCACCGGATGCATGCGCTGGCGGCGGAACAGTTCGAACATGAAGGCCGCCATGATCACCAGTCCGATGAAGAGCGCACCGTACTTGCCGGCGCGCGTGCTCATCGAATACACGTTGACCGGCTGCGCGAGCGAAACGTCGAAGCTCTGGATCGACAGCGCCTGCTTCCAGCTGCCGGCGCCGAGTGCCGCGCGCACCTCTTCGCGCGCCGAAGTCACGAGCGACGATACACGCCAGCGCGCATCGAAGCCTTGCGGCGTCACTTGCCGCTCGGTGGCCAGGAACCGGCCGCCGAAGCTCGGATGCGCCCAGGGCGAGCGCAGGTGCGCGGTGGTCTCGTCGGCGATCGGCACCAACGCGAGCGTGTCCTGGCCCACCAGGCCAAGCTTCATCTCGAAGGGCATCGGCGCTTTGGCTTCCCAGGCGGCGAGCGCCGCGCCGGACAGCGGTGCATGGATGCCGCGGGCCAGTGCGGCATCGCCCGCGATGCCAGGCACGCGCTGCCGAAAGCGCAGTGCTTCGCCGGTCATCGCGATCATCGGCGAGCCGTCGAGGCCGCGCAGGTCGCTGGCGGCGAAGACGACGACCGGTGTCTTGAATTCGATCTTCGATGCGGTCTCGCTGTGCGCCACGGAGGCCGGATCGAAAACCGTGAAGGCGCCCGTCAACGTGGCGTCGAGCGTATAGAAAGGAATCTTGAAGATGCCGCGGTAGCGTTCCTGCGGCGCCATCGATCCTTCGATGTGCAGCTTGTCGGGAAACACCACGTGCGCCCTCTCCTTGCTGCGCGCTTCCTGGCCGATCACCGTGCCCTTCGCATCGCGCAGCGGCTCCAGCCAGCGCTCGACGTACGGCACCAGCAGCAGCGGGCCGACGACGGTCTGCGGGCCCGCATAGGTGGCGGCAAGCTCGTTGGCCGCCTCGCGCTGGCTTTGGCCGCGCTCGCGGTTGAGCGAATCGATCCGCGCCAGCGGGATGCACAGCAGCAGCGTGAGCAACAGCAACCCCGCCACCTTCACGAGCATCGAGCCCTGCAGGCTCTTCAGCAATTGGGACATGGAACTTCTCCTCTTGGTCAATGGAGCCGCGATGCTCGCGGTGCCATCCGAAGGCGGTGTGAAGCGAAGCCGCAGGTGGACTTCACATGGACTTCACACAAGGCTGCATCGCGCATTCCGGACTTCAAGAAGCCTTCCCATTGCCTTCTCGGGCGACGCCGACAGTGGCGGCTGTGCAAGTTCGCACGGACACCGACACCCTCGCCATGGACGCCCAAACCACCCCCCGACCCGGCCGCTGGCTCTGGCTCGCGACCCTCAGCCTGGCGACCGCCGGCTTCGTCGCGCTGACCCTGCATCCGGTGCATGCGCAGGAAGCACCCGGGCCGCGCTCGAAGACCGAGAGCGCGTATTTCTTCGTGAAAAGCGACGATCCCGCGGTCGACCGCCTGCCGCTCAAGGCGACCGAGGTGGCGGTGAAGATCTCGGGCGTCATCGCCGATGTCACGGTGACCCAGACCTACCGCAACGAAGGCCAGCGCGCGATCGAGGCGAAGTACGTCTTTCCGGGATCGAGCAAGGCCGCGGTCAGCGGCCTCAACGTGCGCCTGGCCGACCGGCTGATCACCGCGCAGATCCGCGAGAAGCAGCAGGCGCAGATCGAATACGACAGCGCAAAGAAGGAGGGCAAGACCGCCGCGCTGCTCGAGCAGCGCCTGCCCAACGTGTTCCAGATGAACGTCGCCAACATCCTGCCGGGCGACGACGTGAAGGTGGAACTGCGCTACACCGAATTGCTGGTACCGCAGTCGGGCAACTATGCGTTCGTTTTCCCCACGGTCGTGGGCCCGCGCTACAACAGTCCGCAGTCGGAGAACGCGCAGGCCGGCTGGGCTGCGCAGCCCACGTTGCGCGCAGGCGTGGCGCCCGCCACCCGCTTCAGCCTCAAGGCCAGCATCGAGACGCCAATGGGCCTGAAGGAAGTGCGTTCGCCGACCCACGCCATCGCGGTGACGAAGAGCGATGCGGACCGGCACGCCGACGTTGTGCTCGCGGCCGACGGCCGCCCTGCGGACAACCGCGACTTCGTGCTCGACTACCGCCTCGCCGGCGACAGGATCGAGTCGGGCCTGATGCTCTACAAGGGACAGGGCACGGACGACGGCAGCGAGAACTTCTTCCTTGCGATGATCGAGCCGCCGAAGGCGGTGGCCGCGAGCGCGATCTCGCCGCGCGACTACATCTTCGTGGTCGACATCTCGGGGTCGATGCACGGCTTTCCGCTCGACACCGCCAAGACGGTGCTCGAACGGCTGATCGGCGGCCTGCGGCCGAGCGACACCTTCAACGTGCTGCTGTTCTCGGGCAGCAACAAGATGCTCGCGCCCCAGTCGGTGCCGGCCACGCGCGCCAACATCGCGCAGGCGCTCGAAACCATCCAGAACTACCGCGGCAGCGGCAGCACCGAACTGATTCCCGCGCTGAAGCGTGTCTACGCCGAGCCCAAGGAAGAGAACGTGTCGCGCACCGTGGTGCTCGTGACCGACGGCTACGTCACGGTGGAGCGCGAGGCCTTCGAACTCGTGCGCAGGAATCTCTCTAAGGCCAATGTCTTCGCGTTCGGCATCGGCTCGTCGGTGAACCGCAGCCTCATGGAAGGCATCGCGCGCGCCGGCATGGGCGAGCCCTTCATCCTCACCGACCCGGTGCAGGCGCCCGAGCAGGCCGCACGCTTCAAGCGCATGGTCGAGTCGCCGGTGCTCACCAACGTGAAGCTCAGCTTCGGCGGGCTCGACGTGTACGACGTCGAACCGCAGGCGCTGCCCGATGTGCTCGGCGAGCGCCCGGTGATCGTGTTCGGCAAATGGCGCGGCGAACCGCGCGGCCGCGTCATCGTCGAGGGCCAGGGCGCCGACGGCCCCTACCGCAGTGAACTCGCCATCGATCCGGACATGCGGCAGGACAGCGCGGCCCTGCGCACGCTGTGGGCGCGCCACCGCATCCAGAGCCTGAGCGACCAGGAAGCGCTCGAGGGCGGCAGCGCCTTCAAGCAACGCATCACCGATCTCGGCCTCCGGTACAGCCTGCTCACGCAGTACACGAGCTTCATTGCCGTCGACAAGGTGGTGCGGAACCTTGCGCCGCAGAACGGCGTCGAGGTGAAGCAGCCGTTGCCGCTGCCGCAAGGCGTGAGCGAGCTCGCACTCGGCGCCGAGGTGCCGAGCACGCCCGAGCCCGAGACGCTGGGCGCGGTCGCGCTCGTGCTGTCGATGCTCGCCATGCTGCGCCGCCGGGCCCGCCGCAGCGACCCGCGTCGCTTCACCCACTGAACGCGGAAAGAGAGAAGAGTCGAAATGACACTTGCTGTACTCGCCCAACGCCATCCCCGCCTCGTGGACTGGGGCATCCACATCGACCGCGTGCCGGCCGTGGGCTGGCTCGCGCTGCAGTTCGCCGCGCTCACGCCCACCTGGGCCTGGATGGTCCGGCGCATGCGCGACGGCTCCGACGATCCACTCGGCCTGCTGTCGCTGGCCGCACTGGCCGCGCTGGCCTGGCAATGCCGGCGCGAACTGCGTGCGGCACCGCGACTGGGATGGCTCGCACTCGCGGGCGCGGGAACCGTGCTTGCGACGCTGTTGCACACCGGCCTGGGCGCGCTGCCCGCGCTGCCGCCGCTCGCGGCGGGTCTGGTGGCGGTGCTCGCGTTGGCCTGCGGGCTGCTGGCGTTCCTGCCGCGGCGCGTGGCCGCGCTGCCTGTCGCCGGGCTGGCGGTGCTGGCGCTGCCGCTCTTGTCCTCGCTGCAGTTCTACGCGGGCTATCCGCTGCGCGTGGTCACCGCCGAGGCGAGCCGCTGGCTCTTGGCGCCGGGCTTCGAGGTGGCGCGCGAAGGCAGCAGCCTGTTGGTCGACGGTCGGCTGGTGATCGTCGATGCGCCCTGCTCGGGCGTGCAGATGGTGTGGCTCGGCTATTTCACCGCCTGCGCCGTCGCGCTGTGGGCACGCCGTAGCGACCGCGCCTTCCTGCGCCGGCTGCCGGCGGTCGGCCTGCTGGTGCTGGCCGGCAACATCGCGCGCAACAGCGTGCTGGTCGCGTTCGAGGGCGCCCAGCAGCCGCTCGCGCCCTGGGCCCACGAGGCGCTCGGGCTGGCCGTGCTGGCCGCGGTGTGTGCGAGCATCGTGCGCCTGATGGCGCTCGAACGCTCTGCGGCCGGCGCTGCCGAAGCCTCGATTCCGGGGCTGATCACCACGCAGGGAGGACGCCATGTCGACACGGTTCTTTGAGGCGCTGTTCGCGAACCGCTTCGTCAACCGCATCGGCCACAAGGCCGTCTTCGCAGCCGCGATGCTGGCCTGCCTCGCCTGGTCGACGGCTGACGCGCTGCGCGCGCCTTCGCAGCCGGTGGCGGCCGCGGCACCGGTCGAATGGCCGCGCGAGTGGGACGGCGCACCGCTCAGGCCGATGGCGCTCGGCGAGGTCGAGCAGCGCTTCGCCGAGCGCTTTCCGGGCGCGATCGGCCGCATGACTGACGGCCGGCAGGTGATCGTCATGCGCGCGGTGAACACGCCCACGCGCATGCTCCATCCCGCGGCCGACTGCTACCGCGCGCTGGGCTACCGCATCGAACAGGCGCGCCTCGAGCGCGATGCCGAGGCGCGTTTGTGGCGCTGTTTTGTTGCGCAACGGCACGGCACACAAAAGATCCGCGTCTGCGAGCGCATAGTCGATGCCGAAGGCACGGCTTTCACGGACACTTCAGCCTGGTACTGGGCGGCGGCCAGCGGACGGTCGGCCGGTCCATGGCAAGCGGTGACGGTAGCGAGACCCCTGTGAGAGTTGTGTGAACAAGACCCTGCGTTCTCTGATTTACGGGCTGCTGGCCCTGGTGTTGACGGCTCTGGTGGCGATCTTCCTGATCGTCCGGTTCGCGCTGGCGCCCGCGGCGGGCGAGTGGCAGGAAACGCTCGAGCTCGGCCCGCTGCGCTTCGATGTCGGCGTGCCCACGGCGGTGCGCCTGGCCACCTCCCCCTGGCTCGCGCCGCGGCTCGACGGGCGCTCGCTCGACACCCGCTTCGGCCGCATCGACCTGGCCTGGAAGGGCGCCGCGGGCGCGCTCGAACTGCGCTGCGCCCCTTGCCGCGCGCAGGTTCCGGCGCTCGGCGCGCAGCCGATCCAGGTCGAATCGCTGGTCGCCACGGTGCGCCGTGACGGGAACACGCTGGCGGGCACGATCGAAGCCCTGCCGCGCGGCGCCGCCGCGGGCACGGACGCCACGCTGCGCGGTAGCTGGGACGGCCGGCTGGCGCTCAAGAACCTGCGGTTCGGCGCCGACATCCAGGCCGCGCCGATCGCGCGCTGGTACGCGGTACTGGCGCCCGACCTCGCCGAGCTGCAGCGCGCGCGCATCGGCGGCACGCTGGCGGTGCGCGGCCAGCTGATGCTGCCCGAGGCGAGCTTCACCGTCCAGCCGACCGTGAGCCAGTTCAGCGTCGACGGGCTGGGCACCGAGGCCATGCTGGACGCGCGCACCAGCTGCGGCCCGCCGTCCAGGCTGACCAAGGACAGCTGGCTCGCGCGCGCCGTCATCGCGGCCGAGGACCAGCGCTTCTTCACCCATCCGGGTTACGACCTGACCGAGATCGTCGCCTCGGTCCACGACAACCAGAAGGAAGGGCAGCGTCCGCGCGGCGGCAGCACCCTCACACAGCAGCTCGCCAAGATGCTGGTGACCGGCGGCGAGCGCACTGCCGAGCGCAAACTGCGCGAGCTGCTCTATGCGGTCGAGATGGAGCAAACGCTGGGCAAGGCGCGCATCCTCCAGCTGTACCTCGACAACGCGCCCTGGGGCGGCAACCTGTGCGGCGCCGAGGCGGCCTCGCGGCGGTATTTCAAGCGCCCGGCGCGCCAGCTCGA
The DNA here is from genome assembly GCF_057656815.1 of Variovorax sp. Soil_C_39. NCBI lineage: Bacteria > Pseudomonadati > Pseudomonadota > Betaproteobacteria > Burkholderiales > Comamonadaceae > Variovorax > Variovorax sp. Soil_C_39. The sequence continues at coordinate 144,006 of NZ_JBDGJQ010000005.1, forward strand.
TCCCGCGCAGGCGGTGTGGCTCGCGGCCATGCTGCACAAGCCGCAGGCCGTGCTCGAGCAATGGCGGCGCGACGGGCAGATCGATCCCGAGCGCGTCAAATGGGTCGCGGAGGGCGTGCGCGGCATCAGCCGCAACCAGCGCGAGGCCCTGCTCAAGAGGGTGGCGAGCGCGAAGTTCGCGGCGCCTGAGGCCACGCCATGAACAACGACGACGTCGAGGCCATCGAGCGCGCCACGGTGGCCGCCGTGTCGCCCCAGGCCGTCGAGGAGCTCGATGGCTGGCTGCTGGCCTTCGACGAAGGCAGCGTCAAGCGTGCCAAGTCGGCTGTGCCGCTTCACCATGAGGCCGCCCTTGCGCCCCTGCTCGATCGCATCGAGGAGCGCTACAACCGGCGCCAGCATGTGCCCGTGCTGCGGCTCGCGGACGCTGCCTGCTTCGACAACTTGCGCGCCGAACTCGAGCGCCGCCACTACGTAGGCGATTCGCCGACCTGCGTGCAGATCGGTATGGCCAGGCGCATGCGCGAAGTCGCCGCGGCGGACGCGCGGCTGGCCGACGTCGACGCGACGCCCGACGCGGCCTGGGCGGCGCTGTTCCTTGGCGAAGGCTTCGATCCGGTGGACGGTGCCCATCGCGTGCGGGCGCTCGCGCGTGCGAGCGGCTCGCTCTACGCCAGCGTGCGCGAAGGCGGCCGCACCGTCGCGGCCGGTGCGATGGCATTCGGCCATGGCTGGGCCAGCGTGCACGGCATGCGAACCGAGCCTTCGCAGCGCGGTCGCGGCCTGGCCGGGCGCGTGCTCGCGGGGCTCGCGCAGGCGGCGCTCGCGCGTGGCCACGAGCGCGTGTTCCTGCAGGTCGATGCGCAGAACCCAGCGGCCCATGCGCTCTATCGGCGTGCCGGGTTCTCGACGCTCTGGCAGTACCGCTATTGGCAGCGGCGGCAGTGGCCGCGACATCCCCACGCGTGACGCGGTCGGGGCATTGGTGCCACGATGCGGCATGACGAGCGCCAACCACCCCCATCACCCGACAGAGCCCGTGGCCACGCCGCGCGGCATCGACCACATCGTGGCCGGTGTGTCCGCCAGCGATGGCGATGGCGTCAAGCTCACGCGCGTGCTGCAGCAGCCGATGCAGCAGCGGCTCGATCCGTACCTGATGCTCGACGCCTTCGGCAGCGACAACCCGGGCGACTACATCGGCGGTTTTCCGAGTCACCCGCACCGCGGCTTCGAAACCGTCACCTACATGATCGCGGGCCGCATGCGGCACCGCTACAGCGCCGGCCACGAGGGTCTGCTGCAGAACGGCGGCGTGCAGTGGATGACCGCGGGACGCGGCCTGGTCCACAGCGAACTGCCCGAGCAGCAGGAAGGGCTCATGGAAGGCTTCCAGCTCTGGCTCAACCTGCCGGCCAAGGACAAGATGCGCGAGCCTTGGTATCGCGACATCCAGAGCGAGGAGATCCCCGAATACACCACCACCGACGGGGTGTGCGTGCGCGTGATCGCGGGCGAGAGCCACGGCATCGAGGGCGCCGTGCGGCGCGAGCACACGGAGCCGCTCTACCTCGACATCACGCTGCCGCCGGGCGCAGAGTTCGCGCAGCCGCTGCCCGACGACCGCAATGCGCTGGTGTATGTCTACCGCGAATCGCTCTGGATCGCGGGCAGCGAGGTGCCCACGCGGCGCATGGCGATTCTCGCCAACGACCCCGGCAGCGACGGCGTGGTGCTGCGCACGGGCAGCACCAACCACAGCCCGGCGCGCGCGCTGCTGATAGCGGGAAAGCCGCTCGGCGAACCGATCGCGCAGTACGGACCGTTCGTGATGAACACGCCCGAGCAGGTGAAGCAGGCCGTGGAAGATTTCCAACACGGCAGGTTCTGACGCTGTAGTCGCCGGCCTACCCAGGATTGGCAGCCCAGCGGCGTGACAGCGGCCATTTGGCGCCTAGATTCGGCGCCATGCCCTCCAGCAAGACCCCGTCGCGCGGGAGCCCCGATGTCCGCAAGGGCCAGGCTCCCGCCAAACTGCAGCGCGAACAGTTCCACGCGCGCTTCATGCAGCCGTTCCAGGACCCGGCGTTCCAGGCCGAGGGCGACGCGCTGCAGCGCATCGAGCACATCGCCTGGCAGGCCTACGACGAGGGGCGCAAGGCTCCCGTCACGCGCAAGGCCGGCCCCGGCTACGCGGACCCAGACTACGAGCTCTCGGTCGACTGGCTCGAGGCCAAGGCGCGCATCGATGCCGCACAGGCGGCCTGGGGCCAGCCGCAGACGCGCTCGCGCGTGCTGCTGGTGAACGGTTCGCCGCGCAACGACGGCACCTGCCCCGGCGAGATCTCCAAGACCTGGCGTCTCGTGCAGCTGGCGCGCGAAGTGCTCGAAGGCTGCGGCATCGAGGCCGACGTGCTCGACCTGAGCCTCCTTACCTCCGAGTTCGGGCGCCATATCCATCCGTGCAAGGGCTGCGTCTCGACGGCGATGCCGCTGTGCCATTGGCCCTGCAGCTGCTATCCGAACCATTCGATGCGCCAGACCGGCGACTGGATGAACGAGATCTACGAGCGCTGGGTGGCTGCTCATGGCGTGATCCTGTTCACGCCCACGCACTGGTACCAGTCGGCCAGCCCGCTCAAGCTCATGACCGACCGGCTGGTCTGCGCCGACGGCGGCAATCCCGATCCCACGAGCACCCACGGCAAAAAACCCGAGGAGGCCAAGGCGCTCGAACTCGAAGGCTGGGGCTATCCCAAGCACCTGAGCGGACGCGTCTACGGCCTGGTGGTGCACGGCGACGTCGCCGGCATCGAGAGCGTGCGCCGCAACCTGTCGGACTGGCTCGACTGGATGGGCCTCGTCGATGCCGGCGCGCTCGCCCGGCTCGACCGCTACATCGGCTACTACGCGCCCTATGCCACCAGCCACGATGCCCTAGATGCCGACGCCGATGTGCAGGAAGAGGTGCGCAACGTGGCCCGCGCCGTGGCGCTTGCGGTCGGGGAGCTTCGCTCGGGCAAGCTGCAGCCGCCCGACAGGGGACTCAAGTCACCGCGGCCCAAGTGAGCGGCGCCGCACCGGGCCGTGCCACGGACGTTCATGCTTCTTTACGCAGGCTCACGGTCGGCTCACGCGGGCGATACAGAGCGCTTCCACACTAGCTTCCATCTGCTGCCCTGTGGCGGCAGACTTCTTCGAAAGGAAGCACTCTCATGATCTCTCTTCGCCAACGCATCGTCTGGGCCAGCCTGCTCGGTTCGGCCGCCTTCGCCTCTTCGGGCGCCTTTGCGCAGAACCCGGCGGCACCCGCCACCGTGTCGAGCCCGCCCGCCGCCACGGCCCAGGCCGACGGCGGTGCCCCCAAGGCACAACACAAGCGCATGAACCGCGCCGAGCGCATCGAACGCATGCAGGCCCGTCGCGCGCAGCATCTCGCGGCGCTGAAGGAGAAGCTCAAGCTCAGCGGCGCCCAGGAAAGCGCGTGGGCCAGCTTCACGTCGGCGACGCAGCCGCCGGCCGGCGCCCGCCCGCAACGCATGGACCGCGCCGAACTCGCGAAGCTCACCACGCCCGAGCGGCTGGAGCGCATGCAGGCGCGCCATGCCGAGCGCAGCGCCAGGTTCGCGAAGCGCGCCGAAGCTATCAAGTCGTTCTATGCCGCGCTGACGCCCGACCAGCAGAAGACCTTCGACGCCGAGACGGTCCGCATGCATGCGCACAAGGGCCATCGCGGTCACCATGGCCACGCCGCGGCGCCCGCCAAGAGCTGACCGCGCCAACGAGAAAAGCCCGCGGCACTTCGTGTGCCGCGGGCTTTTTTTCTGCCGTCGGCGATGCCCCCGCTTATTTGGGCGTGCCGGTCCTGTCCGTCGGATTCGTCGGCACGTCCGGGCGCTCGCCGGTCTGGCCGAACTGGGGTTTGCTGTGACGCCCCGTCATGCTCGCCTGTGCACGCGACACGTCGCCGCTGGGTTGAGGCATCGCATTCGGCCGGCCGTTCACCACGGTGGTGGCTTCGCCCTTCGGCACCGAATTGTTGAAGTTGTTGCGGTTGTGCGCACGGGCTTCGGCCTTCACCGCTTCGCGCGACGCGGGCATGCTGCCGTCGGGGCGCTGCGGTGGATTGGCCACGCCGGCGGGCGTCTGCGTGCTGGCCTGGCCGCCGAGCGCCGGGTCCGGATGGGCGGGAATCGACGTCGTCTGCGCCATCGCGCCACCGGCCACGGCCATCAGGCCGGCCAGTGCCGTCGCTCGGAGGATTCGTTCGTTCATGGTGTGTTCCTTGGAGATGAAAGGTTGGCGATAAGCGGGCCTTTTGTACGACCCTGAATTCACCGTAGGAGGCTCTTCGCAGGCGCTGTGTCGGGGCGCGGCAGCCCGCGATGTAGGAGCGGGCCGTGGCGGCGCGAAAGGCAGCAGACCGGCCGTGAAGAAGGTGGCGCGTTCCTACAGTCAGGCGCTGTGCGGCCACGTACAACCGTAGGACCGATGTCATCCGCACCCATTCCCCTCGCCACCGCGGCGCCGACCACGCTCAAGGTCATGACGGTGAACACCCACAAGGGGTTCACCGCGCTGAACCGCAAGTTCATCCTGCCTGAGTTGCGCGATGCGGTACGCACCGTGGGTGCCGACGTGGTGTTCCTCCAGGAAGTGCTCGGCACGCATTCGCGCCACTCGCGCAAGGTGAGCAACTGGCCCGAAGCGCCCCACTACGAGTTTCTTGCCGACACGATGTGGCCGCAGTTCGCCTACGGACGCAATGCGGTGTACCCGCGCGGGCACCACGGCAATGCGGTGCTCTCGAAATTCCCGATCGTGCACTACCGCAACCACGACGTCTCCGTGGCGGGGCCCGAGAAGCGCGGCCTGCTGCACTGCGTGCTGCGCCTGCCAGGGCGCACCGTCGACGTGCACGCGATTTGCGCGCACCTCGGTCTCGCCGAGTCGCACCGGCAGCAGCAGCTCGAACTGCTCTGCCACATCGTGCGCGACGAGGTGCCGGCCGATGCGCCGCTGATCGTGGCGGGCGACTTCAACGACTGGCGCGGCCGCGCGCACCGGGTACTCGAAGCGGGTGCGTCGCTGCGCGAGGTGTTCGTGGCGGCGAACGGCGCGGCGGCGAAGACCTTTCCGTCGCGCTTTCCGCTGCTGCCGCTCGACCGCATCTACGTGCGCAACGCCGGCGTGCATGCCCCCGTGGTGCTGCCGCGCAAACCCTGGTCGCACCTGTCGGACCATGCCCCGCTCGTGGCGACGATCGACCTATGACCCGCCGAGTGACTTGCCATGAGCGATAGAGCGCGCTGGATCGGCGGCAACCGCATCGCGCTGCTCGAGAACGGCGAGGAGTTCTATCCGCGCGTGTTCGAGGCCATCCGACAGGCGAAGCGCGAGGTCATCGTCGAGACCTTCATCCTGTTCGAGGACAAGGTCGGACTCGCGCTGCATGCGGCCATGCGCACGGCGGCGCAGCGCGGCGTCAAGGTCGACCTGATGGTCGACGGTTTCGGCTCGCCCGACCTCTCGCGCGAGTTCATCGAGGAATTGAGCTCGGTCGGCGTCAAGGTGCGGATGTTCGATCCGGGCCACCGCGTCATGGGGCAACGGCTCAATGTGTTCCGCCGCATGCACCGCAAGATCGTGGTGATCGACGGCGAGACCGCCTTCGTCGGCGGCATCAACTATTCGGCCGACCATCTGCTCGACTTCGGCCCCAAGGCCAAGCAGGACTACGCGGTGGAACTCGGCGGGCCGATCGTCGCGCAGATCCACCATTTCGTGCTGCGCGCGATCGCGCTCGGCGACAAGGGGCCGCGGTGGTTCCGCCGGCGCCTCCAGCAGGCGCCGCCGGTTGCCCAAAAGCCGGTCGGCGAGGTCGAGGCCATGTTCGTCACGCGCGACAACCGCCGCCACACCAACGACATCGAGCGGCAGTACCTGGCCGCGATCCGCGCGGCGCGCCAGCGCATCGTGATCGCCAATGCGTATTTCTTTCCAGGCTACCGGGTCATCAAGGAACTGCGGCGCGCGGCGCGGCGCGGCGTGGACGTGCGGCTCATCCTGCAGGGCGAGCCCGACATGCCGATCGTCAAGACCGCCGCGAGCATGCTCTACCACCACCTGCTGCATGCGGGCGTGCAGATCCACGAGTACTGCGACCGGCCGCTGCATGCGAAGGTCGCGCTGATGGACGACCGTTGGGCCACCGTGGGGTCGAGCAACCTCGATCCGTTGAGCCTTTCGCTCAATCTCGAGGCGAACGTGATCGTGCGCGACAAGGCCTTCAACCAGCTGCTCTGGGAGCGCATGGACCGGCTCATGCGCGAGAGCTGCAAGCGCATCGGCGAAGCCGACCTCGAGGACGTATGGAGCGGCTGGCGGCTGGTGCGCAGCTTCTTCATCTTCCACTTCCTGCGCTGGTATCCGTCGTGGCTCGGCTGGCTGCCGCGGCAGGTGCCGCGGCTCACGCTGGCGGAGGCCACCGACTTGGCCGAGAAGCGCGAGGCGCAGCGTGCCGAGGCCGGCGAGGCCGGCGCCAAGCAGACGACGGAGGCGGCGTGACCCCCGCCCCCGGCGGGCACGCTCTAGGTCGCGACCGGGTCGGCGCGCAGCGCGCTTGGTGGCCGTGGCTGCGTCGCATCGGGGTTTGGGCCTTCTTCGGGCTGATCGCCTGGCTGCTCGTGAGCCAGGCGCGCTCCATCGACTGGCAGGAAGTGTTCGATGCCATGCGCGCGCTGCCCGCGACGGCGCTGCTGCTGGCCGGAGGGCTCGCGGCGAGCAGCTTCGCGGTCTACAGCACGTACGACCTGCTGGGCCGGCATCTCACGCGCCACCCGCTCGGCACCGGGACGGTGATGGGCGTGACCTTCATCAGCTACGCGTTCAACCTCAATCTCGGATCGCTCGTGGGCGGCGTGGCCTTCCGCTACCGGCTTTACTCGCGGCTCGGGCTGTCGAACGGCATCATCACGCGCGTGCTCGGCTTCAGCATGCTGACCAACTGGTTCGGCTACCTTGTGGTCGCGGGTGCCGCCTTCTGCTTCTGGCCGCTGGTGCTGCCGCCCGAATGGCGCATCGACAACATGGGCCTGCGCGTGCTCGGCGCGGTGCTGCTGGTGGTGGCGGCCGCGTACCTGCTGCTTTGCGCCGTCGCGAGCGGCCATGAACTCCGGCTGCGGCGCCATTCGTTCAAGGTGCCGACCTTCCGCATGGCGCTGCTGCAGCTTGCGCTGTCGTCACTCAATTGGTCGCTGATCGCCAGCGTGATCTGGGTCCTGCTGCAGGGCCAAGTGGCCTACCACGCGGTGCTCGCGGTGCTGCTAGTGGCGGCAGTGGCGGGCGTGGTCACGCACGTGCCTGCGGGGCTGGGCGTTCTCGAGGCCGTGTTTCTCGCGCTGCTGTCGAGCGAGGTGCCCGAGAGCCGGCTGCTCGGCGTGCTGCTGGTCTATCGCGGGCTCTACTACCTGCTGCCGCTGGCCGTGGCCACTGTCGCATACTTCGCCACCGAGCTGCGCGCCCGGCACTGGCGCAAGCGCGGCCGTCAGTCGCGTGACGGCACCAACGTGACCAGCGTGATCTCGGACGGCGCTCCGAAGCGCTTCGGCGGCCCCCAGTAGCCTGTGCCGCGGCTCACGTAGATCCACATGTCGTGCAGCCGGTGCAGCCCCGCGGTGAAGGGCTGCTGCATCGGAACGAACAGATTCCATGGAAAGAACTGGCCGCCGTGCGTGTGGCCCGAGAGCTGCAGCTGGAAGCCGGCCGTCGCTGCCGATGGCGCGCTGCGCGGCTGGTGCGCGAGCAGCACGCGCGTGTGCACCAGCGGCGGCGCGTCGAAGAGCGCAAGGTGCGGGTCGCTGGCATGCGCCGCATCGAAGTGCCCGGCGGTGAAGTCGGTCACGCCTGCGAGCACCAGCTGGCTCTCGAACAGTTCTTCGTCGGTCTGTGCGCCGCGCACGTTGCGCGTCTGCAGCACCACGTGTTCATTGAGCAGCACCTTCAGCCCGAGCCGCCGCAGCTCGTCGATCCACGCGTGCGCGCCGGCGTAGTACTCGTGGTTGCCCGTGACCACGAAGGTACCGTGCCTGGCCCGCAGCCCCGCGAGCGGCGCGATGTGCTCGCGCAGTTCGGCCACGCTGCCGTCCACCAGGTCGCCGGTGATCGCCACCGCATCGGCGCCGAGCCGGTTCACCGCATCGACGATGCGCTGGATGTAGCCGTTGCGGATCGTCGGGCCCACGTGGATGTCGCTGATCTGCGCAATCGTGAAGCCTTCGAGCGCGGCCGGCAGCCCGCGGATCGGCACCTCGACCTGCTTCACCTTCGCGGTGCGGCGGGCATTGAGAAAGCCGATCGCCGACGCCAGCGTGCCGAGCGCCAGCACCGCCAGCGCGCTCCACGGCAGCACCGCGTGCCAGGGCAGCGCGAGTCCGCCGAGCGCGCTTGCGACCCAGGCGAGCAGCAGCAGCACATCGCGTAGCAGCGTCAGCACGAAGGTCGACGAGAACCAGCCCATGCTGATGAGCCCGGTCCAACGAAGCGCCTGGCCGACGCTCGCGCTGCGCTCGGCGCGCCGCGAAACGAAAGGCAACGGGATGGTCAGCGCCGAAACGGCTAGCGCCGCCAGTGCCAAGGGCCAGGCGGGCGTGAGCATGGCCAGCGCCGGCAGCAGGCGCAGCGCCATGTAGACATGCAGGAGCGCGGTCAGGACGCTCAAGGGAGGTATCGGCATCGGGGCAATGAAGACGGGGCACTGCCCGGGATGCGGTATCTGCAAGTCGCATGCCGTGGATTCAAGGCGCCTGCGGGCGCGCCTGCAGCTATTTTTTCTATAGCGCTGGGCGCCCGGATAGCGGGCACTGACGCCCCCCGGTGCCCGATATCTTAGACGGGGGCGTGGTGCCGCGAATGCAGGAAGCGCCTACCGCGCGGCGGCCGTGGTCTGCGCGAGTGCCTGGTTTTGGGGCTCCGGCGGCAGCACCGAGGCCATGTCGAAGTTCGACGGCCACAGGAAGACCGCGCGGGCCGGCACGCCTGCGATCACGGTCAGGGTCTGCGTCAGCGTCAGGCCCCCGAGTGTGACGTTCACGTCATAGGCACCGGGATTGAGCCGCGCGAGCATGTAGGGTCCCTGCGACTGCGCCTGCATCACTGCGCGCCCGGAGTATTTTTCGCGCACTTCGACCTTCGCGCGTGCCGGGAACTGGCCTTTCTGGCTGCTCTGGTTGATGCCGAACTCGAGGGTGGCCGCCCAGCGTGGCGCCACCATCTGCATGAACGCGGCCTCGGCCTTGCTCGTGCCGCCGCACATGTATTCGACGCCGCCCTGCGCCATCCGGATAGGCGGGTTCGAGAACGCGTGGGCCGACGACGCCATCGCGCCCAGGAAGAATGCTGCTGCTGTGCCGCCCATAACCAAGGCAGCCGCAGGCCGCCGGAGACGCATAAGGTTCATTGCTTCGATGTCCTCGATCAAGGGTGACGTGAATCCGTCGAGGATTTTGCTTAGCAAGAGTCGGGCTAGACATAGCGTTTACGAGGAACGACCCTCGCCGACCGATTGAGAGCTATTGTTTTAATAGCTGGTGACGCCCGTGTGACGGGCGTTAGAACCTTTTTTGACAGCCGTCTATGTGAAAACCCTGAGACGCACGCGTCGGCCCATTTCGGGGCGCTTCAGGTGACCCGCGCCTACACCGGTGCACCGGCGTGGCGGGCGATAAGAGGAAGTCCAGACACGAAAAAGGAGCTTCCAATGAACATCGGATCGAAGATCGACGCCATCAAGGCGAAGGATGCGCAGCGTCCCGGCCTCCCCGGCGAGCACCTCGCCGCGCTCGGCGCGGGCCTGTTGCTGCTGATGACCGTGGGCCGCAGCCGTTCGCTGCCGAAACGCTTGCTGGCCGGTGCCGCCGGCGGCGCGCTGGTCGGCCGTGCGGCGAGCGGCACCGGCGGGCTGGCACGCGTGGCGCGGCTGCTGCAGGGCGGGATGGGTGTGCGCGGGGCGATGCGCATGCGCTGAGGGGTGTCGGCGCGCGGTGCGCCGACCTGACCACTCACACGTCGATATTCGCCGCCCGCAGCGCGTTCTGCTCGATGAACTCGCGCCGCGGCTCGACCTCGTCGCCCATCAGCATGGTGAACACGCGGTCGGCTTCGATCGCGTCGTCGATCTGCACGCGCAGCAGGCGCCGCACGGTCGGGTCCATGGTGGTTTCCCACAGCTGCTCGGGGTTCATCTCGCCCAGGCCCTTGTAGCGCTGGCGCGCGGTGGCGTGCTCGGCCTGGCCGATCAGCCATTTCATCGCCACGCGGAAATCGGCCACCTTCTCTTCTTTGGCACGCTCGCCCTCGCCGCGGCGCACGATGGCACCCTCGGGGCTCAGCAGGTTGCGGAAGGTGTTGGCGGCCTCGGCGAGCGCGGCGTAGTCGGCACCGTGCACGAAGTCCTGCGTGAGCACGCTGCTCTTGATGTTGCCGTGGTGGCGGCGGCTGATGCGCAGCAGCGGCTTGTCGGTGCGGGTGTCGAACTCGCTGCTCACCTCGGCCGGCACGCCGGTGGTGTTGAGTTCGCGCAGCTTGGCCTGCAGCGCGACGGCCGACGCCTCGGCCGCAGCGGTGGTGTCGAGGTCGAGCGCCACGCCGTCGGCAATGGCGCGCAGCGCTTCGGCATCCATGAAGTTGCGCAGCCGCGCGATCACGGCCTCGGCCAGCTGGTGCTTGCGCGCCAGCTCGGCCAGGGTGTCGCCGGAGAGCGTGGTCGAATTGGGCCCGCCCGTTTCGACGCTGGCATCCTTGAGCGCGACCTTGAGCAGGAAGGCGTCGAGCGCGGGGCCGTCCTTCAGGTATTGCTCTTCCTTGCCGACCTTCACCTTGTAGAGCGGCGGCTGCGCGATGTAGATGTGGCCGCGCTCGACCAGCTCGGGCATCTGCCGGTAGAAAAACGTGAGCAGCAGCGTGCGGATGTGGGCGCCGTCGACGTCGGCGTCGGTCATGATGATGATGCGGTGGTAGCGCAGCTTGGCGACGTTGAAGTCGTCGGCCCCGCCGCCTGCACTGCTGCCGCCCGCGCGGCCGATGCCGGTGCCCAGAGCGGTGATCATGGTGAGGATTTCGTTGCTGGTGAGCAGCTTCTCGTAGCGCGCCTTCTCGACGTTCAGGATCTTGCCGCGCAGCGGCAGGATGGCCTGGAACTTCCGGTCACGGCCCTGCTTGGCGGAGCCGCCGGCGGAGTCGCCCTCCACCAGGTAGACCTCGCACAGCGCCGGGTCCTTCTCCTGGCAGTCGGCCAGCTTGCCCGGCAGGCCCATGCCGTCGAGCACGCCCTTGCGGCGTGTCATTTCGCGGGCCTTGCGCGCGGCTTCGCGGGCACGGGCCGCTTCGATGATCTTGCCGCAGATGGTCTTGGCGTCGCTCGGGCGCTCCTGCAGGTAGTCGGTGAGCAGGCGCCCGACGATGTCCTCGACCGGCGCGCGCACTTCGCTCGACACCAGCTTGTCCTTGGTCTGGCTCGAGAACTTGGGCTCGGGCACCTTCACGCTCAGCACGCAGCACAGGCCCTCGCGCATGTCGTCGCCGGTGACCTCGACCTTCGCTTTCTTGGCGAATTCGTTTTCTTCGATGTACTTGTTGATGACGCGCGTCATCGCCGCGCGCAGCCCGGTGAGGTGGGTGCCGCCGTCGCGCTGCGGAATGTTGTTGGTGAAGCACAGCACCTGCTCGTTGTAGCCGCTGTTCCACTGCATGGCGACTTCGACGCCGATGTGCGTGCCCGGGATGCCGCCGTAGGTGTCGGCCGGCTTCTCGCCCATGGCGTAGAAGACGTTCGGGTGCAGGACGGTCTTGCCCTTGTTGATGAAGTCGACGAAGCCCTTGACGCCGCCGGCGCCAGAGAAATCGTCTTCCTTGCCGCTGCGCTCGTCCTTCAGGCGGATGCGCACGCCGTTGTTCAGGAAGCTCAGCTCGCGCAGCCGCTTCGAGAGGATCTCGTAGTGGAAGTCGGCGTTCTCCTTGAAGATCTGGGCGTCGGGCAGGAAATGCACCTCGGTGCCGCGCTTGTCGGTTTCGCCGATGACCTTCATGGGCGAGACCTCGACGCCGCTCACCGTCTCGAGCAGCCGGTTCTGCACGAACCCGCGGCTGAACTCGAGCTCGTGGATCTTGCCTTCGCGCCGCACCACCAGGCGCAGCATCACGCTCAGCGCGTTCACGCAGCTCACGCCCACGCCGTGCAGGCCGCCCGAGACCTTGTAGCTGTTCTGGTTGAACTTGCCGCCCGCGTGCAGTTCGGTCAGCGCGATCTCGGCCGCCGAGCGCTTGGGCTCGTGCTTGTCGTCCATCTTCACGCCGGTGGGAATGCCGCGGCCGTTGTCGGTGACGGAGATCGAGTTGTCGGAGTGGATGGTCACGACGATGTCGTCGCAGTGCCCCGCGAGCGCCTCGTCGATCGAGTTGTCGACCACTTCGAACACCAGGTGGTGCAGGCCCGTGCCGTCGGAGGTGTCGCCGATGTACATGCCGGGGCGCTTGCGCACGGCCTCCAGCCCCTCGAGGATCGTGATCGAGCCTTCGCCGTAGCTGTTGTCGGCGGGCGTGATCTCGATCGGCACCGCACCCTCGATTTCGGGCGTGTAGACCGGTTCGGTGTGGGGTACTTCGGGCTTGTTGTCTTCTGCACTCATTCGGATATTCCTCTGTCGCTCACGGCATTCACGGGATGTTTCGGGCTCGGGGAGCCTGTTTTTCCTGCCTCTTGAAAGCGCAAACCCGCGGAGGGCCGCGGGCTGTCTGCGCAAGGCGCTGTGTTTTCTTTTCGTCTAGATCCGCATCGGCATCACGACGTACTTGAAGGATGCGTTCTCGGGGATGGTCAGGAGCGCCGAGCTGTTCGAGTCGGCGAGGTCCAGCTTGACCATGTCCTGGCCCATGTTGGTGAGCGCGTCGATCAGGTAGGTCACGTTGAAGCCGATCTCGATGCTGTCGCCGCCGTAGTCGATGTCGAGCTCGTCCTGCGCCTCTTCCTGCTCGGCGTTGTTCGACGCGATGCGCAGCGTGCCCGGCTCGATGTTGAGGCGCACGCCCTTGAACTTCTCGCTCGTCAGGATCGCGGTGCGCTGCAGGCTCGCGAGCAGCGGCGCGCGGCCCAGCGTGACGCTGTTCTTGTGGTTCTTCGGGATCACGCGGTTGTAGTCGGGGAACTTGCCTTCGACCAGCTTGGTGACGAACTCCATGCCGCCGAAGCTGAACTTGGCCTGGTTGTTCGCGAACTGCATCTCGATGGCGCCTTCGGCGTCGGACAGCAGGCGCTGCATCTCGAGCACGGTCTTGCGCGGCAGAATCACCTCCTGGCGGGGCACTTCGACATCGAGCGTGGCCGACGAGAACGCCAGCCGGTGGCCGTCGGTGGCCACCAGGCTCAGCTGCTTGCCTTCGGCGACGAACAGGATGCCGTTGAGGTAGTAGCGGATGTCGTGCACCGCCATTGCGAACGACACTTGCGAGAGCAGGTCCTTGAGCGTCTTCTGGGGCACGCTGAAGACGGGACCGAAGTTGGCGGCTTCCTGCACCAGCGGAAAGTCCTCGGCCGGCAACGACTGCAGCGTGAAGCGGCTCTTGCCGCCCTTGAGCACCAGCTTGCTCGCGCTCGACTCGAGGCTCACGGTCTGGTCGGCCGGCATGGTGCGCAGGATGTCGATCAGCTTGCGCGCGCCGATGGTGGTGGTGAAGTTGCCTTCGTCGCCGCCGAGTTCGGCCGTGGTGCGGATCTGGATCTCGAGGTCGCTGGTGGTCAGCTGGATCTGGCCGCCGGTCTTGCGGATCAGCACGTTGGCGAGGATCGGCAGCGTGTGGCGCCGCTCCACGATGCCCGCCACCGACTGCAGCGCGGCAAGGACCTTGTCCTGGGTTGCCTTCAAAACGATCATGTCTTCTTCCTCTTCTCTTTTATCTCTTCGAATCCGCTGAAGGTGCCATTCTCCGCTGTCGCGAGGCGCCGTTTCGGCCATTCCGATGACATTCGCGTGTCAGCCCTTGAGCGTCTGCTCGAGCACGTGGAGCTGCTGGTTGAGCTCGGTGAGCTGCTGGCGCTCGCCCGAGATCTTGCGCACCGCGTGCAGCACCGTCGTGTGGTCGCGCCCGCCGAACAGCTCGCCGATTTCCGGCAGGCTTTTCTGGGTGAGCTCCTTGGCCAGGTACATCGCGATCTGCCGCGGCCGCGCGATGCTGGCCGGGCGCTTCTTGCTGTACATGTCGGCGACCTTGATCTTGTAGTAGTCGGCCACCGTCTTCTGGATGTTTTCGACCGAGATCTGCCGGTTCTGGATGGACAGCAAGTCGCGCAGCGCCTCGCGCGCCAGGGCGATCGAGATCTCCTTCTGGTTGAAGCGGGAGTACGCAAGGATCTTGCGCAGTGCGCCTTCGAGCTCGCGCACGTTCGAGCGCACGTTCTTGGCGACGAAGAAGGCCACTTCCTCGGGCATCTCGGCCGATTCGGCGCGCGCCTTGTTGATCAGGATCGCGACGCGCATCTCGAGTTCGGGCGGCTCGATGGCCACGGTCAGGCCCGAATCGAAACGCGAGACCAGCCGCTCGTGGATGTCGGCCAGGCCCTTCGGATAGGTGTCGCTGGTCATCACGATGTGCGACTTCTTGGCCAGCAGCGCCTCGAACGCGTTGAAGAATTCTTCCTGCGTGCGGTCCTTGTTGGCGAAGAACTGCACGTCGTCGATCAGCAGCAGGTCGAGCGAGTGGTAGCGTTCCTTGAACTCGTCGAAGGTCTTGCGCTGGTAGGCCTTGACCACATCCGAGACGAACTGTTCGGCGTGGATGTAGAGAACTTTGGAATCGGGCCGGTCGGCCAGCAGCCGGTTGCCCACCGCATGCATCAGGTGGGTCTTGCCCAGCCCCACGCCGCCATAGATGAACAGTGGGTTGTACAGGTGACCCGGCATGCCGGCCACGTGCATGGCCGCGGCGCGCGCCATGCGGTTGGCTGTGCCCTCGACCAGCGTGTCGAAGGTCAGGCCCGAGTTGAGGCGGTTCTTGAAGCCGGCAGCGGCCGGCTCCTCGCCGGGGCCGGCGACGTCGCGGGGCACATCGGTTTCGGCCAGCACCGCGACCGGTACAGAACGCACGGGCGCCTCGCGCGGAGCAAGCGCTAACTCTACCGTGACAGGCTGGCCGTACATCTTCTCGGCCATGGCGGCGATCTTGCCGGCGTACTGGGCCCGGATCCAGTCGAGCTTGAAGCGGTTTGCCACAAACACCGTCATGCGCGAGAGATCGTCCGCGACCTGCGCCGTCAGGGGCTTGATCCAGGTGTTGAATTGCTGCTCGGACAGCTCTTGGGCGAGCTGGTCGACACAGGCCTGCCAGAGGCTTTCACCGATGCCGTCAGTCGACATGGGTGCTTGTAAAAGTAGTGCGTCCCTCGTCCATTTTTTGGTATATGTATTGTGGATATTCTCTGCTGCAAGCGGCCTGCATTCTAACTTGTCAAAACCTTATCCACACCCCTGGAAGGGCACATAAAGGCCCGCAATCCTGCTGGAAGTTTGGCGGCGCGCCGAATGTTTGCGATAATTTCGGGTTTCCCTGAAAACCTTGTTGCGTTCTTCGGGGAGCCTTCGAACCCGGTTCGATACAAGAGTCGAATAACGCTCCCAGCGCCCGCATGACTGCTGCGGCCTTCCAGGCCCGGCGGGGATACTGCGGATCTCGGGGGCACCAGCAGGAAATCTCATCATGAAACGCACTTACCAAGCTTCCAAAGTCCGCCGCGCCCGTACCCACGGCTTCCTGGTCCGCATGAAGACCCGCGGCGGCCGTGCCGTCATCAACGCACGCCGCGCCAAGGGCCGCAAGCGCCTGGCCGTCTGACGACAGCCGATCCCCTGCCGTTGCCAGCAGCCGAACCGCCCGCGCCAGCTCCCGCAGCCAGCGTTCCCGGCGCGTCCGGCCCGGCTTCCATGCAGCGGCTCAAGACCCGCGCGCAGTTCCAGGCCGTCCTCGCAGGTGCAACCGTGGCGCGCACCGCGCATTTCGCATTACATCGCTGCGCGCTCGACACCACGTCGAGCGCGCAGCCCTTGTTTGCGTCCGACGATGTCTGGCTCGGGGCCATGGTGCCCAAGCGCTGGGCGCGTCGCGCGGTCACGCGCAACGCGATCAAGCGGCAGATCTATGCCGTGAGCGCCACGCACGGCGGCGGCCTGCCGCATGCCGCCCATGTGGTGCGCCTGCGCGCAGCCTTCGATCGCAAGGAATTCGTGAGCGCCACCTCGGACCGGCTCAAGGCCGCCGTGCGTGCCGAGCTGCAGCAGTTGCTGGCGCGCGCCGCACGCCCCGCTCCGGCGCCATCGCGATGATGAAGCGCCTGCTGATCGCGCTCGTGAAGGGCTACCGCCTGCTGCTGAGCCCCTGGCTCGGCCAGTCGTGCCGCTTCGCGCCGACCTGCTCGGTCTATTCGATCGAGGCGCTCGAGGTCCACGGTGCCTGGAAAGGCAGCTACCTGACCCTGTACCGCATTGCGCGTTGCCAGCCCTGGTGCCAGGGCGGGCACGATCCGGTTCCACCGAAATCACAGCGTCGCACTGAGCGGTCAGGCTCGCTGTTTTCGTCTCTTCTCTCCTCCGACAAGAAGTCTTCGTCATGAACGATATACGCCGCACGATCCTGTGGGTGATCTTTGGTTTCTCGCTGGTGCTGCTGTGGGACCAGTGGCAGGTCTTCAACGGCAACAAGCCGACCTTCCTGCCTTCGACCAAGCCGGCCGCCGTGGCCGCCAACACCCCTGCCGACGCCGCACCCGGCGCCGGCAGCAGCGTGCCAGCTGCCGCCGCCCCCGGGGGCGCCGGTGCCGTGCCCACGCAGACCGCGCCGGCGGCGCCGCGCGAGCAGGTCAGCGTGACGACCGACCTGTTCAAGGCGGTGATCGACAGCGAGGGCGCTACGGTCAACCACCTCGAGCTGCTGCAGTACGAGGAAACGGAAGGCAGCAGCAAGCACGTCGTGCTGTTCGACAGCAGCTCGCCGGCCACGCGCTACGTGGCCCAGACCGGCCTTTTGAACCAGGCCGGGAGCGAGCGCTTCCCGAACCACCTGACGCCGATGACGTCGAAGGCCGGCCCGCGCGAGATGGCGCCTGGTCAGGACACGCTCGAGGTGAGCTTCGAAAGCGAGCCCGCCGGCGGCCTCAAGTACGTCAAGACCTATGTTTTTCGGCGCGGCGACTACGCGATCCGCGTGCGCCATGAGGTCGTCAACGTGAGCGACCAGCCGCGCGACGCGCAGCTCTACCTGCAGCTGCTGCGCCACGGCACCGTGGCCTCGAGCACGATGTTCGGCACCAACACTTTCACCGGTCCGGCAGCCTACACCGAAGAGAAGAAGTTCCATAAGCTCGACTTCGCGGACATCACGAAGAACAAGGTCGAGCCGCCGCCTGCCGCGAACGACGGATGGATCGCAATGGTCCAGCACTACTTCGTCTCGGCCTGGCTGCTCAAGGGCGACCCAGCCAGCGAACAGCTGCGGCGCGAATTCCGCGTCAAGGACCTGGGCAACAACCTCTACACCGTCGCGATGGTGGCCACGCTGCCGAAGATCGACCCGGGCCAGACCCAGGTCGTCAACACGGCGCTGTTCGCCGGCCCCGAGGAAGAGCAGAAGCTCGAGGCGATCGCGCCGGGCCTCGACCTCGTCAAGGACTACGGCATCTTCGCGATCATCTCCAAGCCGCTGTACTGGCTGCTGTACCAGCTGCACGGCATCCTGGGCAACTGGGGCTGGGCGATCGTGGCGCTGGTGGTGCTGCTGAAGGCGGCCTTCTACTGGCTCAATGCCAAGGCCTACGCGAGCATGGCCAAGATGAAGGCCGTTAACCCGAAGATCATGGAAATGCGCGAGCGGCTCAAGGACAAGCCGCAGGAGATGCAGCAGGAAATGATGCGGATCTACAAGACCGAGAAGGTCAACCCGATGGGTGGCTGCTTCCCGATCCTGATCCAGATCCCGGTGTTCATCGCGCTCTACTGGGTGCTGCTCTCGTCGGTCGAGATGCGCCATGCGCCCTGGATCGGCTGGATCACCGACCTGTCGGCGCCCGACCCCTGGTACATCCTGCCGATCGTGATGACGCTCACTTCGCTGTTCCAGACCTGGCTCAACCCGACGCCGCCCGATCCGATGCAGGCCAAGCTGATGTGGATCATGCCGCTCGCGTTCAGCGTGATGTTCATCTTCTTCCCGGCCGGCTTGGTGCTGTACTGGATCACGAACAACGTGCTGTCGATCGCGCAGCAGTGGTTCATCAACAAGCGCCTGGGCGTGCTCGGCAAGTAGCCGCACAGCGCCCCAGCCATCCCCGAAGGGCCGCGCAAGCGGCCCTTTTTTGCTGAAAGAATCCACCCATGCTCGCCCGCACCACCGATCCCATCGCCGCCATCGCCACCGCCCCGGGGCGCGGGGCGGTGGGCATCGTGCGCGTGTCGGGTGTACGGCTGGCGCCGCTGGTCGATGCGATCTGCGGCCGCCCGCTCAAGCCGCGCGAGGCGACCTACCTGCCGTTCCGCGATGCCGAGGGGGCGCCGATCGACCATGGGCTGGCCATCCACTTCCCGTCGCCGGCCTCCTTCACCGGCGAGGACGTGCTCGAGCTCCAGGCGCACGGCGGCGCGGTGGTGCTGCAGCTGCTGCTGGCGCGCTGCCTCGAGGCCGCGGCCGAACCCGATCCGGTCACTGGCCGCCCCCGCCTGCCCGGGCTGCGCGTGGCCGAGCCTGGCGAGTTCAGCCAGCGCGCCTTTCTCAACGGCAAGATCGATCTCGCGCAGGCCGAGGCCATTGCCGACCTGATCGACGCCAGCACCGAGGCGGCCGCGCGCAGCGCCGGGCGCTCGCTGTCGGGCGCCTTCTCGCGTGAGATCCATGTGCTGCGCGATGCGCTGATCCACCTGCGCATGCTGGTCGAGGCCACGCTCGACTTTCCCGAGGAAGAGATCGACTTTCTCCAGAAGGCCGATGCCGCCGGCCAGCTTGCCGCGCTGCAGGCGCAACTGGCGGCGGTGCAGCAGCGTGCGCGCCAGGGCGCGCTGCTGCGCGAGGGCATCAAGGTGGTGATCGCCGGCCAACCCAATGCGGGCAAGAGCTCGCTGCTCAACGCGCTGGCGGGCGCCGAACTCGCGATCGTGAGCGCGGTCGCCGGCACCACGCGCGACGTGGTGTCGCAGACCATCCAGATCCACGGCGTGCCGCTGCATGTGGCCGACACCGCGGGCCTGCGCGAGAGCAGCGACGAGGTCGAGCAGATCGGCGTGGCGCGTGCCTGGGGCCAGATCGAGAGCGCCGATGCGGTGCTCTTCCTGCACGACCTGACGCGCGCGGACCAGCCGGCGCACGCTGCCGCCGACGCCGACATCCTTCGCCTGCTGCAGCAGAAGCTGCCCGCCAGCGTGCCGGTGCTGCACGTCTGGAACAAGCAGGACGCCGCGTCGTCCGCAGCGGCCCCGCCGGAAGGCCTCGCGCTGTCGGCCAAGACCGGCCTCGGCATCGAGGCGCTGCGCGAGCAGCTGCTGGCGCTGGCCGGCTGGCAGGCGGTGCCCGAAGGCACCTACCTCGCGCGCGCACGCCATGTGCAGGCTCTGGTCCGGGTCGAGGGCCATCTCGCACTGGCTGCCGACCACCTGGCGGCGCGGGCCCAGTCGCTCGACCTGCTCGCCGAGGAGCTGCGCCTGGCGCAGAACGCGCTCAACGAGATCACCGGCGAATTCGGCGCGGACGATCTGCTGGGCGTCATCTTTTCGCGCTTCTGCATCGGCAAATAGCGATCCGGGTCGCGAAAACCTCACGACATGTGATCGAAACCCGCGTCCTTCGCCGATACTCCGGCGCAAAGATCCGGGGGTTGAGGAACACATGTCCATCCAGAACCTGAGCCGCGCCATTGCGGACAACAACAGCAGCGACGCCTTTGCGCTCACGCTCAACGTGCAGCAGTGGGAAACGCTCGCAGGCTACCTGCAGCCGATCGACACCGCGGTCGGCGACATCCTGATCGAACAGGGCACGCACGACCGCTCGGTGTACTTCGTCGAGAGCGGCGCGATCAGCGTGCACCGCGTGAGCAGCAAGGAGCAGATGAAGCTCGCCGTTCTCATGTCAGGCGCGGTCGTCGGCGAGGGCTCGTTCTTCTCGCGCGAGCCCCATCCGGCCAACGTGGTGGTCACCGGTGCGGGGCGCGTCTGGCGCCTCACGGCGATCCGCTTCGCCGAGATGTCGAACCGCCAGCCGAACCTGGCGCTCGAGATCGCGATGGGGCTCGGTGCGGTGATCGCCAAGCGCATGGCGCACCGGTCCAAGCGCGTCGCGGTGACCTGAGCGGGTCGTCCCACCAAGGTTTTCGGCGCAAGCGGCTCAGCCCTTCTGCAGTCGCTCGATTGCCACCGCGAGCGCGGCGGGCTTGCCCGAGAGCACCAGGGTGTCGCCGTCCACCAGCACCGTGTCGCCGTTCACCGCCTGGGCGTGGCCCTGGCGCCGCAGGGTCGCGACGCGCACGCCGAGCGTGTCGAGCGCCAGGCGCGCGAGCGACTGGCCGACCGCGCGTGCGCCGGGGTTGAGCGTGAAGGTGTTGAGCCGCTCGTGGTCGATCTCGTCGGCGTTGTCGTCGTCGGCACCGTGGAAGTAGCCGCGCAGCAGGTTGTAGCGCGCATCGCGCAGGTCCTGCACCACGCGGATCACGCGCCGCATCGGCACGCCGACCAGCGCGAGCGCGTGGCTCGCGAGCATCAGCGAACCCTCGATGGCTTCGGGCACCACCTCGGTCGCGCCGGCGGCGCGCAGTTTCTCGAGATCGAGATCGTCCTGCGTGCGCACGATCACCGGCACCTGCGGCGCATGGGCGCGCGTGTTGGCCAGCACCTTCATTGCGCCTGGCACGTCGAGGTAGGTCACCACCACGGCGCTCGCGCGCGCCAGGCCCGCGGCCATCAGCGCCTGCAGCCGCGCGGCATCGCCGAACACCACGGAGTCGCCCGCGGCGGCGGCCTGGCGCACGCGGTCGGGGTCGAGATCGAGGGCCATGTAGGGAATGCCCTCACGCTCGAGGATGCGCGCGAGGTTCTGGCCGCAGCGCCCGTAGCCGCAGATGATCACGTGCTGCGCGGTGTTGATGGTCTTGCGCGCGATCGTGGTCATCTGCAGCGACTGCTGCAGCCAGTCGCTCGCCACCAGCTTGCGCACGATGGCGTTGGTGTACATCACGATGAACGGCGTCGCGAGCATCGAGAGCACCATCGAGGCCAGCACCGGATGCGCAAGCCATTCGGGCAGCAGCGCGCGGTCCTGGGCCAGCGTCAGCAGCACGAAGCCGAATTCGCCCGCCTGCGCGAGGTAGAGGCCGGTGCGCAGCGACACCCCGGCCGTTGCCCCGAGCACCCGTGCCAGCAGCGTCACGAGCGCCAGCTTGAATGCCAGCGGCAGCACCAGCAGCACCGCCACCAGGGCCCAGCGCTCGACCACGATGTGCCAGTCGAGCGACATGCCCACCGTGATGAAGAAAAGCCCCAGCAGCACGTCGTGGAACGGGCGGATGTCGGTCTCGACCTGGTGCTTGTATTCGGTCTCCGACACCAGCATGCCCGCGATGAAGGCGCCGAGCGCCAGGCTCAAGCCCGCCAGTTCGGTCAGCCATGCAAGCCCGAGCGTCATCAGCAGCACGTTCAGGATGAAGAGCTCTTCGCTGCGCCGGCGCGCCACCAGCGTGAGCCACCAGCGCATGACGCGCGGCCCGCCATAGAGCAGCACGCCGATCAGCAGCACCGCCTTGACCAGCGCGTAGCCGAGGGCCGTGGCCAGCGTCTCGGGCGGCGCCCCCAGCGCCGGAATCATCACCAGCAACGGCACCACCGCCAAATCCTGGAACAGCAGCACGCCCATGACGCGCCGCCCGTGCTCGCTTTCGAGCTCGAGCCGCTCGGCCATCAGCTTGACCACGATCGCCGTGCTGCTCATGGTCAGCGCGCCCGACAGCGCCAGCGCGGTCTGCCAGCCGAGCTGCCAGGCCGCCGGGAGCCAGGAGGCGATCAGCAGCGCCCCGGCCGTGGCGAGCGCCATCGTCAGCAGCACCTGCAGCAGGCCCAGCCCGAACACATGCTTTCGCATCGCGCGCAGCTTGGGCAGGCTGAACTCCAGCCCGATCACGAACATCAGGAACACCACGCCGAACTCGCCGAGATGGCGGATGCCCTCGGAGTTCTGTGCCAATGCGAACGCATGCGGCCCGATCAGCACGCCGGCCGACAGATAGCCGAGCATCGGCGGCAGCTTGAGCGAGCGGCACGCCACCACGCCGATCACTGCGGCGAGCAGGTACAACAGCGTGAGGTCGAACGAAGACATGGCTGGATGCTAGTCGAAGGGACTACAGCAATGTCCGTGCCCTGCGCCGCCCCGTAAAATCCGGCGATGAGTTCCGCTCCCCTGCCCCCCGCGGTCAACGCCGATGCCGTGCTCGCGCGGGCGCGCGCCACCTTCGACATCGAATCCGAGGCCGTGAGCGGCCTCAAGTCGCGCGTGGGCCCGAGCTTCGTCGAGGCGGTGCAGAAGATCCTCGAGGTGCGCGGGCGCGTGGTCGTCATGGGCATGGGCAAGAGCGGCCATGTCGGGCGCAAGATCGCCGCCACGCTCGCCTCCACCGGCACACCGGCGATGTTCGTGCATCCAGCCGAGGCCAGCCACGGCGATCTCGGCATGATCAAGCCGGTCGACTTGGTGCTGGCCATTTCCAACAGCGGCGAGGTCGACGAACTCACCGTGATCCTGCCGGTGGTCAAGCGCCAGGGCGTGCCGCTGATCGCCATCACCGGCCGCCTCGAATCCACCCTTGCGCGCCATGCCGACATCGCGATCGACGCGGGCGTGGCGAAGGAAGCCTGTCCGCTCAACCTGGCGCCGACGGCAAGCACCACGGCCCAGATGGCCATGGGCGATGCGCTGGCCGTGGCCCTGCTCGACGCGCGCGGTTTCGGCTCCGAGGACTTCGCGCGCTCGCATCCGGGCGGCGCGCTCGGCCGCAAGCTGCTCACCCACGTGAGCGATGTCATGCGCTCGGGCGACGATGTGCCGCGCGTGCCGCCCACGGCCACCCTCAGCGACCTGATGCGCGAGATGAGCGCCAAGGGACTGGGCGCGACGGCGGTGGTCGATGCGGAGGGCCGTGCCATCGGCATCTTCACCGACGGCGACCTGCGCCGCCAGGTCGAAACCGGCGGCGACCTGCGCGGCCTCACCGCGGCCGACGTGATGCACCCCGGCCCGCGCACGCTGCGTGCCGATGCCCTGGCGGCCGAAGCCGCCGAACTGATGGAAGAGCACCGCATCACCAGCGTGCTCATCGTCGACCCGGCGGGGCTCCTGATCGGCGCGCTCAGCATCAACGACCTGATGCGCGCGAAGGTCATCTGATGCCGATCGACTTCCAGGCCGAGGCCTTGCTCGCCGCGCAGGACGTGCGCATCGCGTTCTTCGACATCGACGGGGTGCTGACCGACGGCGGCGTCTATTTCACCGAGCATGGCGAAACCCTCAAGCGCTTCAGCATCCTCGACGGCTACGGCCTCAAGCTGCTGCGCCTGGCCGGCATCACGCCTGCAGTCATCACCGGGCGCGACTCCAAGCCGCTGCGCGTGCGGCTCGAGGCGCTCGGCATCGAGCACGTGCGCTACGGCACCGAAGACAAGCTGCCGGCGGCCGAGGCCATGCTCGCGCAACTGGGCTTCAGCTGGGCGCAGGCCGCAGCCATCGGCGACGACTGGCCCGACCTGCCAGTGCTCGCGCGTGTCGGCTTCGCGGCGGCTCCGGCCAACGCGCACGCCGAGGTCCGCGCCACCGCGAACTACGTCACCCGCGCCCGCGGCGGCGAGGGCGCGGCGCGCGAATTCTGCGATCTGCTGCTGACCGCCTGCGGCCAGTACCGGCGCCTGCTCGACGCCGCGCGGGGTCCGGCGCCATGAAGCGTGGCTGGAACCTGCTGCGCGACGGGCTCGATCGCGCCACCATCTACCTGCCGATCATCCTGACCGCGGCGGTCGCGCTCGGCACCTACTGGCTGGTGCGCAACGCGCCCAAGCTGCTCGAGCCCACCGTGAAGGTCGCGCCCACGCACGAGCCCGATTACTTCATGCGCGGCTTCGTGATCAAGAACTACCTGCCCAACGGCGACCTGCGCAGCGAACTCCACGGCAAGGAAGGCCGGCACTACCCCGACACCGACACCATCGAGGTCGACGAGCTGCGCATGCGCTCGGTGTCGCCGCAGGGCTTCACCACGCGCGCCACCGCGAACCGCGGGCTGTCGAACTCCGACGCCAGCGAGATCCAGTTGTTCGGCAATGCCATCGTCATCCGCGACCCGGCCCTGCAGCCCAACGGCAAGACCACGCCGCGGCTCGAGTTCCGTGGCGAGTTCCTGCATGTGTACCTCGACACCGAACGGGTCACCTCGAACAAGCCCGTCACGCTGATCCGCGGTACCGACCAGTTCACCGCCGACAACCTCAATTACGACAACCTCAGCGGGGTCGCCAACCTGACCGGCCGCGTGCGCGGCGTCCTCGTGCCCTCGGCGGCCGCCGGCAAGGCGCGCTGAACGAGGCCGGGCACCGAAGAAGGCAACCATGGGCACCGCCGCACCACCGCTTGTCTTCATCACCGGCGCTTCGAGCGGCATCGGCCAGGCCCTGGCCGCCTGCTTCTACGACGCGGGCTACCGGTTGGCCCTGGTGGCCCGGCGTACAGCCGAGATCGAGGCCTGGGCCGCCACGCGCCAGCTCGATGCGTCGCGCTGGCACATTTACGGCGCCGACGTGGCGCAGACCGACAGCATCGTTGCCGCGGGCGAGGCCTGCATCGCCGAGCAAGGCCTGCCCGACGTGGTGATCGCCAATGCCGGCATCAGCGTGGGCGTCGACACCGCCGAGCGCGACGACATCGAGGTGATGGCGCGCACTTTCGCCACCAACAACGTCGGCCTGATGGCCACCTTCCATCCGTTCGCCGCCGCCATGCGCCAGCGCGGCAGCGGGCGGCTCGTCGGCATCGCGAGCGTGGCGGCCATCCGAGGTCTGCCGGGCCACGGCGCCTATTGCGCCAGCAAGGCCGGCGTGGTCGCGTACTGCGAAAGCCTGCGCGGCGAATTGCACAAGAGCGGCGTCAGGGTCGTGACGATCTGCCCGGGTTATATCGACACGCCGCTGACGCGCGGCAACCGCTATGGCATGCCCTTCCTCATGCAGCCCGAGGACTTTGCGGCGCAGGCGCTGCGCACCATCGAGGCCGGCAGCAGTTACCGCGTGATCCCCTGGCAGATGGGCGTCGTCGCCAAGCTCATGCGCATGGTGCCGAACGCGCTGTTCGACCGCGCGGTGCAAGGGCGCGGCCGCAAGAAGCGCAGCGGCGAGCGCTGAACGCCCTGTCGCCGGACAACGAAAAAGACTCCCGAAGGAGCCTTTTCTTTGCGTGTCCGTGTGCGTGCAGGACTCAGTAGCCGCCGTTGCCGCCACCGCCATAGCCGCCACCACCGCCCGAGCGGCCGCCGCCGCGAGGGCCGGCACCGTAGGGGCTGCGGAAACCGCCGTCGCCACCACCACCGCCGCCGCCACTGCGGCCACCGCCGCCGTAGCCCCCGCCACCACCGGAGCGGCCGCCGCCACCACCGCCGCCGCCGTAGCCGCCACCACCACCGTTGCCACCGCCGCCGCCGCCATAGCCACCACCGCCGCCGCCGCCGCCGTAACCACCACCGCCGCCGCCGCCGCCGTAACCACCACCGCCGCCACCGTAACCGCCGCTGCGCGGGGGACGCGCTTCCATCGGGCGCGCTTCATTGACAACGATGCTGCGGCCACCGAGCGGCTGGCCGTTCATGCCATTGATGGCTGCCTGCGCTTCCGCGTCGCTGCCCATTTCGACGAAGCCGAAGCCCTTGGAGCGGCCCGTGTCGCGCTCCATCATGACCTTGGCGCTGGCCACCGAGCCGAATTGTCCGAAAGCCTGTTCGAGATCACCGTCGCGCACCGAGTAAGGCAGGTTGCCGACATACAGTTTGTTGCCCATCCAGGGACTCCTATAAACACATGGCAGGAAAAGCGACGGAGTCCCGAAAGCATGACTCAAACGAGAGCTGTCGAGTCGCGCGAAACTGACCGATCACCGAACTGCCTCCTCGCAAATTGAAGAGGGAGGCTCGTGCATTATGGGTGAAATATGTGAAATGCAAGCAGGAATTTGCTGCCGCCTGTAGTGCCTTCAAAATTTAGAAAAAGTTAGCGCACGCTTTCGGCTGAGGGAGGGCGACCGGCCGCAGCAGGTAGAATCTGCCGCGTCATTGGGGAGTAGCCGCCTTCCATTTGCGAGAAGGGCCCGCGTCAACAGACTTGTCCTGCCCACACGGGACATGGCGCGTGCAGTGAACACACCTGGCGAGACCTTTGACCGTGCAACTTCGGGAATTTGGCCGAAGGTGTTGCACGGTCAATTGCGTCCTTCGGCCCAAGGAACCCTTTTTCTCATGGAAGCTTTTCTCGTTGCAACCGGCGTGGTCGCGCTCGCCGAAATGGGCGACAAGACCCAGTTGCTGGCCCTTCTGCTCGCGGCGCGTTTCAGAAAGCCCTGGCCGATCGTGCTCGGCATCCTTGTCGCCACGGTCGTCAACCATGCGCTGGCCGGTGCCGTCGGCAACTACATCACGCGCTGGGTCGGCCCCGAGATGCTGCGCTGGATCCTCGGCGGGTCGTTCGTCGCGATGGCGGCATGGATGCTCATTCCCGACAAGCTCGACGACGACGACGCACCCGCTACCTCCCACTACGGCGTTTTCGGTACCACGCTGGTCGCCTTCTTCCTCGCCGAGATGGGCGACAAGACGCAGATCGCAACGGTGATGCTGGCCGCCCGTTTCACCGAGGCGTACCTCTGGGTGGTCGTGGGCACCACGCTCGGCATGATGCTGGCCAACGCGCCCGTGGTGTGGCTCGGCGAGCGGATCGTGCGCCGGGTGCCGATCAAACTCGTGCACGGCATCTCCGCGGCAATTTTCCTCGTGCTCGGCATCGCCATGATCGCCGGCTGGCCCTGAACGAGCGGCGCCGCGCACCGTTGCGCGGCTATACTTTGTCTTGCGCCGATTTGCTTCAGCTTGCGGGCGCTTTATAAATTCAGCTAAAGACAGTCAGTTGGCGAACAACCCGGCTCGTTTTTGGCGAGGCCGGGTTTTTTCATTCATGTCGTCAACTCCTTTGGTTGTCTCCGCGCAGTCGATGCAGTTCGCGGGCCCGCTGGCCCTGCGCAGCGGTGCCTCGCTCGCGGACTACACGCTGGCCTACGAAACCTACGGCACGCTGAATGCCGAGCGAAGCAACGCGGTGCTGGTGTGCCATGCGCTCAATGCCTCGCACCACGTGGCCGGCACCTATGCAGGCCAGGACCGCTCCGAGGGCTGGTGGGACAACATGGTCGGGCCGGGCAAGCCGGTCGACACCGACCGCTTCTTCGTGATTGGTGTGAACAACCTCGGCTCCTGCTTCGGATCGACCGGGCCGATGCACGTCAATCCGGCCACCGGGCGCGTGTACGGCGCCGACTTTCCCGTCGTCACGGTCGAGGACTGGGTCGACGCCCAGGCCGTGATGCTCGATGCGCTCGGCATCCGCACGCTCGCGGCCGTCATGGGCGGCAGCCTCGGCGGAATGCAGGCGCTCTCGTGGACGCTGCAGTACCCCGAGCGCGTGCGCCATGCGGTGGTGGTGGCCAGCGCGCCCAACCTCACGGCCGAGAACATCGCCTTCAACGAAGTGGCGCGCCGCGCCATCGTCACCGACCCTGATTTCCACGGCGGGCATTTCTACCAACACGGCGTGGTGCCCAAGCGCGGCCTGCGCATCGCCCGCATGATCGGCCACATCACCTACCTCAGCGACGACGTCATGAACGCGAAGTTCGGCCGCATCCTGCGCAGCGCCGTCGAGGGCGAGGCCGAGGGGCTCGACTACCGCTATTCGACGCAGGAGGTCGAGTTCCAGATCGAGAGCTACCTGCGCTACCAGGGCGACAAGTTCAGCGAGTACTTCGATGCCAACACCTACCTGCTGATCACGCGCGCGCTCGACTACTTCGACCCCGCGCGCGCGCATGGCGGCGACCTCAGCGAAGCGCTGGCGCGCGCCACGGCCAAGTTCCTGCTCGTGAGCTTCAAGACCGACTGGCGTTTTTCGCCGGCGCGCAGCCGCGAGCTCGTGAAGGCGCTGCTCGACAATCGCCGCAACGTGAGCTACGCCGAGATCGACGCACCGCATGGGCACGATGCGTTCCTGCTCGACGACGTGCGCTACATGGGCGTGGTGCGCTCCTATTTCGAGCGCGTGGCGCACGAGATCGAGGCCGAAGCGAGCACGGAGGTGGTGCAGTGAGCGACATCGAAACCCAGCGCGTCATCGCGGCGCTCGTGCCCGAGGGCGCGCGCGTGCTCGACCTCGGCTGCGGCGACGGCGCCCTGCTCGACCTGCTGCAGCGCGAGCGCGGCTGCAGCGGCTACGGCGTCGAGATCGCCGACGGCAACGTGCTGAAGTGCATCCGGCGCGGCGTCGACGTGATCCAGTTGAACCTCGACGAGGGCCTCGCGATGTTCGACGACGCTTCGTTCGACGTGGTGCTGCAGATCGACACGCTGCAGCACCTGCGCAATGCCGAAGTGATGCTGCGCGAGACCGCGCGCGTCGGCCGCATCGGCATCGTGGCCTTTCCGAATTTCGCGCACTGGCCGAACCGGATCAGCATCGCGCGCGGGCGCATGCCGGTCACCCGGCGCCTGCCCTACCAGTGGTACGACACGCCCAACATCCGCGTTGGCACCTTCAAGGACTTCGAAGTGCTTGCGCAGAAGAACCAGCTTCGCGTGCTCGACGCTTTCGGCCTGCAGGACGGCCGCTCGGTGCGCTGGCTGCCCAATGCCCGCGCGGGCACGGCCGTGTTCAAGTTCGAGCGGGGCGGTTGAACGCGCTCGGCGAAACGTGAGCTTCACGCTGGCGCAACCGGTCCACAGCGAACTGGTCATCCGCAAGAGCCGCTTCATCGGCTGCGTGCAGTCCGTGCCCGACCGCGCGGCCGCGCAGGCCATCGTGGCCGCGCTGCGCACCGAGCACCCTGCGGCCGCGCATGTGTGCTGGGCCTTGATGGCGGGCGGCCAGTCGGCTGCGAACGACGACGGGGAACCGGGCGGCACGGCGGGCAGGCCGATGCTCGAGGTGCTGCGCCACCAGCAGATCGAAGGCGCACTCGCAACGGTGGTGCGCTACTTCGGCGGCGTGAAGCTCGGCGCCGGCGGCCTGGTGCGGGCCTATACCGACGCCGTGGCGCAGGCGCTGCTCGGCGCTCCGCTCGTGCCGTTGGTGCGCCAGCGCTGCCTGCAATGCGCCGTGCCCTATGCGCTCGAAGGCCTGGTTCGGCGCGAACTCGCCGCAGCGGGGGCGGTGCTCGACGGCATCGCGCACGGGGATGTGGTGCGCTTCGACTTCAGGCTGCCGGAGTCGGATGCCGAGGCCTTCATCGCACGCCTCGGCGATGCTGCGCAAGGGCGCGTCGCCTGGCAGCCGGTGTGAGCCGGCGCGGCGGCGGTGCGGGCGGCGTGGGCGGTGGCGTCATCGCGAGGATGCCGCGGCCTGCGAGCGGCACGTCGTCGTCGTCGCCGGGTCCGCGGCGCGCCATCTCGGCCGTGACGATGCCCGTCGGTACCGCCAGCACACCCCAGCCGAGCAGCATCATGACCGACGCGATCGCGCGGCCGAGGTCGGTCTTCGGCACCAGGTCGCCGAAGCCGACCGTGGCCATGGTCGAGATGGCCCAGTAGATCGCCACCGGAATGCTCGTGAAGCCGTGGACCGGCCCTTCGACGACATACATCAGCGTGCCCATCACCAGCACCACCAGCATCACGAAGCCCACGAACACCGTGATCTTGCGCCGGCTCGCCGCCACGGCAGACACCAGCGCGCGGTATTCCACCGAGTAGCGCGAGAGCTTGAAGATCCGGAACACGCGCAAGAGCCGCAGCACGCGCACGTCGATGAGGTAGGCGAGCTCGGGTGCGAAGGCCACCAGGTAAGTCGGCAGCAGCGCCAGCAGGTCGATCACGCCGTAGAAGCTCAACGCGTAGCGCAGCGGCCTGTTCACGCAGGCGAGGCGCGCGATGTACTCGAGCGTGAACAACGCGGTGAACGTCCATTCGAGCGCGCTGAACAGCGGGCGCCACTGCTCGCGAATCGACTGCACGCTGTCGAGGATCACCACCAACACGCTGGCCACGATCACCGCGATCAGTGCCAGGTCGAACGCGAGCCCCGCTCGCGTGTCGGCCTCGAAGATCACGGTGAACATGTCGCGCCGCCAGCCGCTCGCCGGCTTGTCGAAGCGCGCGTCGGTGGTCGACGAGACGGCGAAGGTCCGGGCAGCGGGAGCGGAATTCGGTCGGGTCATCTGGATGGAGCTGGCGAGGGTCGCGAATGACTGCGATTGTGGCAATGTGCACGCAGCCGCGATTTATTCAGTTACGTTTATTGCGCAATTAAGTGTCGTGCGCGCCAATGGCGTTCTTACGATAGACCCTTTGTTGAGGAGCTCCCCATTGGCTACACAGTCCCCCTTTTTCGGCAAGCGTGATCGTGACACCGATTCGTTGACCTCCCGTCCCGCGCCGCTGGTGGGCTCGGGCACCAATCTGTCGGGTTCGCCCGTCAATCCGTCGTCGCTCGCCGGCCAGCAGGGCGGCCTCGGCGCCACCGCGGCGGCACCCGCTGCCAAGGAAGGCGGCAGCAAGCTCACCGTCGGCCCGAACATCAAGCTCAAGGGCGTTGAGATCACCGATTGCGACACGCTCGTCGTTGAGGGTCTGGTCGAAGCCACGATGGATTCGCGCCTGATGCAGATCGCCGAACAGGGCGAGTTCAAGGGCTCGGCCGAGATCGACATCGCCGAGATCCGCGGCATCTTCGACGGCAACCTCACGGTGCGCGAGAAGCTCGTGATCCACGCGACCGGCAAGGTTACCGGCAAGGTCCGCTACGGCAAGATCGTGATCGAGGAAGGCGGCCAGATTTCCGGCGAGATCAGCTTCGGCGCCAAGGCTTCGCAAGCCTAAGGGCGCGCCGCGCCTGCTACGCGGCGGGCGGGGTCCATCCGAGGCGCTCGAGCAGGGCACCGGCCGCGGCTGGTGCCTTTTCCTTGGCGCCATTGATGAAATAGACGAACACCTCGCGCTTCTTCGGCGACGCGGTCCATGCCTGCGCGCGCTCGGCCCAGGCGTCGAGCGCCTTTGGCGCATAGCCGGTCTTCTGGCTCGCATCGGCCATCATGAGCCGCGCATAGGCGACGTCGCCTTCGGGTTCCTCGAACGAGGGGAACTTGTCCGCGTCGGTGAACACCGTCGACACCTTGTATTTCTTCGCGAGCGCCTTGTAGGCCTGCGTGATGAAGCTCTCGTGGCGCACGTCCATCACGTGGCGCAGCGTGCGGCTGCCCTCCTTCTTCGGCAGCAGCGCAAGGAAGGCCTCGAAGTCTTCGGCATCGAACTGCTTCGTCGGCATGAACTGCCACACGATCGGGCCGAGCTTGTCGCCGAGTTCGCCCACGCCGCTGTCGATGAAACGCGCGATCGACTCGCCCGCGGTGGCGAGCACCTTGCGGTTGGTCGTGAAACGCGACGCCTTCATCGAGAACACGAAATCGTCGGGCGCCTCGCCATGCCATTTGCGGAAGGTCTCGGGCTTGAAGGTGCTGTAGTAGGTGCCGTTGACCTCGATGGCGCTCACCTTGCGGCTCGCATAGCCGAGCTCCTTGGCATGGGCGAGTCCCTTGGGATAGAAGTTGTCGCGCCAGGGCTCGTAGGTCCAGCCGCCGATGCCCACTCTGATGTCCGTCGTCCGCGTCGATGTTGCCTTGGTCACGTTGCGCTCCGGGTTGGGAACGCCGCACTCTACGCGGGGTTGGCGCGAGGCGCAAAATGCGCTTTTGCCTTCCTGCGGAGAACCCCGATGAACGCCCCCCTGCACCGCGAAATGCCCGCCGGCACGCTCGACGCCCAGCGCGCTCTGTCCGACGTCACCACCCAATGGGATGGCGACATCCTCCGGCAGCTCACCGACTACATCGCCATTCCAGCCAAGTCGCCGGGCTTCGACAAGGATTGGTCGGCCAACGGGCACCTCGAGACCGTGCTGCGCAATGCGGCGGCCTGGGTCGAGGCGCAGAAGGTCGAAGGCCTGAAGCTCGAGATCGTGCGGCTCGAGGGCCGCACGCCGGTCTTGTTCTTCGAAGTGCCGGCCACCGGCACCGACATGACCGGGACGGTGCTGATGTACGGCCATCTCGACAAGCAGCCCGAGTTCACCGGCTGGCGCAACGACCTCGGCCCCTGGACGCCCAAGTACGAGAACGGCCTGCTCTACGGCCGCGGCGGCGCCGACGACGGCTATGCGGTCTACGCGAGCATCGCGGCGCTGAAGGCGCTCAAGAACCAGGGCGCAGCGCATCCGCGCATCGTGGGCCTGATCGAGACCTGCGAGGAAAGCGGCTCGTACGACCTGCTGCCCTACGTCGACGCGCTGCGTGCGCGGCTCGGCGAGGTCGAGCTCGTGATCTGCCTCGATTCGGGCGCCGGCAACTACGACCAGCTGTGGCTCACGACCTCGCTGCGCGGCATGGCCAGCGGCACGCTCAAGGTCGAGGTGCTGACCGAAGGCATCCATTCGGGCGACGCCTCGGGCCTGGTGCCCTCGAGCTTTCGCATCATGCGGCAGGTGCTCGACCGGCTCGAGGACAGCAAGACCGGCCGCCTGCTGCCCGCGAGCTTCCACTGCGAAGTGCCGCCGGACCGCCTCGACCAGGCCAGGGCCACGGCCGCGATCCTCGGCGAAGAGCTCTACAAGCGATTTCCGTGGGCGCACTACGACTGCGGCGGCTCGACCATGTTCGCGCTGCCGACCACCACCGACCCGGTAGAGGCGCTGCTCAACCGCACCTGGAAGCCCACGCTGTCGGTGACCGGCGCCGAAGGTTTTCCGGCACTGAAGGATGCGGGCAACGTGCTGCGTCCCTACACCGCCTTCAAGCTGTCGCTGCGCCTGCCGCCGCTCGTCGATGCGGCCCAGGCGGTGCAGGAGCTCAAGACCTTGCTCGAGGACAACGCGCCCTACCAGGCCCGCGTCACCTTCGAAAGCGGCGGCGGCGCCACCGGCTGGAACGCGCCCACGATCACGCCATGGTTCGAGGACGCGCTCAACAAGGCCTCGAACGCGCATTTCGGTGCGTCCTGCGGCTACATCGGGCAGGGCGGCACGATCCCGCTGATGAACATGCTGAGCGCCGGTTTCCCGACCGCCCAGATGATGGTCTGCGGCGTGCTCGGGCCCAAGAGCAATGCGCATGGCCCGAACGAGTTCCTGCATGTGCCCTATGCCAAGAAGCTCACCGCCGCCGTGGCGGAGGTGATCGCGGCGCTGCCGGCGGCCCACCGCGCCGCCGCCGCCGCGTAGGGTCGGTCAGGCCTTCGCGGCGGCCGCTTCTGCCGCAGCGCGCCGGTTGCGCTGCGCGAGCCACAGCAGCGCAGCGCCCGTGATCGCGACCGGCACCAGCGAACCGTAGTTCAGCAGCTGCCAGCCCTGCGTGGTCACCAGCACGCCCGAGGCGAACGAGGTCACGGCGAGCGTGCCGAAGATGCAGAAGTTGAGCGCACCCTGCGCCCGGTCGCGCTCTTCGGCGGTGTAGGCCGTGAGCGAGAGCGTCGTGCTGCCGGTGAAAAGGAAGTTCCAGCCCACGCCCAGCAGGAACAGCGCCACCAGGAAGTGATGCAGGTCCACGCCCGAGAGTGCGACGGCGATGCAGGCCAGGTTGAGCGCCAATCCCACGCCCATGATGGACAGCGCGCCAAAGCGGCGGATCAGGTGGCCGGTGAAGAAACCGGGCGCGAACATGCCGATCACGTGCCACTCGAGCACCAGCGCCGCGTCCGAAAACGGCAGGCTGCAGACCTGCATCGCGATCGGGGTCGCGGCCATCAGCAGGTTCATCACGCCGTAGCCGAGCGCGCCCCCCGCCGCCGCGACGATGAACACCGGCTGCCGCATGATCTCGGCCAGCGGCCGCCCGCTCCCGCGCGCGCCCTCGCGGCGCGGCGGTGCCGGCGGAAACTCGATGAAGCGCATGAACAGCATCGACAGCAGCGCCACCGCAGCAAGCGCCACGTAAGCGCCCGCGAACGGCACCGTCAACGCCTCGCGCGTGGCGGTGGCCAGGTTGGGACCGAGCACCGCGCCGATCAAGCCGCCCGCCATCACCAGCGAGACCGCTTTCTCGCGCCATTCAGGGCCCGCGAGCTCGGCCGCCGCGAAGCGGTAGAGGCTCGCATTGGCGCTGTAGTAGCCGGCCACCACCGTGGCGAAGCACAGCAGCCAGAAGTTGTGGGTGACCGCCGCAAAGGCGCACAGCAGCGCCGAGCCGAACGCCACCGCGAGGCCGATCTGGAACGACCCGCGGCGGCCGAAGCGCCGCTGGGTGCGCGCCACCACGCCGGTGGCGAGCGCGCCGCCCACCACGTAGCCCATCACCGGCAGCGTCGCCATCCAGCCCACCGGCGCGATGCTCAGGCCGACCAGGCCATTGATCGCGATGAAGGTGACGTTGTTGGTCAGGAACAGGCCCTGGCAGATGGCAAGCAGCCAGAGATTGCGGTTCATGGCGGTACGGCAAGAAAAAGCGCCCCGGAGGGCGCGGGATCCACGGCGTGCAAGGCGGGGCTCACCCCTGCCTGTTCTGCAGCAGGCCGCCGAGCGTTCCGAGCAGGTCGTTCGGGTTGTCCACGCCTTGCTCCGGCAGCTTGCCGTTGGGCGTGAGCTGATCGATGAGCACCGGCAGCATGGTCGCCAGCATCGGCAGCAGCGATTGCGCATTGATGCCGAGCTTGGCCGCGATGTTGGCGATGGTGTCGCTGCCGAGCGCATCCTGCAGCTGGCCGCCGGAGACCGGCTGGTTCTCTCCCTTGCCGATCCACGAGCCGACCACATCGCCCATGCCGGCCTGCTCGAACTTCGAGACCAGCCCGCCGAGCCCGCCCTGGCCGCCGCTGTTGGAAAGCAGGCTGCCGAGCACGCCCGCGAGCCCGCCGAGTTCTCCCATGCCTGCGCCTGGCGACGACGGCTGCTGCTGAGAGGCGGCGCCGCCGAGCACTTGACCGAGTACCGAATCGAGCATTCCCATGGCCATTCCTTAAGAGAGTGAGAGGACCTGACGGAGCTTACTTGGTGCGCGCCGGCCGCTTGGGCAGCAGCGCAGGGCTCACGTTCTGGACGCCGACCAGGCCGAGCACCGTCACGAGCGAATTTTGCGCGCCCTTCCATGCATCTGTCACGTCGATCGATTCGCTCAGCGCGTGGAAGCCCGCGGCCTTGCCGCCGCCGCCGATGATGATGGCCGGGATGCCGTACGACATCGGCACGTTGGCGTCGGTGCTGCCGCCGCGCAGCAGCGTCTTGTGGCCGAAGGCGCTGTTCGAGCGCGTGGCCGCCTCGACGATCACCGAGTCGGCCGGCGTGCGCCCGCCGGGCCGGTCGCCGATCAGCTTGTTGCTGGCGCTCAGCGTACCGACGCTCCACCGCTTGTTCTCCTCGGCCACGGCTTCGTCGATGGCGGCGAGGATCTTCTTCTCGGTCTCCAGCAGCGAGGCCATGTCGTCCGAGCGGATGTCGATCGCCATGCGCGCGTCGGGCGCGATGGTGTTGACCGAAGTGCCGCCGCCCACCGTGCCGACGGTGAAGGTGGTCTTCGGGAAGCTCGGCGTGCGCACCTCGGCGATCTTGGCGATCGCGCGGCCCATGCCGTGGATCGCGCTCGGCACCTGGCCGAAGGCCGCGAAGCTGTGCCCGCCCGGCCCCTTGAACGTGACTTCGTAGCGGTGGCTCGCGGTGCCGAGGATCAGCACGTTGCCGTCGGGCGAGGGCTCGAGCCCGACCATGCCGTCGATGTCCAGGTGGTCGCGGAAGATCGCCTTCATGCCGCGCAGGTTGCCGAGCTCTTCCTCGCCGACGTTGCCGACGAACAGCAGGTCGCCCACGGTCTGGACCTTCTGCTCGTTGAGCACCTTGAGCCACGACAGCAGCACCGCGAGGCCGCGCGTGTCGTCCGCGATGCCGGGCGCGTGGAGCTTGCCGTCGCGCTCCTTCACCTTCACGTCGGTGCCGGCCGGAAACACGGTGTCGAGGTGGGCCGACACCAGCAGCTTCGGGCCATTACCCGTTCCCTTGCGCAAGCCCACCACGTTGCCTTCGGCGTCGATGCGCGCATCGGCGAGGCCGAGCGCCTTCATGCGCGCGAGAAAGGCCTCGGCACGCTTCTGCTCCTTGAACGGCGGCGCTTCGATCTCGGTCAGCATCTTCAGGTCGTCGACCGAGCGCTCGTGGTCGGCCTTGACCGCCTCGAGCAGCTTCTGCACCGTGGGCGCCGCCATCAGCTGGCTGAAGGCCTTCTCCACCTCGGGCGACACCTGGGCCGGCGTGGGCGCCACGGCATTGTTCTGGGCCTGCGCGCCCTGCACCGCGCAGAACATCGCGAGGACCAGCGGGGCGAGCGGAGCAAGGCGGCGAAGGGTGCGTGGCGAGCGAAGCATGGCGTGATGGTCCTTGTCGTGTCGTGGTGAATATCGGTGAAGAAGCAAGGCGGCCCGCGGTGGCGCTACGGCCCGGCGAGCGAGACCAGCGCGGCGAGCGCCGCGGTTTCCGCGCGCAGGACGCGCGCGCCGAGCGTGACCGGCGTGAAGCCGCAGGCCAGCGCCTCCTGTTCCTCGGTGCTGCTCAAGCCGCCTTCGGGGCCGCTCAGGACCCGCACCGCGCGGTCGGCCGGCGAGGATGCGGCGGCCTCGCCGAGGCGCCGCGTGCCGTCGGCAAGGCTCAGCACCAGGCGCAGCGCGGCGTCGTCCGCGCCGGCCGCGGCCCAGTCGGTGACCTTCGAGAAGGCCCGCACCGGATGAATCAGCGGCACGCGGTTGCGCCCGCACTGCTCGCAGGCCGCGATCGCGATGGCTTCCCAATGTGCCCGCTTCTTCTCGGCGCGCTCGCCCGAAAGGCGCAGCACACCGTGGGCCGTCGCCAGCGGCTGGATGCTCGCCACGCCGAGCTCGGTGGCCTTCTCGACCAGCCAGTCCATGCGTTCGTTGGCCGGCATGCCGACCGCCAGGTGCACCGGGCGCGGGGCTTCGCGTTCGATCGGGGTGTGGCCGCCGACCACGACCGAGACCTCGCTGCGTCCCATGCGCTCGACCGTCGCCTGGTATTCGCCGCCCGCGCCGTCGAACAGCGTGATCGCGTCGCCCGGCTGCAGCCGCAGCACCTGCACATGGCGCGCCGCGCCCGGCGGCAGCGCGAGCGTGGCGCCGGCGGTCAGGGGGACGGCGCAGTGGAAACGGGGCATCCGTTCTAGACCCGGCCGTAGGCAAAGCCGACCAGCGGCGAGCTGCCTTCGATCTCGTCGATCACGCGCAGCAGTGGCGTGAGCTCCATGTAGCGGCTGGCGGTGGAGCGGATGTAGCCGATGAAGCGCGGCGTGTCGGCCAGGTAGCGCGGCTTGCCGTCGCGCAGCGTGAGGCGCGCGAAGATGCCAGCCACCTTGAGGTGGCGCTGCAGCCCCATCCACTCGACCGCGCGGTAGAAGGCGCCGAAGTCCGCGTCGACCGGCAGCCCGGCCTTGCGCGCGGCCTCCCAGTAGCGCACGGTGACGTCGAGCACGAATTCCTCGTCCCAGCTCAGGAAGGCATCGCGCAGCAGGCTCGCGATGTCGTAGCTGATCGGGCCGTAGACCGCGTCCTGGAAGTCGAGCACGCCGAGTTCGGCACTGTCGCCGAGCATCAGGTTGCGCGGCATGAAATCGCGGTGCACGAACACGCTTGGCGACGCCAGATTGCTTTCGACGATCAGCGCAAAGCTGCGCTCCAGCCGTTCCTTGAGCTTGCCCTCGACGGCGATGCCGCGATGCCGCCCGATGTACCACTCGGGGAACAGCGCCAGCTCGCGCTCGAGCAGCGCCCGGTCATAGAGGGGCAGCACGCCGGGCCTGGAGGCCAGCTGCCAGCGGATCAGCGCGTCGATGGCCTGGCCATAGAGCGGGCGGCTCGCCTCGGGGCGGGCCGGGTCGATCACGTCGAGCATGGTCTGGCGGCCGAGGTCGTCGAGCAGCAGGAAGCCGTTGGCCCGGTCCCATTCGAGCACCTGCGGCGCCTTCACGCCGGCCTCGGCCATCAGGCGCGCGACCTGCACGAAGGGCTCGCTGTTCTCCTTGTCGGGCGGAGCGTCCATGACGATGCGCGTGCCCGCGGCGCCGCTGGCATCGACGCGGAAATAGCGGCGGAAGCTCGCATCGGCCGAGGCGAGGCGCACGCTGCCGGGCAGCAGGCCGTGCGCGCCGGCGATGCCCGCCAGCCATGCGTCGAAGGCCGCGGCGCGTCCGGGATCGGCCCAGGTCACGGGAATGGCGGGGGCGGCGGGCTCGGCGGCCGGGAGCGAAGGTGCTGTCATGGATAATCGATTCTACAAATCCGCCTGGCGCGGCAACTCCGGCGGCCCTTGCAAGTCGAACGGGTTGCCGCCGGCTCCCGCAAACCGGCCGGCCTGCCGCGCCGTCCTCCCGACGATCCTTCGTTCTGACCGATGCCTACGATCCAAAGCTTCCCCGTTTGGCACCTTGTGCATTCGCAGCGCCGCCCTGCCAGCGTGCGGGCTGCCTGCGGAACGACGCGGCGGGAGGCCTGATGCGCCAGCGTGCAGTCTTCAGGCGCTCCGGTCCGCCCCTGCCGTTGGCGCTGCTGTCGCTGGCGCTGCTTCATGCGCACGGCGCCTGGGCGCAGCCGGCCGGCGGCCTCGACGGCCCGCTCACGCTCAAGCGCACGCCGCAGCTCACCGAGACCTTGCCCGAGGCCGTGCGCAGCCAGCTGCCGAGCCTGATCACCGGCGACCGCCTCTCGGGCCGCCAGGACCTCGAAACCGTCGTCGAAGGCAACGCCACGCTGCGGCGCGGCGATCTCGCCATCTCGGCCGACCGGCTCGAGTACTACCAGCCCGACGACCGCGCCAAGGCGCGCGGCAACGTGCGCGTCAACCAGGCCGGCAACGTGTACGAGGGCCCCGAGCTCGAGCTCAAGCTCGAGACCTTCGAGGGCTTCTTCAACAACGTGCGCTACAGCTTCCTCGCGACCGGCGGCCACGGCGACGCGCAGCGCA
Organism: Variovorax sp. Soil_C_39; assembly: GCF_057656815.1. NCBI lineage: Bacteria > Pseudomonadati > Pseudomonadota > Betaproteobacteria > Burkholderiales > Comamonadaceae > Variovorax > Variovorax sp. Soil_C_39. Next base: position 183,305 of record NZ_JBDGJQ010000005.1, read on the forward strand.
TCGACTTCGTCGACAGCAACGTCTCGGTGGCCCGCACCGCCACCTACACCACCTGCCGCCGCGAGGACTTTCCCGGCTGGATGCCGGCCTGGCTATTGAGCGCGGCCACGCTGACCACCGACACCGAGGAGAACGTCGGCGTCGCGACCGACGCGCGGCTGAGCTTCATGGGCATCAGCACGCCGCCGCTGCCGAGCGTGAGCTTTCCGCTGTCCAACGAGCGCAAGAGCGGCCTGCTGCCGCCCACGATCGGGATCGACAACACCAACGGCATCGAAATCTCGCAGCCGTACTACTGGAACATCGCGCCGAACCGCGACGCCACGTTCACGCCCACGCTCATGAGCAAGCGCGGCCTCAACCTGGGTTCCGAGTTCCGCTACCTCGAGAAGGATTACAGCGGCAGCATCCGCCTCGACCTGATGGGCAGCGACCGCCTGGTGGGCCAGCGCTACAACGAGGCGAGTGCGCTGCAGCAGCAGCAGCTCGCCAACGGCGAGATCTCGGCGTCGGACCTGTCGTTCGGCCGCAGGCCCGGCACCAAGCGCTGGGGCATCTGGGCCAACCACCACCAGGATTTCGATGCCCGGGCGCTGGGGCTCGATTCGCTGTCGGCCAACATCAACATCAACCGTGTCAGCGACGACGATTACTGGCGCGACTTCACGCGCACGCCGACGCTGGCGCAGCGCCAGCTGCCCAACGAAGCCTCGCTCAACTGGAGCAAGGGCGACTGGAACGGCGGCATCCGGGCGCTGCGCTACCAGACGCTGCAGTACAGCCTGGCGCCGATCGTGCCGTCGTACGACCGGATGCCGCAGATCACGGCCAACTACAACAAGTACGACTGGCACGGTTTCGACGTTGCGCTGAACCTCGACTACACGCGCTTTCGCGTCAACAGCATCCTGGCTGGCCAGCCGGGCTTCGACGTGGTCCAGCAGTCGCAGCCCGACGGCGACCGGGCGCTCGCGGTGGCCACGATCAGCCGGCCGTTCATCACGCCGAGTTCCTTCGTCATTCCGAAGCTGCAGCTGAACACGGCCTCGTACAACTACTACCGGCCGCAGGCCGACGTGCCTCGGCTCACGCTCAACGGGATCCAGTACGTCAACGGCGTCCCGTACAACCCGAACGCGCTGTATTTCTTTCCGACCTCGAGCAACCGCACGGTGCCGACCTTCAGCCTCGATAGCGGGCTGATCTTCGAGCGTGACGCGAGCTACTTCGGGCGTGCCTTCCGCCAGACGCTGGAGCCGCGCGCGTACTACGTCTACACGCCGTTCCGCAACCAGAACATGCTGCCGAACTACGATTCGGCAGAGAACGACTTCAGCTTCGCGACCATCTACACCGAGAACGCGTTCTCGGGCAACGACCGCATCTCCGACACCAACACGCTCACGCTCGGGGTGACCTCGCGCCTGATCGACCCCGACACCGGCGTCGAGGCCGCGCGTTTCGGCGTGGCGCAGCGGCTGCGCTTCAGCGACCAGCGCGTCATCCTGCCGGGCGGCGCACCGGTGACCGACCGTGCGAGCGACCTGCTCGTCGGCGCACAGATCAACTGGACGCCCAAGTGGAGCCTGGACACGGTCGTGCAGTACAACCCCGACACGCAGCGCTCCGAGCGCGCGGCCATCAGCGCGCGCTACAACCCCGGGCCGTACCGCAACCTCAGCGCCGCGTTCCGCTACCAGGCGCCGAACACGTCGAGCACCACGAGCATCCCGCTCTCCACCGACGGCAACAAGTCGATCGACGTCGGCTGGCAATGGCCGATCAACGACCTGTGGGGCGACAAGGGCAAGGACCTCGGCCCCGGCAAGGGCCAGGGCGGAGGCCGCTGGTACGCGGTGGGTCGGCTCAACTACAGCCTGCAGGACAGGAAACTCACCGACGGCGTGCTCGGCCTCGAGTACGACGGCTGCTGCTGGATCGGCCGCGTGGTGCTGCAGCGCATCACCACCGGCCAGGTGACGGCCAACACCCGCATCATGTTCCAGCTCGAATTCGTCGGCTTCTCGAGCATCGGGTCGAGCCCCATGCAGGCCTTGCGGACGAACATCCAGCGCTACCAACCCCTGCGCCAGCCGACCGAAGGGCCGAGCCGCTTCACCAATTACGACTGAGACGAGATTGAGCAACGCCATGAAACACACACGTTCCATCCTGACCCTGGGCTGCCTGCTGGCAATGGCCGCAAGCGCGGGCGCGCAGCAGGGGCTGCGTCCCGGCGGCGGCAGCGGCATCACGGACATCATGCGCGCAGGCCCTCGCCTCGCGCCGCCGGCGCCGCGCACCGCGCCGTCGAGTGCGCCACCGGTGCAGCGCGCGGCCGAATACATCGTCGCACTGGTCAACTCGGAGCCGATCACCAACACCGACGTGCAGTCGCGCGTGACGCGCTTGGTCCGCGAAAACCCCGAGGCCGAGCGAGTGCCCCGCGCCGAGCTCACGCGCCTCGTGCTCGAGCGCCTGATCTCCGAGCGCGCGCAGCTCCAGCTGGCGAAAGAAAGCGGCATCAAGGTGGACGACGTCGCCATCGACCAGGCCGAGCAGACCGTGGCGCGGCAGAACCAGCTCAGCGTCGAGGAGTTGCGCCGCCGTGTGATGGCCGAAGGCCTCTCGCCGCGCCAGTTCCGCGAAGACCTGCGCGACCAGCTGCTGCTCACGCGGCTGCGCGACCGCGAGGTCGAGTCGAAGGTCAAGGTCAGCGACGCCGAAGCCGACGAGTACCTGCGCGACCAGCGCAACGCGCCCAACAAGGACGCGTCGCTGCAGAACATCAACCTCGCCCACCTGCTCGTCGCCGTGCCCGAGAACGCCACCGAAGCCCAGCTGGCCACGCTGCAGCAGAAGGCGCAGGGCCTCGCGCAGCGCGCCCGTTCGGGCGAGGACTTCGCCAAGCTGGTGCAGGAGAACTCCGACTCGCCCGACCGTGCCAATGGCGGCGCCATCGGCATGCGCACCGCCGACCGCTATCCGCCGCTGTTCGTTGAAGCCGTCCAGTCGACGCAGGTCAACGGCATCGCCGGGCCCATCCGTTCGGGCGCGGGCTTCCATGTGCTCAAGGTGCTCGCCAAGGCGCAGATCGGCGCGGCCGATGCCACCGTCACGCAGACGCAGGTGCGTCACATCCTGCTGCTGAACGACCCCAAGCGCACCACCGCCCAGGCCGTGGCGCAGCTGGCCGAGTTCAAGCGCCGGCTGCAGGCCGGCACGGCGGATTTCGCCGGCCTCGCGCGCGACAACTCGCAGGATGCAAGCGCCAAGGAGGGCGGCGATCTCGGCTGGTCGCGGCCCGGGCAGTTCGTGCCCGAGTTTGAGGAAGCCATGGACCGACTCGCGCCCGGCCAGATCAGCGACCCCGTGGTGTCGCGCTTCGGCGTGCACCTGATCCAGGTGGTCGGCCGGCGCGAAGCCAAGCTCACCCAGGAAGAGCAGCGCGAGGCCGCCCGCGCCGTGCTGCGCGAGCAGCGCGTGGAGGAAGCTTCTAACACCTGGATGCAGGAAGTGCGCGCGCGCGCCTACGTCGAGTACCGCGAACCGCCGCAGTCCTGATGGCACGTCACGTCGCCCGCAAGCGGTTCGGTCAGCACTTCCTGTCCGACGGCGGGATCATCGATGCGATCGTCGGCGAGATCGTGCCGCAGCCCGGCGATGCCATGGTCGAGATCGGCCCGGGGCTCGCGGCGCTCACGCAGCCGCTGGTCGAGCGGCTCGGCCGCCTCACGGTCATCGAGCTCGACCGCGACCTCGCGAAGCGCCTGCGCGAGCATCCGCAGCTCGACGTCATCGAGTCGGACGTCCTCAAGGTCGACTTCGTCGAGGTGGCGGGCCGGTTCGCCACGCCGCTGCGCGTGGTGGGCAACCTGCCCTACAACATCTCGACGCCGATCCTGTTCCACCTGCTGGGCGTCGCCCACCTCGTGGCCGACCAGCACTTCATGCTGCAGAAGGAAGTGATCGATCGCATGGTGGCCAGGCCCGCCACGGCCGACTACAGCCGCCTGAGCGTGATGCTGCAATGGCGCTACGACATGGCGAACGTGCTGTTCGTGCCGCCCGAGAGCTTCGATCCGCCGCCCCGTGTCGACAGCGCCGTGGTGCGCATGGTGCCGCTCGCGCAGCCGCCGGCCGTCGACGCCGCCCGCCTCGGCGAGATCGTCCAGGTGGCGTTCAGCCAGCGCCGCAAGATCATGCGCCACACGCTCGGCAAGTGGCTCGAGCAGCACGGCTTCAACGGCGAGTTCGACCTCCAGCGCCGCGCCGAGGAAGTCCCGGTGCCCGAATACGTCGCCCTCGCCCAAGCTGTCCCCCCACCCCAATAGGAAAAGCCCGCCGGAGAGGCGGGCTTTCGTTCGGGAAACACCGCGGAACTGGCTTCGCCAGGCCGCAGGTGTTTGCCCCCTCGAGGGGGAGGCGGCTACACGAAGTGAGCCGCTTCGGGGGTGGTCAAGCCGCTGCGAGCCAGTAGCCCGCGTTGAAGGGGCTGCTCATGCGCAACGCCAGCGGCGAGACGTCGACCAGTTTGTCGGTCGGCATTTTTTCGCCTTCGGGTTCTGCAGCGGCCGCATTCGCGGTGTTGCCGTTGTTGATGTCGATGCCATCGAGTGCTGCGCCGTTGTTCGGCTGAGCCTCGTTCGCCCGTTCTGCTTGGCTGGTGGATGCAGAACGGGCTACAGAAAAGAATAGAAGCACCGGAATGGGACTTTCCGGTCTCCCCAGTAGTCGGCGGCATCCCGGAAGATGTCGAGCAGTTGCTCGCGCGCTTCCTTGTCGAACTTGGCGTTGGCCGGGATCTGCTCGAGCACGATCACGAAACCGGGCTGCGGGCCCGATTTATGCAACGGATCGGTCATGCAGTCGTACAGCGCGTCGAAGTTCTTGCCGAAGTGCGCCGGAAAGGTGAATTGCTGGGCGATCAGGTCCAGCACGTCCTGCTTGGTCTGGGCATTGCCCAGGTTCGCATACAGGAAATGCTGGCCCGCCGCATTGGCGGCGTCCTGCAGTTCGTTCACGCGGAAGGCGCGAATCGACTGCACGATGTTCGGTCTCACGGAACGAAGGGGTTGAGTCATCTCCGCTGTTTTTTCCATAGTCATCATCATTTCTTCGCAGCGCCTCGGGGCGCCGCTCATGTCTTTGTCATCGCTCATGGCGCGATTCGCCTGAAACTCGCATAGTGGTCCGCCGTGTACCAGCAGGCCTCGGGGGCTGTTTTCTGCGCGCCGCCGCAGACGATGCGCCGCGCACCGCGGTCGCGCGAGCCCGGCGTTGCCACCGTGTACTCGCGGTAATGACCGCGCCGCGCCGGCGGCAAGAGTCGCTCGCGGTTGCCGAATACCGTGCCGTCCTTGTCGTATCGGAAGGGGCCGCCGTTCAGAATGGCCTCATAGGTTCGCCGGCCCTGTGCCGGCAATTCGGACAAGGCGATGGTTTCCTGGGCAGACTTTCCGGTGCTGAACCATTCGCGGGCCCCCGCCCCCGTCGCCAACGCCGCCAGCATCAAGCCGGTGAGCGCAAACTTAGTGACTGAGGACGTGATCGAGGCGTAAGCCGCCATGGGGCACCACAAGAAAAGAGCGGGGATTCCGAACCGCGGTCAACCTTGGGGTTAACCCGCAAATTCAAGCCCGCGAGTGTGCACCACGCTGGCGAAAATAGCAAGCGACTGCTCAAAGTTTGAGCAGTGCAAAGGGATGGTGCGTGGCGCCTCAAGTGGGCGGCCACTTCCCTCCATTCGCCTATCGTTCCGCGTTGGCGTCGGCCACTGTCAAGGCCGTCATGTTCACGATGCGCCGAACAGTCGCGCTGGCCGTGAGAATGTGCACAGGTTTGGCCGCGCCGAGCAGCACCGGCCCGATCGCGATGTTGCCGCCGGCCGCTGTCTTGAGCAGGTTGTAAGAAATATTGGCTGCGTCGATGTTCGGGAAAACCAGCAGGTTGGCATCGCCCGCGAGCGCGCTGTGCGGCATGACGACCGCGCGCTGCTTGCTGTCGAGCGCCACGTCGCCGTGCATCTCGCCGTCCACCTCGAGCCAGGGCGCCTGCACGCGCAGCAGGTCGAGCGTGCGGCGCATCTTCACCGCGCTGGGCTCGTTGCTGGTGCCGAAGTTCGAATGCGACAGCAGCGCCGCCTTGGGCTTGAGGCCGAAACGCATCATCTCCTCGGCCGCCATCGTGGTGATCTCGGCCAGTTCCTCGGGCGAGGGGTCGTAGTTGACGTGGGTGTCGACCAGGAACACCTGGCGGTCGGGCAGCAGCAGGCCGTTCATGCAGGCGTAGACCGGCACGTCCTGGGGCGTGCTGGCGCAGCCGCCGGGGCGCTTGCCGATCACCTGGTCGATGTAGTGCAGGTGGATCAGCGTGGTGCCCCAGGTGCCGCAGATCATGCCGTCGACCTCGTCCTTGTGCAGCAGCATCGCGCCGATCAGCGTGAGGCGGCGGCGCATCTCGATCTTGGCGGTCTGCACCGTCTGGCCCTTGCGCTCGGTCATGCGGTGGTAGGTCTGCCAGAAGTCGCGGTAGCGGTGGTCCTGCTCGACGTTGACGATGTCGTAGTCGAGCTCTTCCTTCAGGCGCAGGCCGAACTTCTCGATGCGCTGCGCGATGATGGCCGGGCGGCCGATCAGCGTGGGCCGCGCAATGCCTTCGTCGACCACGATCTGCGCGGCGCGCAGCACGCGCTCTTCCTCGCCCTCACAGTAGGCGACGCGCTTCTTGGCCGCGCGCTTGGCGGCGTCGAAGATCGGCTTCATCGTGGTGCCCGAGGCATAGACGAAGCTCTGCAGCCGGTCGCGGTACGCGTCCATGTCCTTGATCGGACGCGAGGCCACGCCGCTCTCCTCGGCGGCCTTGGCCACCGCTGGCGCGATCTTCATCATCAGGCGCGGATCGAAGGGCTTCGGGATCAGGTACTCGGGGCCGAAGGTCAGCTTTTCGCCGACGTAGGCGGCCGCCACGCGCTCGCTCTGCTCGGCCTGGGCAAGTTCGGCGATCGCATGCACCGCAGCGATCTCCATCTCGTCGGTGATCGTGGTCGCGCCCGAGTCGAGCGCGCCGCGGAAGATGTACGGGAAGCACAGGACGTTGTTGACCTGATTCGGGTAGTCGGTGCGGCCGGTAGCCATGATCACGTCGGGACGCACAGCATGGGCCTCTTCGGGCGAGATCTCCGGGTTCGGGTTGGCGAGCGCGAAGATCACCGGACGCGGCGCCATGCGCGCCACCATTGCGGACTTGAGCACGCCGCCGGCCGACAGGCCCAGGAACACGTCGGCGCCCTCGATCACCTCGGCCAGCGTGCGCGCCGAAGTCTTCTGCATGTACACGCGCTTGTCGTCGTCCATGAGCTCGGTGCGGCCTTCGTAGACCACGCCGGCCAGGTCGGTCACGAAGATGTTCTCGCGCTTCAAGCCCACCTTGAGCAGCAGGTTCAGGCAGGCCAGCGCCGCGGCGCCTGCGCCCGAGGTCACGAGCTTGACGTCGCTGATGTCCTTGCCCGCGACCTTGAGGCCGTTGAGCATGGCCGCGGCCACCGTGATCGCGGTGCCGTGCTGGTCGTCGTGGAACACCGGGATCTTCATGCGCTTGCGCAGCTCGCGCTCGATGTAGAAGCAGTCGGGTGCCTTGATGTCCTCGAGGTTGATGGCGCCGAAGGTCGGCTCCAGTGCCGCGATGACCTCGACGAGCTTCACCGGGTCCTTCTCGTCGATCTCGATGTCGAACACGTCCACGCCGGCGAACTTCTTGAACAGCACGCCCTTGCCTTCCATCACCGGCTTGGAGGCCAGCGGGCCGATGTCGCCGAGGCCGAGCACCGCGGTGCCATTGGTGATCACCGCCACCAGGTTGCCCCGCGCCGTGTACTTGAAGGCATTGGCCGGGTCCTTGACGATCTCCTCGCAGGGTGCGGCCACGCCGGGCGAATAGGCCAGCGACAGGTCGCGCTGGTTGACCATCTGCTTGGTGGCGGCGATGGCAATCTTGCCCGGCACCGGAAACTCGTGGTACTCGAGGGCAGCGCGCCGCAACTGCGCGCGCTTGTCTTCGGGCGTGGGGGTCGAGGGGGTCGAATCGGACATGGGCCGTTGCTCCTAGCAGCGCTTCTTCTGGGGGCGCCGATTGTAGACCTGGGCCTGTGGCGGCAGGCCGCGAGGCCGCGGGTGACGCCATTCTGTTAACACCCTGTGGCAATATGCGCGGTCTGGGGAAAAACACACGAGGAGCGACCATGGCCCTGATGGATTTCATCAAGAAGCAGTTCATCGACATCATCCAGTGGACCGAGTCGGGCGACGGCACGCTCTCCTGGCGCTTCCCGATGGCGGAGATGGAAATTCAGCATGGCGCCTCGCTCACCGTGCGCGAGTCGCAGGTCGCGGTGTTCGTCAACGAAGGCCAGGTGGCCGACGTGTTCGGCCCCGGCATGTACAAGCTCACGACACAGACCCTGCCGGTGCTCACGTACCTGAAGAACTGGGACAAGCTGTTCGAGTCCCCGTTCAAGAGCGACGTCTACTTCTTCAGCACGCGCCAGCAGGTCGACCAGAAATGGGGCACGCCCCAGCCGATCACGATCCGCGACAAAGACTTCGGCGCCGTGCGCCTGCGCGCCTTCGGCAACTACAGCTTCCGCATCGGCGATGCCAAGCGTTTCCACACCGAGATCTCCGGCACGCGCGAGATCTACAGCGTCTCGGACCTGGACGGCCAATTGCGCGGGCTGGTGCTGCAGAACATCAGCAATGCCATTGCCGCGAGCGGCGTTCCCTTTCTCGACCTGGCGGCCAACCAGATCCAGTTTGCGCAGGCGCTCGCCGCGCAGCTCGTGCCCGAGTTCGAGAAGATCGGCATCAAGCTCGAGAACATCACGGTGCAGAACGTCTCGCTGCCCGAAGAGCTGCAGAAGGTGCTCGACCAGAAGATCGGCATGGGCATGGTCGGCAACGACATGGGCAAGTTCATGCAGTACCAGACGGCGCAGGCCATCCCGAAGTTCGCCGAGGGTTCGGGCAACGGCGGCGGCGGCATCGCGGGCGACGCCATGGGGCTCGGTGCCGGCGTGGCGCTCGGCCAGGTGCTGGCGCAGAACCTCGCGCAGGGCCTGAGCCCGAACGCGGCGGCGCAGGCGGCCGCCACGCAGCAGCAGCCGGCCGTGGCGGTGGTGAGCCCGAACGACGTCATGACCACGCTCGAGAAGCTCGGCGAGCTCAAGACCAAGGGCATCCTGACGCAGGAAGAGTTCGACGCCAAGAAGGCCGAACTGCTGAAAAAGCTCGTTTAAACGCCGGCAATGGCTGAGCAACCAGGCGCCCAGCGCGCCTACCGTGCGCCCTGCCCCGGCTGCGGCGCGCCGGTCGAGTTCCGGTCTGCGCAATCGACGCATGCGGTGTGCCCGTATTGCCAGAGCACCGTCGTGCGCCAGGGCGAGACGCTCGCGCGCATCGGCAAGATGGCGGAGCTGTTCGACGACTTCAGCCCGCTGCAGCTGTTGGCCGCCGGACGCATCAACGATCAGCCGTTCACCCTTGTCGGGCGGCTGCAGTACGGCCATGCCGGCGCACGCTGGACCGAATGGATCGCGGCGCTCGAGGACGGCCGCAGCGGCATCCTCAGCGAAGACAACGGTGCCTACGTCTTCTCGCTGCCCTACGACTTGCAGCGCACCGCGCCGCCCCCCGTCGACCTGCGCGTGGGCGCGACCAGCGCCTTCAATGGCCAGAGCTTCACCGTGTCGTCGAACGAGCAGGTCGCGCTGCTGTCGGCCCAGGGCGAACTGTCGCACTTGCCCGAACTCGGTCGCGCGTTCCCGATGGTCGAGCTGCGCAGCGAGAACGGGCTGGTGCTCGGCATCGACTACGGCACGCATCCGCCCACGGCCCATCTCGGGCGTTCGGTGCAGCTCGAAGACCTGCAGCTCACGGGCCTGCGCGACGAATCCGCCAAGGACGAGAAGGGCCGCGCGTTCAACTGCCCCAACTGCGGGGCGCCGATCACCGTCAACCTGGCTGACAGCAAGAGCATCACCTGCCGCTCGTGCAACAGCATCGTCGACCTCACGCACGGCATTGGCGGCGAACTGCGGCATGCGGCGCAGGACGAGCCGGTCCGTCCGCTGATTCCGCTCGGCAGCATTGGCCAGCTGCAGGGCGTGCAATGGCAGGTGGTGGGTTTTCAGCATCGCATGGGCGTGGAGCCCGGCGACGACGAGCACTTCGGCTGGAACGAATACCTGCTCTACAACCAGAAGCGCGGCTTCAGCTTCCTGGTCGACGCCGAGGACGGCTGGAGCATGGTCAAGCCGACCACCGGCGCGCCGCGGATGGCCGAGAACGGCAGCAGCGCCACCTACCTCGGCAAGCGCTACCCGCAGCAGTACGCCTACAACGCCGAGACCACCTACGTGGCGGGCGAGTTCTATTGGCAGGTCGAGCGCGGGCAGAAGACGTTCAACCGCGACTTCGCCGACGGCCGCTCGCTGCTCTCGATGGAGCGCTCGGCCAACGAACTCACATGGTCGTCGGGCAACAGGCTCGACAGCGGCGCGGTCTCGGCCGCCTTCAAGCTCGACGACAAGAAGGACATGTTCACGCGCAGCGACGCGCTGCCGGTCAGCGCTGCGTCGGGCATGGGCTGCGGCACCATCATCCTGATCATCGTCGTGCTCTTCATCGTGCTGATCGTGCTGAGCACCTGCAGCGGCCGCAGCAGCGGCTCGTCGACCGGCGGCTACCGCGGATCGGGCGGCTCTTACGGCGGCTACTCGAGCGGCGGCGGCCACAAATGAGCAACAACCCCACACCAACTACGACTGGAGGTCCCCATGGGATTTGAATGGCTGAAACCGGGCGTGGTCCTCGGATCGCTCGTCTATGCGCTGATCGGCGTGCTGATCTTCTGGCTGTGCTTTCTCATCATCGACAAGCTCACGCCCTACGACCTCTGGAACGAGATCGTCGAGAAGCAGAACGTCGCGCTCGGGCTGGTGGTGGCGGCGATGAGCCTGGGCATCAGCATCATCGTGGCGGCCGCCATCCATTGACGGTCGCGCAGTCCGGCCCGAAGGGCCCGCAGCCGGTCGAGATCGCGCTGCTCGCCAGCGTCTTCGTCGTGGCCGCCTGCGGCCTCGTCTACGAGCTCACCGCGGCCGCGCTGAGCTCGTACCTGCTCGGCGACTCGGTGCTGCAGTTCAGCACCATCATCGGCACCTACCTGTTCGCGATGGGTGTGGGCTCGTGGCTGTCGCGCTACTTTGAACGCCAGCTGCCGGCGCACTTCCTGCGCATCGAGCTGCTGGTGGCGCTGATCGGCGGCGCGCTGCCCGCCGTGCTGTTCCTGGCCAACGCCTACGTGCCCGGCGCCTTCCGGCTGCTGCTGTACGGGCTCGTGATGGTGGTTGGCACGCTGGTCGGGCTCGAGATCCCGCTCGTGATGCGCATCCTCAAGCGCAACGTGGTGCTCAAGAACCTCGTGTCGCAGGTGCTGACCTTCGACTACCTCGGCGCGCTCGCCGTGTCGGTGGCCTTTCCGCTCGTGCTCGTGCCGCAGCTCGGCATGATCCGCACCGGGCTGCTGTTCGGCATTTTGAATGCGGCGGTCGCCCTGTGGGCGCTCTGGCTGTTTCGCCACGAGATGCGGCGGGTCGGCGCGCACTTCGTCGCGTGCCTGCTCTCGCTGGCCGCGCTGGTGGCGGGCTTTGCAGGCGCCGACCACATCACCACGCTGGCCGAAGACCGGTTCTACCAGGAGCCGATCGTCTTCAGCGCCAGTTCGCCCTACCAGCGCATCGTGGTCACGGGCGGGCCGCTCGGCCACCGCCTGTTCCTCAACGGCAACCTGCAGTTCGCGGAGCGCGACGAGTACCGCTACCACGAGGCGCTGGTGCACCCAGCGATGGCCGCCCACGGTGCGCCGAAGAAGGTCGCGGTGCTCGGCGGCGGCGACGGCATGGCGGTGCGCGAGGTGCTCAGGTACCCGTCGGTCGAATCGGTCACGCTGGTCGAGCTCGACCCGAACATGACGAAGCTCTTCACCGGGCACGAGACGCTGGCCGCGCTCAACGGCCATGCGCTGTCGTCGCCGAAGGTGAAGGTCGTCAACACCGATGCATTCCAGTGGCTGCAGCAGCAAGGCGCGGCGGACGACACCTACGACGTGATCGTGGTCGACTTTCCCGACCCCACCAACTTCGCGATCGGCAAGCTCTACACCGGCAGCTTCTACGCGCTGCTCGACCGGCGGCTCGCGGCGAGCGGCTACGCGGTGGTGCAGACCACGTCGCCGCTGGTGGCGCGCAAGAGCTACTGGACCGTGGCGACCACCATCGAATCGGTCGGCCTGCGCGCCGCCCCATACCACGCGCATGTGCCGAGCTTCGGCGAATGGGGCTTCATCATCGCGAGCCGCCGTCCTTACCGGCTGCCCGACGCACTGCCTTTGGGCCTGCGCTTTCTCTCGCCCGCCACGCTGCCCCTGATGTTCGACTTCCCGGTCGACATGGCGCGCGTGCCGGCCGAGGTGAACCGGCTGTCCAACCAGGTCCTGGTCACCACCTACGAGCGCGAGTGGGGCAAGGTGATGGGGCACGAGTGAACAGAGGCCCTGGCATGCAGCGACGCGAATTCCTCGGCGTGGCGGCGGGCGCGGCCGGTGCCTTGGCGCTGGCCGGCTGCGAACCGGCGCCTTCGACCATCGAGGGCGGGTTCGCGGGCAGCGATGTGGCGCGCGGCCATGCACTGCGCGACGGCGCGCTGAACGGCCGGCCGGTCGCGGCCACGCGCAAGGTGCGCGTGGTGATCGCCGGCGGCGGCGTGGCGGGCCTCGCGGCGGCGCGCGCGTTGCGCCTTGCGGGCATCGAGGATTTCGCCCTGCTCGAACTCGAGGACGCAGCGGGCGGCAACGCGCGCGGCGGCATGCTCGGTGGCGTGCCCTGTCCGCTCGGCGCGCACTACCTGCCGGTGCCCGGCGACGATGCGCACGAGGTGCAGGACCTGCTCGAGGAGCTCGGCCTGCGCCGGCGCGAGGCGGGCCGCTGGGTCTACGATGAGCGCAGCCTCTGCCACAGTCCGCAGGAGCGTCTGTTCTTCCAGGGCGAATGGCAGGAGGGCCTGCTGCCCGTGCAGGGCGTCGGCGCGGACACGCATGCGCAGTACCGCCGCTTCGCCCGCCGTATCGGCGAACTGCAGCGCACCGCGCGCTTCGCCATTCCCACGCTGCGCGCTGCACTCACGCCCGCGCTGCTTGCACTCGACGCCCTGCCCTTCTCGCGCTGGCTCGATGGCGAACGCTTCGGCGATGCGCACTTGCGCTGGTACCTCGACTACTGCTGCCGCGACGACTACGGCGCCGGCATCGAGCATATGTCGGCATGGGCCGGCATTCACTACTTCGCGAGCCGGCACGGCTTCCATGCGCCCGGCGAGAGCGATGCGGATGCGTCGGAGCGCGAAGGCATCCTCACCTGGCCCGAAGGCAACGGCTGGCTCACCCAACGGCTCGCCGCGCCGCTCGGCGAGCGGCTGCGCACCGGCCAGGTGGTCGCGCGCATCGCGCAGCTGCGCGGCGGCGTCGAGGTCGATGCGTGGGACGCCGCATCGCAGTCGCTGGTGCGCTGGCAGGCCGAGCGCTGCATCGTTGCACTGCCGGTGTTCATCGCCGCGCGCGTGGTCGAGAACGCGCCGCGCGTGCTCGCCGACGCCGCGGCCCACATCGGCCATGCGCCCTGGCTCGTGGCCAACGTGCACCTGCGCGCGCCGCTCGCCGACCGCCCCGGTGCACCGCCGAGCTGGGACAACGTCGTCTATGGCACGCGCGGCCTCGGTTACGTCGATGCGCGCCACCAGTCGCTCGACCCGACGCCGCGCGGCACGGTGCTGAGCTGGTACCGGCCGCTCGGCCCGAGCCGCCACGACGAGGGCGCGGATGGCCGGCGCCTGCTGCTCGAACGGCCGTGGACCGGTTGGCGCGACGAGCTGCTCGCGGAGTTGTCGGTGCCGCATCCCGACCTGGCCGCGCTCGCCACGCGCATGGAGATCGTGCGCTACGGCCATGCCATGGCCGTGCCGGTACCGGGCCTGCTCGAGCGGCTCGGCGCGGCCGACGGCGATGCCGCGCACCGCGGCCACATCACCACGGGCCGCCTCTCATTCGCGCACGCGGACTGGTCGGGCTATTCGATCTTCGAAGAAGCGTTCACGCGCGGGCACCTGGCGGGGGCGGTGGTGGCATGACGCTGCCGGCCCGTGTCACTGCGCCGTCACGGCGCGGCGGCATCGTCTCGCGTTTCGAGCGAGACCTTTCGATCCATGAAGATGCGCCTTTCCGTTCTTTCCTTCGCCGCCGCTGCCGGCGCCCTGGCCGGTGCCGCCGCCGCGCAGGCCCAGACCGCGTTTCCCGCCACGCTCGCCGGCCACGCCGTGCTGCCCGCACAGAGCTTCGTCGCCGTGCCCAAGGACGCGCCGGCCGACTTGCGGCTGAGCGGCAAGTTCACCTCGGGCAAGCGCGTGGAAGCGTCGGGCACGGTCGAGGGCCTGTCGGGCGGCCGCGGCACGGGCGTGTCGCTGCCGTTCCAGGGCCAGCCGCTGCAGGGTCACTCGGGCATCAAGAAGATGGACGATGGCTCGTTCTGGGTGCTCACCGACAACGGGGCCGGCGCCAAGGCCAATTCGCCCGACTTCATGCTCTACCTGAACCGCTACAAGGTGGATTTCGCGAGCGGCAGGTTCGATCGCCTCGACACGGTCTTCCTGCACGATCCCGACAAGAAGGTGCCGTTCCGCATCGTCCATGAAGGCACGAAGCAGCGCTACCTCACGGGCTCGGACTTCGACCCCGAGAGCTTCCAGTTCGCGGGCGGCGCGCTGTGGATCGGCGACGAGTTCGGCCCGTTCCTGATCAAGGCCGACCTGAAGGGCAAGGTGCTCGCGGTGTTCGACACCCAGGTCGGCGGCAAGGCCGTGCGCTCGCCCGACCATCCGGCCGTCACCACGCCCGGCGCGCCGGGCGGCGCGGTCGATTTTCAGGTCAGGCGCTCGAAGGGCTTCGAGGGCATGGCCGCGTCGAAGGACGGTACCAAGCTCTATGCGCTGCTCGAAGGGCCGGTGTGGAACGCCGAAGCCAAGGACTACGAGCGCGTCGACGGCAAGGAGGCGCTGCGCGTGTTGGAGTTCGACGTGGCGAGCGAGAAATGGACCGGGCGCCACTGGCACTACGTGCTCGAGGCGAACGGCCACGCCATCGGCGACTTCAACATGATCGATGGCACCACCGGCCTGGTCATCGAGCGCGACAACGGCGAAGGTACGGCCGACAAGGCCTGCCCCGAAGGCCAGAAGCGCAGCGACTGCTTCCACGACCTCGCGAAGTTCAAGCGCGTCTACAAGATCGAGATGGGCGACGCAAACGTGGGCGCCGCGGTGCGCAAGATCGGCTACATCGACCTGCTGAACATTGCCGACCCCGCCAAGCGCGCGCGCAAGCCGCTCAACGACGGCGTGCTCAAGTTCCCGTTCTTCACCATCGAGAACGTCGACGTGGTCGATGCGACGCACATCGTGGTCGGCAACGACAACAACTTGCCGTTCTCGAGCAGCCGCGAGCCGAACAAGGCCGACGACAACGAGCTGGTGCTGCTCGAGGCGGGGGCGCTGCTGCAGGCCAAGTAGCAGCGGCACGCGCCCTCAGCCGCGCATCAGCGCCTCGATCTCGTCGGCCTTCACCGGCACCCCGCGCGTGATGAGCTCGCAGGCGGTGTCGGTGACGATCGCGTCGTCCTCGATGCGGATGCCGATGTGGTGGAACTGCTCGGGCACGCCCTCGCCCGGGCGCACATAGATGCCGGGTTCGAGCGTCAGCACCATGCCTGGGCGCAGGATGCGGCTCGGGCGGTTCTTGATGACTTCGTTCGACAGCGGGTCCTTGCGCTCGCTCACCTCGCCGACCTGCGTCGGCTCGACATAGCTGCCGCAGTCGTGCACGTCCATGCCGAGCCAGTGGCCGGTGCGGTGCATGTAGAACTGGAAGTACGCGCGCTTGTCGATCACGTCGTCGACGCTGCCGACTTTGTTGGCATCGAGCAGCCTGAGGTCGAGCATGCCTTGCGAGAGCACGCGCACGGCCGCATCGTGCGGATCGTTGAAACGGTTGCCGGCCTTGGTGGCCGCTACCGAGGCGTCCTGGCTCGCGAGCACCAGGTCGTAGAGAGCGCGCTGCGGCCCGCTGAACCTGCCATCGGCCGGGAAGGTGCGCGTGATGTCGCTCGCATAGCCGTCGAGTTCGCAGCCCGCGTCGATCAGCACCAGCTCGCCGGCGCGCACCGGTGCGGCGTCGGCGCGGTAGTGCAGCACGCAGGCATTGGCGCCCGCGGCCACGATCGAGCCATAGGCCGGGTACTGCGAACCGCCAAGCCGAAATGCGTGCAGCAGCTCGGCGTCGAGGTGGTATTCGCGCACGTCCTTGCCCTCGCGCAGCATGCGCGCCGACAGCTGCATCGCGCGCACGTGCGCGTGGGCGCTGATGTCTGCGGCGCGGCGCATGATGTCCTGCTCGTGCGCGTCCTTCACGAGCCGCATCTCGTCGAGCGGGCTGCAGAGGTCGCGCTGCGCGTCGGGGCACAGCGCGCCGAAGCGCACGCGCGCGCGCACCGACTGCAGCCAGCCGTCGATGCGGGTTTCCAGGCCCTGGTGGGTGGCGAACGGGTACCAGACGACGTCGCGGTTCTCGAGCAGCTTCGGCAGCCGGGCGTCGAGCTCGCCGACCGAGAGGGCCGCGTCCACGCCGAGCGCTTCGGGCGCGGCCTCGGGGCCGAGGCGGTAGCCGTCCCAGATTTCGCGCTCCAGGTCTTTGGGCGCGCAGAACAGCGTCGCGCGGCCGTCGCCAGCCAGCACCAGCCAGGCGTTCGGCTCGGTGAAGCCGGTCAGGTAGTAGAAGTAGCTGTCGTGACGGAACAGGAAGTCGCTGTCGCGGTTGCGCTGGCGCTCGGGCGCGGTCGGCACGATGGCAATGCCGTCCTTGCCGAGCTGCGAGGCGAGGCGCGCGCGGCGCTCGGCGTAGATCTGGCGTTCTGCTGGGGTCATGTTGGCGTGTTCAGTTGAAGAAGCCGCTCCGGCGTGCCCACGTCGGTCCAGGGGCCGGTGTGGAGTTCGGCGCTCACGCATTCATTGTCCATCGCGGCGCGCAGGATCGGCGCCAGCGGGGCTTTGGCGCCTTGGGGGTTGCCCGGCGGAATGTCGCAATAGGGCGGCGCGAACAGCGCGCGGCGGTAGAGGCCGATGGTCGAGAAGGTGTATTTTTTTTCGCTCGCCTGGTTCAGCGCGAGCCCGTCGGCCGAAAGCCCGAAATCCCCGCGCGGGTTGTGCGGCGGGTTCGGCACCAGCCACAGGTGGGCGAGCTTGCCACTGGCCGCGAAGCGGTCGACCACCGCCTGCTCGAACACGAAGCCGGGCGCGAACACGTCGCCCGCCGCGACCCAGAAGATGTCGCCGAGCAGCGGCAGCGCGCGCACGATGCCGCCGGCGGTCTCGAGCGCACCGCCGAAGTCGCGGCCCTCGTCGGAGTAGGCGATCGACAGCGCGCCATGCCCTTCGAGCACGGGCCGCGGTCCGAAGCGGCGCACGATCTGCTCGCCGAGCCAGGCCGCGTTGACCACCAGATCGGTGAAGCCACCGGCTGCCAGCGCCTCCATGGGCCACTGCATCAGCGGCTTGCCCTGCACTTCGAGCAGCGGCTTGGGGCACGCGTCGGTGAGCGGGCGCATCCGTTCGCCGCGGCCCGCCGCGAGGATCATCGCCTTGGCGCTCACGGCCCGACCCGTCCGCGCTGTAGTGCATTGCGTTCGCTGCGCGCAGGCTGGAACAGTGCCACCAGGCAGTCCATCAGCGCCTGCGCCTTGGCGGAATGGTCGGCACCGAAGTTGCACACGTACACGTCGAGCGTGGCGCCGCGCAGCTCGGGCCAGGTGTGCAGGCACAGGTGCGATTCGGCCAGCAGCACCGTGGCGGTGACGCCGCCCGGCCCCTGCGGCGTGGGCGGGAAGCCGTGCACCAGCTGCCCGACCGGCTGCAGCCCGGCGGCCTCGACGGCCTTGACGCAGACGGCGCCGAGCGCCTCCTTGTCGGTCAGCCACTGCATCGCGCATTGGCAGTCGTGGAGGTCGGCGGTGAGGTGCAGCCCGTGCATGGGGGCAACTCTAGCAGTCCGCGCCACCCGCGCCGGCACGTAAACCGCGTCCGCAGGGTCCCCGGTGCCTGGTCGGGTGTTCGACCGCTGCCGGAGGCGGTCCGGGCAGGCCCGGTAAAATCGCGGGTTCTCCCCAATCCACACACCCGAAAGTCCAACGCCCATGGCAAACCAAGCCCTGATGGCCAACGCGATCCGCGCGCTGGCCATGGATGCCGTCCAACAAGCAAACTCCGGCCATCCGGGCGCACCGATGGGCATGGCCGAGATGGCCGTCGCACTCTGGGGCGAGCACCTGCGCTACAACCCCGCGAACCCGCACTGGTTCGACCGCGACCGCTTCGTGCTCTCGAACGGCCACGCCTCGATGCTGCTCTACGCGGTGCTGCACCTGTCGGGCTACGACCTGCCGATCGACGAGATCAGGAACTTCCGCCAGCTGCACAGCAAGACCGCGGGCCACCCCGAGGTCGACGTGACCCCCGGCGTCGAGACCACCACCGGCCCGCTGGGCCAGGGCATCACCAATGCCGTGGGCTTCGCGCTGGCCGAGAAGCTGCTCGCGGCCGAGTTCAACCGCAAGGACCACGCGGTCGTCGACCACCATACCTACGCCTTCCTGGGCGACGGCTGCATGATGGAAGGCATCAGCCACGAAGCCTGCGCGCTCGCCGGCGCCTGGCACCTGAACAAGCTGATTGCGCTGTACGACGACAACGGCATCAGCATCGACGGACAGGTCAAGCCCTGGTTCATCGACAACACCGAAGAGCGCTTCAAGGCCTACGGCTGGAATGTGATCGGCCCGGTCGACGGCAACGACGTCGCCGCAGTGTCGAAGGCCGTCGCCAAGGCCAAGAAGGAAGACAGCCGCCCGACGCTGATCATCTGCAAGACCACCATCGGCAAGGGCAGCCCGAACCGCGCCGGTACCGCCAAGGCGCACGGCGAGGCGCTCGGCGCCGACGAGATCAAGCTCACGCGCGAATCGCTGGGCTGGACCGCGCCGGCCTTCGAGATCCCGGCCGAGGTGTACGCCGCATGGGACCACAAGGCCGAGGGCGCCAAGGCCGAAGCCGCCTGGAACGAGCGCTTCGCCGCCTATGCCCAGGCCTACCCCGGCCTGGCCGCCGAGTTCACCCGCCGCATGAAGGGCGAGCTGCCGAAGAACTTTCATCAGGTGGCGTTCGACACCGTGGTCGCCGCCCACACCAAGGGCGAGACCGTGGCCAGCCGCAAGGCCAGCCAGCTCGCGCTCGAGGCCTTCACCGCCGCGCTGCCCGAAATGCTCGGCGGCAGCGCCGACCTCACCGGCTCGAACCTCACCAACACCCAGAGCACCGCCGCGCTGCGCTTCGACGCCAAGACCGGCGCCGTGGTCATGAGCGCGCCCGCGCAGCAGCCCAACCAGGGTGCCGAGGACGAGCCCAAGCCCGACAGCACAGCCGACAAGGCCGAGCCGCCGCACGGCGTGATCGGCCGCCACATCAACTACGGCGTGCGCGAGTTCGGCATGGCCGCCATCATGAACGGCGTGGCGCTGCACGGCGGCTTCATTCCCTATGGCGGCACCTTCCTCACGTTCAGCGACTACAGCCGCAACGCGATCCGCATGGCCGCGCTCATGAAGCGCCGCGTGGTCCACGTCTTCACGCACGATTCCATCGGCCTCGGCGAAGACGGCCCGACGCACCAGTCGATCGAGCATGCGGCATCGCTGCGGCTGATCCCGAACCTGGACGTCTGGCGCCCGGGCGACACCGCCGAGACGGCCGTGGCCTGGGCCGTGGCGCTGCAGAACCAGTCGCGCCCCACGGCGCTGCTGCTGAGCCGCCAGAACATCGCCTATGCACCCAAGGGCGACCTGGGCGACATCAGCCGCGGTGCCTACGTGCTCGCCGAGCCCGAGGCCGTCGGCCTCAAGAGCAAGAAGACTGCGGCGGTCATCATCGCCACCGGTTCCGAAGTGCAGCTCGCGCTGGCCGCGCAGAAGCTGCTTGCCGAGAAGAAGATCGCCGTGCGCGTGGTCTCGATGCCCTCGACCACCACCTTCGACCGCCAGGACCTGGCCTACAAGAAGAGCGTGCTGCCGAAGAAGCTGCCGCGCATCGCGGTCGAGATGGGCTGCACCGCCGGTTGGTGGAAGTACGGCTGCGCGGCCGTCGTCGGCATCGACAGCTACGGCGAGTCGGCACCGGCGCCCGTGCTGTTCAAGCACTTCGGCTTCACGGCGGAGAACGTCGCGGCCACCGTGGAAGCGGCGCTGCGCGACTGATCCGGCGCTTGGCCCTCTTCTCGCCCGAACACTAGTTTTTCAACCTTAGGAGCAAATCAGATGGCAATCAAACTCGGTATCAACGGCTTCGGTCGCATCGGCCGCAACGTGCTGCGCGCGGCCGTGCAGAACTTCAAGAACGACATCGAGATCGTCGCCATCAACGACCTGCTCGAGCCCGAATACCTGGCCTACATGCTCCAGTACGACTCGGTGCACGGCCGCTTCAAGGGCGAAGTCACGGTCGAAGGCAACACGCTCGTCGTCAACGGCAAGAAGATCCGCCTCACGCAGGAGCGCGATCCGGCGCAGCTGAAGTGGAACGAAGTCGGCGCCGACATCGTGCTCGAGTCGACCGGTCTCTTCCTCACGAAGGAAACCTGCCAGAAGCACCTGGACGCAGGCGCCAAGAAGGTGATCATGTCGGCCCCGTCGAAGGACGACACCCCGATGTTCGTCTACGGCGTGAACGACAAGAAGTACGCCGGCGAGGCGATCGTCAGCAACGCCAGCTGCACCACCAACTGCCTGGCACCGCTCGCCAAGGTGCTGAACGACAAGTGGGGCATCAAGCGCGGCCTGATGACCACCGTGCACGCCGCCACCGCCACGCAGAAGACCGTGGACGGCCCGAGCAACAAGGACTGGCGCGGCGGCCGCGGCATTCTCGAGAACATCATCCCCTCGAGCACCGGCGCCGCCAAGGCCGTGGGCGTGGTGATCCCCGAGCTCAACAAGAAGCTCACGGGCATGAGCTTCCGCGTGCCGACCTCCGACGTGTCGGTGGTCGATCTGACGGTCGAGCTCGAGAAGGAAGCTACCTACAAGGAAATCTGCGCCGAGATGAAGTCGCAGAGCGAAGGCGCGCTCAAGGGCGTGCTGGGCTACACCGAGGACAAGGTGGTGGCCACCGACTTCCGCGGCGACCCGCGCACCTCGATCTTCGATGCCGAAGCCGGCATCGCGCTCGACAGCACTTTCGTGAAGCTCGTGAGTTGGTATGACAACGAATGGGGCTACTCGAACAAGTGCCTGGAGATGGTGAAGGTCGTGTCGAAGTAAGGCTTCGCGGCTTCAATGAAAAACGCGTCCGAGGGCGCGTTTTCTTATGGCGAATGACGCAGCGACTCAGCGCAGCTTCTCGTTCCTGCGGATCTCGCTGCTCAGTTGCGACGTGAGTCGGGTTGCGGCGCGTCGCGCGGCGAGTCCGTAGTCGCCCTTGAATTCGCCGAATTCTGCCGTGCCGTTGCCGACCGCACGCACGCGCGCGACCTCTGCGCCACCCGCGTCGCTCACGAGGCAGTTCACTTCCGCGGTGAACGACGTTGGCGGCCAGGTGAGCCACGACGACGAACTCGAGTCGGTCTTGATCTGTGGCGTGAATACCAGCGAGATGCCGGCGGCCTCGTTCGCCTTGGCATCGCCCGCGGTGCGCAGCACCACCACGTCGCGGTAGACCGCGCGCAGCGCATCGCGGATCGACTTCTCGAGGTCGCGGTAGGGGTAATAGCTCACCCGGTCGCCGCTGCCGCCCGCGGTGGTCACCTGCTGGTCGCGCTGGGCGTCGGTCATGACGTAAGCGACTTTCTTCGGTACGAGGTGCGCCACCGATCGCGGCGGCGCCGTCTCGGTGATCATGGTGATCGGATGGGAACAGGCCCCGAGCAGCGAGGCCATGGCGCCGGCCAGCAGAAGGCGGACGGTGGCCCGAAGGAATGATGGCATGGTGCGGCTTGCTCCAGTGTCAGGGCGCGATGGCCGCGATGAACTGCGGGTCGGCATACACCTCGCGCAGCAGGGCCCGAACGAGCCTTGGATAGGCCGCCTGCCCCGCAGGCACCGCCACGATGTTGGCGTAGCTCGAATCGAAGGCGATCTCGCCCCGGTAGGTCTTGCGCAGCCGCTGCGCCGCTGCGCGCGAGACCACGATCTCCACGTCCATGCGGCCGGTGCCGTTGATCACGCCGAGGTCGAGTTCGTTGACCAGCAGGCGCGCCGCGATCCGCGTCGGCGCCTTGGGGTCGTAGACCGAGATCTCTCCCAGGTCGCGGACCAGCGCGTCTTCGAGATAGCGCGCGAAGCTGCCGCTTGGCGAAAGAAGCCTTGCACGCCGCAGCGCCAGGCTGTTGACGCTCGCGTTCGGATCGGTGGGCTGTACCCTTGCCACGGCCACCGCGCCCGGACGCGTGGCTTCGAGCCGGTCGAGCGCTTCGTAGTCGGCCGCATAGGGTGGCGCGGAAAGTTGGGCGCAGCCCGATGCCAGCAGCGCCGCGGCCAGCAGCCAGCGGCGCGTCCTGAAGATCGCCATGTCCTGATTCCCTCTTCGTGATGCCTGCTCCCGGCGCGAGGGTAGCAGGCATTGCGTCGCCTGCGAAGCCGGCTTCAGACCGGCTCGAGCACGTGGATCAGCTTGCTCGCGACCAGCTCCTTGGTCTTCTCGCCGTGCGCCTTCATGTGGGGCGCCACGCCATGCGCCTGCAGATGGGCCAGCGTTTCCCACTTTTCGATGACGACGAAGGTGTCGGGTCCGAAGCTCGCCTTCGAGGCGGGGATGCCCTGCGCGTCGATGGTGGCGCCGTATTCGATGCAGCCCGCCTCGGCCAGCACCGCCGCGCGGTTGGCGGCAAAGGCCTCGAGCAGTTGCGCGCGCTGGCCGGGCTTGGCGGTGATGACGGCGACGACGTGGATCATGAGGGAAGCTCCGTAGATGGTGAATGTCTGGAACCGCCGAATCTAAGAGATCGGCCGGCCCGGCGCCGGTCCCGTGCGTGACCCTGCTTCGCGCGCAGGCCGCGCGTCAACGGTCCGCCGCATCCTTCCACAGGTGCACCAGTGCCTCTGGCGCCTCGGCCTCGGGCACCTCGAAGCTGACCGAACTCGAGTGCATGGCACTGCTGCTGCTGCCTTGCACCAGCACTTCCACGCGGTAGAAGCGCTGGTCGCCGCCCGCAGCGCCCGGACCGCTGGCAGCACCCGCGTGCGGTGCGGCGCTTTGCAACGCCGCGTCGATCTGCTGGCGCAGTTCTTCGCTGCAGTTGCCGAGCTGATAGCTGCGCGGGCGCGAAAGGCCCGGCACATAGGCCAGGCCGCCCTCGCGCGTGAGGCGCACGATCGTGGCCTGGTCCAGGGGCGGAAGCTGAATCATGATGCGGTGACTCCCACGGTGTTCCATGCGGCGCCCACGGCCTGGTGGGCCGCGCTGCCGGCGCCGAA
This sequence comes from Variovorax sp. Soil_C_39, assembly GCF_057656815.1. Classification (NCBI taxonomy): domain Bacteria; kingdom Pseudomonadati; phylum Pseudomonadota; class Betaproteobacteria; order Burkholderiales; family Comamonadaceae; genus Variovorax; species Variovorax sp. Soil_C_39. Next base: position 206,976 of record NZ_JBDGJQ010000005.1, read on the forward strand.
GCGCGTCGCGGCATTGTCCAGCGTCAGCTGGGCGAAGGCCGCAAAGTCGGCATCGCGGCGCAGCCGCCGGTCGCACACGGTGTCGTACCAGACCCGGCCCGCGCTCTCCCAGGCCATGCCCTGCAGCGCCGTGGCGGCAAGATGGAAGGCGCGGTTCGGAATGCCGGAATTGATGTGCACGCCGCCATTGTCCTGCCGCGTGGCGACGAAGTCGCGCATGTGGGCGGGCTGTGGGTCCTTGCCCAGCACCGGGTCGTCGTAGGCGGTGCCCGGCTCGGCCATCGAACGCAGCGCGCGGGCCTGCACCTTGTCGGTAAAGAGCCCGGCGCCCACGAGCCAGTCGGCCTGCTGCGCGGTCTGCTGCAGCAGGTACTGCTTGACCAGCACGCCGAAGACGTCGCAGACCGATTCGTTGAGTGCGCCCGACTGGCCCTCGTAGCGCAACGCCGACTCGTGGTCGATGACGCCGTGCGTGAGCTCGTGGCCGATGATGTCCACCGCGATGGTGAAGCGGTTCATGACCTCGCCGTCGCCGTCGCCGAACACCATCTGCCGCCCGTTCCAGAACGCGTTGTCGTAGTCGACACCGTAATGGACGCTGCCGACGAGCGGCAGGCCGGCGCCGTCGATGGAATCGCGCGCGTAGACCTCGCGGTACAGGCGGTAGGTGGCGCCGAGGTGGTCGTAGGCCTCGTCGGCCGCGACGTCGCCGGTGGCGGGTTGTCCTTCGGCGCGCACCAGCCGGCCCGGCAGGTCCATGGTGTGCCCCACATCGTGGATCGCGCGCTCGGGTGCATCGCGCCGCACGTAGCCCGGCGCCGGGCCCGACGACAGCGTGTGCGAAGCCACCGCCTCGCGCAGCCCGCGGTGCTCGCGGTCGATCATCAGCGTCTGCGCCGCCCGGGCGCTCGCATGGGGGCCGGCGCGCTCGGCAAGCCGGTCGAGCAGGTACGGCGGTATGAAGCTTGGCGCGAGGATCGGCGGCGGGCGAAGCGGCATGGGTGGGTCTCCGGTGGGCCTTGTCGGCGACGCGAATGACGGTAGCAGAAAGCGTCGACCGGGATCGCTTCAGGCCTTCGGCGGCGCGCCGTGCAGATGCCGAAAGCGAAATGACGTCTGCCACAACGTTACGACTGCAACACACACTCGCCGGGACCGCGCCTTGTCGAGGCCATAGGATGGAGGGCTGTCACACCCACCGGCCTGCCCATGTTCATCGTCAGCCTCACCTACACCCGCCCGCTCGAAGAAGTCGATGCCTTGATGGACCCGCACATGACGTGGCTCAAGAAACACTATGCGAGCGGCCTGTTCGTGGCCTCGGGCCGGCAGGTGCCGCGCACGGGCGGCGTGATCCTGGCGCGATCGGGCGACCGCGAGGCGCTCGAAGCGGTGCTCGCGCGCGACCCCTTCGTGCAGGGCGGTGTCGCGCGGATGGACGTGACCGAGTTCGTGCCGAGCATGACGGCACTCGGCGTCGAGATGCTGAAGAGCTTCTGACGCCGCCCGGCGACTGAACCTTAGTCCCCTTGCGCGCCCGGCGCTTCCTCGCGTCCGTCCGGGTGCCGCGCAAAGCGCGCGGCATCCCGGCCGTGCACCGGCGCGGAGTCGGGCCAGGGCCAGCCGCCGAACTGCGTGCGCCGGTAGTCGGCCATGGTCTGGCTGATCTCGGCCTGCGTGTTCATCACGAAGGGCCCGTACTGCACCACAGGCTCGGCAATCGGGCGGCCCTGCAGCACGAGGAATTCGCTGTCCGCCCGATCGCCGGCGGCCAGTTCCACGGCCACGTCGGCGCGCAGCTCGACTGCCGCCGGGCCCTGCACGCGCTCGCCCGCGATGTGCGCCTCGGCACCCTTGAAGAAGTACAGCATGCGCCGGGTGCCTTCGCCCGTGGCGGCCGGCAGCGTCCAGCGCGCACTGGGCGTCATCTTCACGGTCCAGATCGCGACATCGGCATCGGCCTGTGCCGCCCATGAATCAGGCGGCGGCGCGAGCGCCTCGACCGCGTCGCGACTCTTGGATGTGCTGCCGAGCCGGCCCGCGATGACCGCGACCTCGGTGCGACCACCCTTCACGTCGTCGGACACGAGGCGCGGGATCGCGTCGGACCAGAACATCGTGAAGTGCGGCTCGGCCATCTTGTGACGTGCCGGCAGGTTGAGCCAGATCTGGAACAGCTCGAGCGGATTGGGCGCGCCCGTGTCACGCAAGGGGAACATCTCGGCATGCACGATGCCCTTGCCTGCGGTGAGCCACTGGACATCTCCGCCTCCGAAGCGCGCCGTGGCGCCCAGCGAATCGGAATGGTCGATCAAGCCCTTGCGGACGATGGTCACCGTCTCGAAGCCGCGGTGCGGATGCGCCGGAAAGCCCGGCACCGTTTCGCCGTGGTACATGCTCCAGCCGTCGGTGCGGCTGAAGTCCTGGCCGATCTGGCGGCCGGTCAGCGGCGCATCGGGGCCCATTTGCGCATTGCCCTTCGGATAGGCATCGTCGTGGTAGACGCAGAACAGGAAGGGGTCGATCGTCGCCCAGGGAAAGCCCAAGGGCTGGATCTTCACGATGGGGCTGCGGTGGTCTTTGTCGTCGGTCATGCCGGTGTTCCTTCTTGGCAAGTGGGGCATGGCCGAATCTGCCACGCCGGTTCCTTGCATGTCGGGGCGCTCGCGGCGCGCGGTAGACCCCTTTCGCGCAACGGTGAGGAGCGCGTATGGAACGATGGGCATGGCTCGGACTCCTGCGCTTCGCTTCAGGCGCCCTGCTGTGGCATCTCGGCGTTCGGGTCCATGTACACCAATTCCCAGAGGTGGCCGTCGATGTCCTGGAAACCGTGCCCGTACATGAACCCGAGGTCCTGCGGCGGGCGCGGCAGCGTGCCGCCCGCCGCCACGGCCTTGGCCACCAACTCGTCGACCTCGGCGCGGCTCTCGCACGAGAGGCACAGCAGCACCTCGGTGCTCTTGCTGGTGTCGGTGAGGCTCTTGTCCGTGAAGGTCTTGAAGAAGTCCTCGACCAGCAGCATCGCGTGGATGCTGCCCTCCTCGATGACCATGCAGGCCGCGTTCGCGTCGGTGAACTTCGGGTTGAAGCTGTAGCCGAGCGCGCCGAAGAAGGCCTTGGACTTGTCGAGGTCCTTGACGGGAAGATTCACGAAGATCTGCTTGGTGGCCATGGAGTGTTCCTTGGATCGATGAGGTGTGGATCGGATAGGAGACGGCGTGTTGTGTACGCCGTCCACAAACGATAACAAAGAAAATGTACGGCGTCCACATCTATTTTCATGCGCGCCGATTTTCGGGTTCGATCACGGCAGGGCATCATGGCCGCATGGAAATCGAGTTCAAGTTCTGCATTCCCCCCGACCGCCTGAAGTCCGTCGAGGCCGCCCTGCGGCGCGGCACCGTGGCTCGCACACGGCTGCAGGCGCGCTACTTCGACACCGAAGACCAGCGGCTGGCCGCCGCGGGCATCGTGCTGCGCCTGCGCAAGGAAGGCCCGCGCTGGGTCCAGACCGCCAAGGCCACGGGCGACAACGCCCTGCACCGCCTGGAGCACAACGTCGACCTCGGTACCGTCGGCGCGGGCCGTGCGGCGCCTGCGATCGATCCGCAGCGCCACCAGGGCACGCCGGTGGGCGACCGTCTCGCCGCGGTGCTGGCCGAGCGCGGCGCCACGCTGGTGGAACGCCAGTCCACTGACATCGTGCGGCTGACCCGCGACGTGCGCACGACGGGCGCCGGGGCCGCGGTGGTGGAGATGGCGCTCGACGTGGGCAAGGTCGTGGCGCATGCCGGCACGCCGATGCAGCGCGAATCGCCGGTGTGCGAACTCGAGATCGAGCTCAAGCGCGGCGACGTGCAGGGCCTGGTGGCGCTGGCACAACGGTGGTCGCAGCAGCATGGCCTTTGGTTCGGCACCGTGTCCAAGGCCGAACGCGGCGCGCGCCTGCTGGCGGGGCTCGAGCGGGTCCCGGCCGTCAAGGCCGAGGCGCCGCGCTTCGCCAGCGACGCCGCCAAGGGGATCGGCGGTCGCGCGATCCAGCAGGCCGTGGTGGCGTCCTGCCTGGCGCAGATCCTGCCGAATGCCAGCGAGATCGCGGCCGGCAGCAGCGACGAGGAGCAGGTGCATCAGCTGCGCATCGGCATCCGCCGCTTGCGCACTGCATTGCGTGAACTGGCGGAACTCGATGCGGATAGCGCAGGGTTCGATGCCGCCGCCTGGGAACCGCCGCTCGTGGCCGCCTTCCGTGCGCTCGGCACCGTGCGCGATCGCGAGCAGGTGGCGCAGCTGGCCGAGGCGCAATGGCGCGATCTGCCGACCGAAGCGCAACCGCCGGCGCTTGCGGCTCTGGGGGGCGGCGAAGGCAGCGCCGACGAATCGAACTCGCCCGGCGACGTGGTGCGCGCACCGGCCTTCCAGTCGGTGCTGGTTTCGCTGATCGGCTTCACCGCGGCGGCGCCCGGCGACGCCGGCCTGTCCGCGGGCGATGCCCGGCGTTTTTTGCGCCAGCGGCTGCGGCGCCTGCACCGGCAGGCGGTGCGTGACGGCCGGCGCTTCGAATCCCTGCCCACCGAGGCGCAGCACCGCGTGCGCAAGCGGCTCAAGCGCCTGCGCTACCTGGCCGAGTTCGTGGCGCCGCTGTTCGAGGCGGGCAAGGCCGGGCGCTACCTCGAGCGCCTGCGCCCCGCACAGGACGCACTCGGGGCGTACAACGACGAAGCGGTGGCGCTCGCGCTCTACCGGGAGGCCGCCGACCGCGACCCGCGGGCCTGGTTCGCGGTCGGCTGGTTCAGCGCCCGCCGCGCCGCGGGGGCCAAGGCCTGCCGGAAGGCGCTCGACCGGATCGCGGATGCGCCCCGGTTCTGGAAGCGGCGGTAGTTAGCAGCCGCCGGCGACGGGCTCAGTGGTGGTGCCCGTGTGCCCCATGCACATGCCGGTGCTCGATTTCCACCGGCAGCGCCTCGCGCACATCCGTCACGGTCAGGCTGAACTTCAGCGCCTTGCCGGCCCAGGGGTGGTTGCCGTCGAGCAGCACGACGGGGCCTTTGATCTTCGTCACGGTGAACACATGCTCGCGGCCGTCGTCGAGCCGGCCCTGCAGCTGGCCGCCCACCTTCACGCCGGGCGGAAAGTCGGTCTTGGGAATGGTGCGCACCAGCGATTCCTCGCGCTGGCCGAACGCGTCCTCGGGCGCGAGGTTCAGCGTGGCCTGGAAGCCCTTTTCCTTGCCTTCGAGGGCTTCCTCGATCTTGGGCAACGTGTTCTCGTAGCCGCCGTGCAGGTAGGCCATGGGCTCGGGGTTCGCCTCGATGAGCTTGCCCTGGGCATCGGCCACCTTGTACTTGAGCGTGACGACGGTGTCTTTTGCGATTTTCATGGCGTGCATTTTCAGTGCAAACGAGAAGGTCGTGCAGCGTGCGTCCGGCGGGCGGCTGCGCCAGAATCGCTCGCACCGCACCACTTTCGCCGCCCGCCCTGCCCGCCATGAACATCGTCGACGCCTTCCTTGCCAGCGCCTCCCGCTTCGTCGAGATCCGGCGCGACATCCACGCCCATCCCGAACTCGGCTTCGAGGAACACCGCACCGCCGAAAAGGTGGCCGGGCTGCTCGCCGAATGGGGCATCGAGGTGCACCGCGGCATCGCGGGCACCGGGCTGGTGGGCGTGCTGCGCAAGGGCACGAGCGCGCGCACGATCGGACTGCGCGCCGACATGGACGCGCTGCCGCTCGAGGAAGCCAACGCCTTCGCCCACCGGTCCACGCACGCCGGGCGCATGCACGCCTGCGGACACGACGGCCACACGACGATGCTGCTGGCCGCGGCCTGGCATCTGTCGCAGCAGGGGCCGGATGATTTCGACGGCACGGTGCATTTCATCTTCCAGCCGGCCGAGGAGATGGGCAAGGCGGGCGCGAAGAAGATGATCGACGAGGGCCTGTTCGAGCGCTTCCCCTGCGACGCGGTGTTCGCGCTGCACAACTTTCCCGTCGGCGAGGTGGGCCGCTTCGCGCTCAACGAGGGCGCGCTGATGGCATCGAGCAACACCTACAAGGTCACGATGCAGGGCCGCGGCACGCATGCGTCGATGCCGCACACCGGCATCGATCCGGTGGCGGCGGTGGTCACGCTCGCGCAGCAGCTGCAGACCATCGTCGCGCGCACCATTCCGAGCACCGAACGTGCCCTGCTCGCGGTCACGCAGCTGCAGGGCTCCGATGCGCCGAACGTGATTCCCGACCTGGCTTCCGTCGGCGGCACCATCCGCACCTTCTCGGTCGAGGCGATCGACCGGATCGAGGCGCGCCTGCGCGAGGTCGCCGCGGGCGTGGCCGCGGCGCACGGCTGCACGGCCGACGTGTTCTTCAAGCGCTCGTCGCCGCCCGTCGTCAACCATGCGGCCGAGGCGCGTTTCGCGGCCGGCGTGATGCGCGAGGTGGTGGGCGACGACATGGTCACCGACGACTTCCCCGCCGTGATGGGCGCCGAGGACTTCGCGCACATGCTGCTGGCGCGGCCCGGCTGCTATGCCTTCCTGGGCAACGGCGACGGCGATCACCGGCTCGAGGGCCACGGGCCCGGGCCTTGCATCATCCACAACACCTCGTTCGATTTCAACGACGAGATCATTCCGATCGGTGCCAGCTACTTCGTGAAGCTGGTGCAGCGCTGGCTGCCGTCGGGCACCTGAAGAAGTTTTCCCTTCCCTTCCTGTTGATGATGAAAGCGGCCCCTCGATGAACTCCACGACTTCCCTCACCCGACGTTCTCTCGTGGCTGCCGCGGCAGCCGCCCTGGCCGTGGGCGGCCCCGGCCTCGCCCATGCGCAGCAGCGCGTGATCCATATCGTCGTGCCTTTCGGCACCGGCGCGGTGCAGGACACGGTGGCACGTGCCTTCAACAGCGAACTGGGCGCGGCGCTCAATGCCAGCGCCGTGGTCGAGAACCGCGCGGGTGCGGGCGGCACCGTGGGCGCGGCCGTGGTGGCCAAGGCAGCGCCGGACGGCAACACGCTCGTCCTCGCGGCCGCAAGCCACCACATCGCGGGCTTCCTCTACAACAAGCTGCCGTACGACCCGCTGAAGGACTTCGCCGGCGTGGCCTACATCGGCAACGCGGGCTATGTGCTGGCGGTGACGAGCGGGCTCAACGTGTCGAACACGGCCGACTTCATCAAGGAGGTCAAGGCCAATCCCGGCAAGTACAACTACGCCTCGGCCGGCAACGGCAGCGCCACGCACCTTGCGATGGCTTCGTTCCTCGCGAAAGCGGGTCTGCAGATGACGCACATCCCGACCAAGTCGACCGGCGAAGCGGTCAACGAGGTGCTCGCGGGCCGGGTGCAGGCGGTCATCTCCTCGAGCATCGGCGTTATGGGCTTCCAGGCCGATCCGCGCATGAAGCTGCTTGCTTCGACCGGCCAGGCGCGCAGCCCCTTCCTGCCGCAGCTGCCGACCGTGGCCGAGAGCGGCCTGCCCGGCTACGCCTTCGATTCGTGGATCGGCCTGCTCGCGCCAGCCGGCACGCCCAAGGCCGAGGTCGAGCGTCTCAATGCGGCCGCCAACAAGGTGCTGGCCGAGCCCGCGATCCAGGAGCGCTTCAAGCGCCTGGGTGTGGAGCCGCGCACGCAGACGGCCGAAGCGTTCCAGAAGCTGCTGCGCGCGGACTGGGACGCCATGGGCGCTGTGGTGAAGGCCTCGGGCGCGAAGGTCGATTGACGACCCGGCTCAGCGCGCAGCGGGCGCCACCAGCACCGGCAGTGCGCCGCGCTGGGCATGCTGGCTGAGCCAGATGCTCGCGATCACCACCAGAATGCCCACGACCTGCAGCACCGACAAGGTCTGCCCGAGCAGCGCCCAGCCGAGGATCACGGCCGTCACGGGGCTCAGGAAGGTCAGCGGCGCGACGGCCGCCGATTCGAGCCGGGCCACGCCGCGGAACCAGATGATGTAGGTCACGGCGGCGCCGATCAGGCCGAGCCAGGCGAAGCCGAGCCAGTTCGTGGCCGTGAGCACGGGCAGCGGCGGCTCGAGCCAGAGCGCGAATGGCAGCAGCAGCAGGCCGCCCGCGGTCAGTTGCCAGGCCGTGAAGGCCAGCGCCGAAACCGGCGGCTGCCAGCGGCGGCTCAGCACCGTACCGAAAGCCATCGACACCGCGGCAGCGAAGGCCGCGGCAATGCCGATCGCATCGAGCCGGGCATTCGGCGTGAGCACCAGCAATGCCACGCCACCGATGCCGACCACGGCTGCGGCCACCGACAGCGCGCGCACGGTCGCGCCGAGGAAGAAGCGCGCGAGGAACACCACGAACAGCGGCTGCACCGACGTGATCGTCGCCGCCACGCCGCCCGGCAGGCGGTAGGCGGCAAGGAACAGCATCGCCCAGAGGATCGAGAAGTTCAGCGCGCCCAGCACCGCAATGCGGCCCCACCAGGCGCGCTCGGGCAGCTGGCGCACGATCAAAAGCAACAGCAGCCCCGCCGGCAGCGCCCGCAGCAGCGCGACCGTGAGCGGATAGTTCGCGGGCAGCATCTCGGTGGTCACCACATAGGTGCTGCCCCAGATGGCGGGTGCGGTCGCGGTGAGCAGGACGTCGGTGGTGCGGCGGGTCATCGGCTCGACTGTAGCCAGATGTCGAAGACCGGGCGCTGGCCCGGCCTGCTCAGCTGTCGGGCGCGGCGGTCGGCGCGGGTGCCGGCCAGCCGAGCAGCTCGGCCAGGCGCTGCACGGTCCACTCGGCCTCGGCAGGCGAGACGCCGGCCTCGGGCGTCGAAAGCCCCGCATGGATGCGCCGCAGGATCTCGCTCTCGACCGGCACCTCGGTGTGGTGCTGGATCTGCGCGTGCGCTACCAGGTGGCTGGCGAGGTCCTCGCAGACTTCGTAGCGCTCGCGCACCACGCCGATCGGCGCCAGCAGCCGTTGCCGTGCATCGCTGTAGACCGCGAAGAACGAAGGCGGAATGAAGATCTGGTTGTCGTCGGACATCGAAGGCCTGGCAATGCAGTGGCTGCTGCGGTGGCTTGCAATGACAAAACGCGCCCGCGGGCGCGTTCGTCGTTCGTGGCCGGCTGCAGTTGCTGCGAGCCGGCCGCGCAAGCGGGTCAGCCGCCCTTCTTGGCGCGCTTGCCGGGGTTCTTCTTGCTGCGCGTGGCGGTGCCGCGTTCGAGGCTGACCTTCTGGCCGCCACCGGTCCTGGGCAGGGCGTAGCCGGCCAGTGGCGTCGGCTTCGGGCTGGCAATGCGGTCGGCTTCGGTGCGAATTTTCTTGGGCATGGAAAAGCTCGGATAAAAAAGTGGATGTTCGAGGCGCAATTAGGCCACAGTGGGGATTTTGCCTGCCAGAAGCCGAAGCAGCGGCTGTGACAGGGCTTGTTTCTCTCTAGAGTTCGAGCAGGCGCACCTTCACGCTCTTGCCTTTCACGCGCCCGCCCGCGAGCTTGCGCGCCGCCTCGGCCGCGATCTCGCGTGCCACGGCCACATAGGTCGAGAACTCGTTGACGTTGATCTTGCCGATCTGCTCTTTCGCATAGCCGCATTCGCCGGTGAGCGCGCCCAACACGTCGCCGGCGCGGATCTTTTCCTTGCGGCCGCCGACGATCTGCAGCGTGGCCATCGGCGGCGAAAGCGGCGCGCCCTGGCCCGGCGTGAGCTCGGCCAACGGATGCCATTCGGATTCGCGGCCTTGCAGCTGCTCGATCTTGCCGACGCTGCCCATCTCGTTCATGCTCGCCAGGTTCAGCGCGAGGCCTTCGGCGCCGCCCTGCTGGCCGACGCGGCCGGTGCGGCCGATGCGGTGGATGTGGATCTCGGCATCGGGCGTCACGTCGACGTTGATCACGGCCTCGAGCTGCGCGATGTCGAGCCCGCGCGCGGCGACGTCGGTGGCCACCAGCACCGAGCAGCTGCGGTTGGCGAACTGCACCAGCACCTGGTCGCGCTCGCGCTGCTCGAGTTCGCCGAACAGCGCCAGCGCGCTGAAACCTTGGGCCTGCAGCACCTGCACGAGGTCGCGGCACTGCTGCTTGGTGTTGCAGAACGCCAGCGTGCTGGCCGGGCGGAAATGATCGAGCAGCAGGCCGACGGCATGCAGCCGTTCGCTGTCCTTCACCTGGTACCAGCGCTGGCGGATCTTGCTGCCCTCATGCTGGGCCTGCACCGTGATCTGCTGCGGGCTCTTCATGAACTGCTGCGCGAGCTTGGCGATGCCTTCAGGATACGTGGCCGAGAACAGCAGCGTCTGCCGCTCCTTCGGGCATTGGCGCGCGACCTTGACGATGTCCTCGAAGAAGCCCATGTCGAGCATGCGGTCGGCTTCGTCGAGCACCAGGGTGTTGAGCCCGGCGAGGTCGAGGTTGCCGCGCTCGAGGTGGTCCATGATCCGGCCCGGCGTGCCCACGACGATGTGCGCGCCGTGTTCCAGGCTCGCGATCTGCCCGCGCAGCGCCACGCCACCGCAGAGCGTGACGACCTTGATGTTCTCTTCGGCGCGCGCAAGACGGCGGATCTCGGTCGTGACCTGGTCGGCCAGCTCACGCGTCGGGCACAGCACCATCGCCTGCACCGCGAAGCGGCGCGCGTTGAGGTTGGCGAGCAGCGCCAGCGCGAAGGCCGCGGTCTTGCCGCTGCCGGTCTTGGCCTGCGCGATCAGGTCCTGGCCGAGCAGCGCCGGCGGCAGGCTGGCCGCCTGGATCGGCGTCATCTGCAGATAGCCGAGCTGCGTGAGGTTGGCCAGCATCTGCGGCGAGAGCGGCAGTATGGCGAAGCCGGTCTTGTCGGCCGGGGGGCCGCTGGCTGGGGAATCGTGGGGGGTCATCGTGCGGCAGCCGAATAGGTTCGCAAAAAAGCAAAAGGCCTTGCCGCGCGCCCGAGGCCGGGCGCCGCAAGGCCCAATGGCTCGTCGCGGATCAGCGGCGAGGGCCGTTGTTGCCGGAGGTCGGCGGGGGGCCGCGGCGCTCCAGGTGACGGAAGGTGATGCGGCCCTTGGTCAGGTCGTAGGGCGAGAGTTCGAGCGAGACCTTGTCGCCCGCCAGGATGCGGATGTGGTGCTTGCGCATCTTGCCGCCGCTGTAGGCGATCAGCTGGTGGCCGTTGTCGAGCGTGACACGGTAGCGCGAGTCGGGCAGGACTTCGGTCACTGCGCCGTTCATTTCGATGAGTTCTTCCTTGGGCATTGTGCGATTACCTCTGAGTCGTCCGATAAGTGTGTGTTGGAGATGGAATCTGGCGTCTTTGTTTCAGCCGGAGCCCGGCAGCGCGAACGCGCCGTGGCACGACTGCTTGTCTTTGCGCACTGCCGGGGCAATGCGCCATTCGCTTCAACAAGAACGAAGACAGTGGTGGCATACATGGGCGCCCGGTCTGGCGCTCCAACACACTGTGAAACCGGCCTGTCACTGATTCACTGATTTACTGAATCGTCAGTGCACAGGCTGGCGGTTGACGAATAACTCCGCCGTGGTCATCGAAACGAACCCGACATTATAGCCCGCAAGGCATGACTGTTGCTTGTCAGTCCTTGCCGAGGCCTCGCGTCGGCCGCTATCCCAGGCCCAGAACGCGCCGGTTTGCCGCCACGTCCACGCCGCCAGCGGCAAAATCGTCGAAGGCCCGGTCGGCCACGCGGATGATGTGGTCGGCGATGAATTTCGCGCCCTCGCGCGCCCCGTCTTCGGGGTGTTTGATGCAGCACTCCCACTCCAGCACGGCCCAGCCCGGAAAGTCGTACTGCGCCATCTTCGAGAAGATGGCCCGGAAGTCGACTTGCCCGTCGCCCAGCGAGCGGAAGCGCCCGGCCCGGTTGATCCAGCTCTGGAAGCCGCCGTACACGCCCTGCTTGCCCGTCGGGTTGAACTCGGCATCCTTCACGTGGAAGATCTTGATGCGCTCGTGGTAGTGGTCGATGTACGCGAGGTAATCGAGCTGCTGCAGCATGAAATGGCTCGGGTCGTACAGCAGGCAGGCGCGCGGGTGGTTGTTCACCCGTTCGAGAAACATTTCGTAGCTCACGCCGTCGTGCAGGTCTTCGCCCGGATGGATCTCGTAGGCCACGTCGACGCCCGCCGCGTCGAAGGCGTCGAGGATCGGGCGCCAGCGGCGCGCCAGCTCGTCGAAGGCCTCCTCGATCAGCCCCGGCGGGCGCGGCGGCCACGAGTAGAGGTACGGCCAGGCCAGCGCACCCGAGAAGGTCGCATGGGCGCTGAGCCCGAGGTTGGCCGACGCCTTGGCCGCGAGGTGCAGCTGCTCGACCGCCCATTGCTGGCGCCGCACCGGATCGCCGCGCACCTCGGGTGCCGCGAAGCCGTCGAAGCCCGCGTCGTAAGCGGGATGCACCGCGACCAGCTGGCCCTGCAGGTGGGTCGACAGCTCGGTGATCTCGATCCCGTGGCCCGCGAGCATGCCCTTGACCTCGTCGCAGTAGGTCCTGCTCTCGGCGGCGCGGCGCAGGTCGAACAGGCGTGCGTCCCAGCTTGGGATCTGCACGCCCTTGTAGCCCAGGCCGGCGGCCCAGCCGGCGATGGCGTCGAGCGAATTGAACGGGGCCTGGTCCCCGGCGAACTGAGCCAGGAATATGGCCGGGCCCTTGATCGTTTTCATGGCGTGTCTTCCTTCCGTGTCGTGGCGGCGTTGAAAGCATACTTGGCGTTTCGTCCGACCCGGTGCGAGAAGCTCAAGCGACACAATGGACTTTCCTTTTCGCACAGCTCGCCCCGAACGTTCCGAGATGCCCCAACCCGTCTCCGCCCGGCTGAAGATCGGCCTCTCCGCCTGCTTTTCGCACGCGGACCCTGCGCGTTCGCTGTTCACCAACAAGACGTTGCAGTATGTCGAGCAGTCCATCGCACACTGGCTCATGTCGGCCGGCGCGATGGTCGTGATGGTGCCCTGCCCCACGGGCGAGACCGCGCGTGGCGACACCAAGCTCTCGCACTACGCCGAATGGCTCGACGGCGTGGTGATGCATGGTGGCGCCGACGTCTGGCCCGGCAGCTACGGCGAGGCGCCGCTCAAGGACGCCTGGCTCGGCGACCGCCTCCGCGACCTCTATGATCTCGCGCTGGTGGAGGCCTTCGAGCAGGCCGGCAAGCCGATCTTCGGCGTCTGCCGCGGGCTGCAACTGATCAACGTGGCTTTCGGCGGCACGCTCTACCAGGACATCGAGGCGCAGCACCAGCATCCCGAGACCCGGCGGCACCGCGACCCGGTCACCTACGACCAGAATTTCCACGACATCGAGATCGTCGAGGGCACGCGGCTGTCGAAGCTCTACCCCGAGGTGCGCACCGCGCGGGTCAATAGCATCCACCACCAGGGCGTGAAGGACCTGGCGCCGGGCTTCGAGATCGAGGCCTGGAGCCTGCCCGACCGTGTGCCCGAGGCGATCCGCCGCCGCCCCGAGAAGGGGCGCAGCTACATTGCCGCCACGCAATGGCACCCCGAATTCCACAAGTACGGCAGCACCGAGACGGTCGACGACACGCCGATCCTGCACGACTTCCTCTGGGCTTGCGCGACCGCGAAGGTGGCGCCACGCAGCGAGCCCGACAGCGGGCCCGGCCGGATCCGCGACCGTGCGGCGCGGGTGCTGCGCCAGGCGCTGCTGCGGCGCTGAGGGCCGGCCGCGCCCACGCCGCCGGTGTTATCGGCGCTCGGAGCGGCTCGTCGTTCCGCTGACGCCGGCGTCGATGGTGCCGAACACCGTGATGCCGCTGCCCGACGAGGCCGCGGGGCCGCTGCCGCCGGCCGACCCCGTGCCCGCACAGCCCGCCGCCAGCGCGGCGGTCAGTACGGCAAGAACAACTGCAATGAATGGCTTCACGGATAACTCCAAGCATGGGTGGGACTGAAGCCCACTATAGGCCGATGCGGCGCCGGCCGCGCCGCAACACACCCGATGGCGGCAGGGTTGTCTTCTTCGCTCAGCGCGGGTCGGTGGCCAGCAGCATCTCGACCATCGAACGCAGGTCGGCCTCGAGCCGCGCGGCGCCGCTCTCCTCGAGCGCCAGCGTGGCTTCGTCCATGTAGAGCCTGCGGTTGATCTCGACCTGGATGCTGTGCCGGTGTCCGGCTGGGCGGCCGTTGCGGCGCACCAGCTCGACGCCCTTGTAGGGATGGTTGTAGTCCACGCTGTAGCCGCGCGCGCGCAGGTGCTCGCAGATGCGCTGCGACAGCGCCGGATCGGCGGTGCTGCCATCGCGGTCGCCGATCACGAAATCGGCGTGCACGAGGCCTGGGAAATCGGTCGCATGGCTGCCCGCGACCGCCGGCATCGAATGGCAGTTGATGTGGATGCTGTAGCCGTGCCGCGCATGCGCCGCCTCGATCGCCTCGGCCACGGCGGCATGGTAGGGGCGCCAGCAGTGGTCGATGCGCGCGCGGACCTCGTCCACCGTGAGCAGGCGGTCGTAGATCGGCAGCCCCTCGTCCGTGAGCTTCCAGATCAGGCCCTTGCCGAGCCGCACCTTCGACAGCACCCGCGGATCGTCCGACAGCGGCCCGTCCCACGCACCGTCGAGCAGCGAGGTGTCGAGCTCGGTGAGGTCGCGGTTGGCGTCGAGGTAGCTGCGCGGAAAGTGCGCCTCGATCCACGCGACGCCCAGGGCCGATGCGAAGGCGTAGAGCTTCTCGACGTGGGTGTCCTCGGCGCGGCGCAAGGTGGCGAGGTCGCACACCGGCCGGAAATCGTCAGGGTAGATCGTGCCGCTGTGCGGCGAATCGAGCACCAGCGGCGTGTGCCCGGCGATGCTTGTCACCTGGGCGCGGGTCTGGATCAGTTTCAGGACAGGATGCATAGGCGGTCAGTCCAGTCGGATGCGCGCAAAGGCCGCGACCTTCTTCATCTTCTCGATTTCGCTGTCAATCTGCTTCGCGAACTCGCCCGGCGTCGTGCCCGAGGCATAGAGCCCCTGCAGCGCGAGGCGTTCGCGCACCGAGGCGTCCTTCAGCGCCGTGGCCACCGCCTGCTGCATGCGCTGCGCGATGCCGGCCGGCGTGCCGGCCGGCGCCACCAGGCCGAACCACGACGGGTCGTTGTTGGCCGGGTAACCCAGTTCGCGGTAGGTCGGCACCTCGGGCAGCACGTCGAGCCGGCCGCTCCACGACACGGCCAGCGCCACCAGCTTGTCCGCCTTCACGTGCGGCAGCGAGGAGGCGACCTGGTCGAAGTACACCGGCACCTGGCCCGCGAGCACGTCGTTGATCGCCGGGCCTGCACCGCGGTAGGGGATGTGCACCATCGAGGTTCCGGTACTGCTCTTGAAGAGTTCGCCCCACATGTGGCCGATGGTGCCGTTGCCCGGCGAGGCGTACGACACCTTGCCGGGGTTGGCCTTCAGGTACGCCACGAGTTCCGCGAAGCTCTTCACCGGCAGCACCTGCGGATTGATGACGACCACGCCCGGTGCCTTGACCAGCTCGGTCACGGCCACGAAGCCCTTGACCGGGTCATAGGGCAGCTTCTGGTAGACGGCCGGGTTCACGCCATGCGTGGACAGCGTGGCCACGCCGAAGGCGAGGCCATCGGGTGCGGAGCGGGCCACCTCGGCCATGCCGATGGAGCCGCCCGCGCCGGCGCGGTTGTCGATGACCACCGGCTGCTGCAGGATCTTGGCGAGCGGCTCGGAGAGCACGCGCGCGGTGATGTCGGTGGCGCCGCCGGGCGGGAAGGGCACGATCAGCCGAATCGGCCGGCCTTGGGCCAAAGACATTCCAGGAACGACCGAAGCAGCGGCCAGTGCGGAGAGAAAATAACGACGTTGCATGGGGAATCTTCCAATGAGGCGAGGGTGAAAAGGCAAGAAGTTGCCCTTCACATCAAGCAAAGGATAGACCAGTTAATATTCTGATCTGGAATGTTTTGATGGGCATCCTTCCACCATGTCGCTGCGCCGCCTGAACCCACCGCTGAACCTGCTGCGCGCTTTCTCGACGGTGGTGCGCTTCGGCAGCGTGTCACGCGCGGCGGAGGCGCTGCACCTCACGCAGGGCGCCGTCAGCAAGCAGGTGCAGGAACTCGAGCGCTGGATCGGCGTGCCGCTGTTCGAGCGCGCGCGCAAGCGGCTGGCGCTCACCCCCGCGGGCGAGCGCTACGAGAAGGCGGTGCGCGCGGTGCTCGCCCAGCTCGAGGCGGCCACGCTCGAACTCATCACCAGCGGCGACGGTGGCGGGGCGCTGCATCTCTCGACGCTGCCGACCTTCGGCGCCAAATGGCTGATTCCGCGCCTGCCCGACTTCCAGCGCCGCCATCCGCAGATCGCGCTGCACTTCGTGCCTTTCGTGCATGGCTACGACTTCGAGCGGCCCGAACTCGACTGCGCGATCCTGTTCGGCGACGGCCACTGGCCCGGTGCCCGCTCGCACTACCTCGCGGGGCAGGATGTGGCGCTGATTGCGCCGCGCGCGGAACTGGCCGAAGTGCGCATCCGCACGCCGCAGGACGTGGCGCGCTGCACGCTGCTGCGCCATGTGACGGTGCCGCAGTCGTGGCTGCAATGGAGCGAGGCGCACGGCGTGCACGGGCTCGATCCGCTGGCCGGCCCGCAGTTCGACCAGTTCCAGACCATGATCCGTGCCGTGATGGTGGGCATGGGCGTGGCACTGGTGCCGCGCTGCCTGGTGCAGGACGACATCGCTGCCGGCCTGGTCGACGAGCCGCTGCCCGAAGGCGGCTACCGCGGCGCCGAAGGCTACTGGTTCTGCTACCCCGAAGGGCGCGGCCAGCTCGCCACGCTCGACCATTTCCGGCGCTGGCTGCTGGCGGACGTGGACCGGCAGGCGGAACCCGCCGGCTGAGCAGGCTACTCGGGCTTGGCGCCCGAAGCCTTGACCGCCGCGCCCCAGCGGCCGATCTCGCTCGCCACGAAGCGGTCGAACTCGGCGCCCGTGGTCGGTGCAGGCTCGGAACCGCGATCGCGGATGAAGCGCGCCATCTGCTCGGTCTTGAGGATCTCGGTCACTTCCTGGTTCAGCCGCGCGGTGATCTCGGCCGGCGTGCCGCGCGGCGCCATCAGCCCGAGCCAGCCCACGGCCTCGAAGTCCTTCGTGCCCGCCACGCCGCTCTCGCGCACCGTGGGCACGTCGGGCAACTGCGACGAGCGCTTGGCCGAGGTGACCGCCAGCGCCACCGCCTTGCCCGACTTGATGTGCGGCAGCGCCGCCGTGACCGAGTCGACCATCAGCGGCACCTGGTTGCCGAGGAAGTCCGCCTGCGCCGGACCGCTGCCGCGGTAGGGGATGTGGGTCATGAACACGCGCGCCGCCGACTTGAACATCTCGCCCGACAGATGCTGCGTGCCGCCGATGCCCGCGCTCGCATAGCTGAGCTTGCCTGGCTCGGCCTTCGCGCGCGCGGTGAGGTCGGCCATGCTGCGGATGCCGCTCTCGGGCGTGGCCTGGAACACCAGCGGTACCGTGGCGATCAGCGAGATGCCCACGAGGTCCTTGCGCGGATCGAAGCCTGGCTTGACGTAGAGCGTCTGATTGACCGCCATGGCGCTGCCCGCCACCACCAGCGTGTAGCCGTCGGCCGGCGAGCGCACCACGAAGTCGGTGCCGATGTTGCTGCCCGCGCCGGCCTTGTTGTCGACGATGACCGGCTGGCCCAGCCGCTTGCCGAGCTGCTCGGCGAGCGCGCGCGCGAAGATGTCGGTGGCCTGCCCGGGCGGGAAGGGCACCACCAGCTTGACGGGCTTGTCGGGCCAGGCGGCGGCCTGGGCCGCACCGGCGGCGAACGTGCAGGCCGCGGCAAGGGCGAGGGCGAAATGTCTGCGCTGCATGGCCATCATGGCGCCGACAGGTGCTTGCCCACGATGCCGGCGAGCTCGAACATCGTCACCTGGTCCTTGCCGAACACCGGTTTGAGCTTGGCGTCGGCGTTGATCGCGCGCTTGTTGGTGGCATCCTGCAGGCCGTTGGCCTTGATGTAGTCCCAGAGCTTCTTGATGACCTCGGTGCGTGCCACCGGTTCGGCGCCGATCACCGCGGCCAGCGATTCGCTGGGCTTCAGGCCCGCGCCGGGCTTGCGCGGCGTAGCCGCCTTCTTTGCGGCCGGCGCCTTCTTTGCCGCCGGGGTCTTGCCAGCCGCCGTCTTCTTGGCCGCGGCGGTCTTCTTGGCCGCGGGCGCAGCCTTGCCGAAGGTCTTGCGCGGCGGGAATTTGCTGCCCCCTTCGCGCGGTGCGAATTCGAAGGTCACCTTGCCTTCCTCGGCGTTCCAGGTCAGGAAGGCCTTGAAGGCGCGGCGCGTGCGCATGCTCACGAACTTGTCGAGCAGGTCGGTCTTGCCCGTGGCGAGCAGCTTTTCCATCTGCGCGCGCTCCACCGGCTGTTGCAGGATGATCTTGCCGGTCTTGAAGGTGCAGCTCGGCGTCGGCTGCGCGTTGGTGGGCACCGACTTCTCGCAGACGTAGTTGCTGCCGTGCTCGAACACCGGTGCGCCGCAGATGGGGCAGGGGCCCAGCGTGTCCTGCTCGCTGAAGTCGACGATCTCGCCGGTGTCGCCGTTCTTGTCGTCGCCGAAGTCGAACTCGAGCTTCCAGTTCTTGGCTTCTTCGTCGTACTTCAAGACGATCTCGGAGGTGAACGGCCAGCCCGCCTTGGAGCGGAAGCCCTCGAGCGGGCCGATGTGCTTGTCGCGCAGCAGCGCCTCGGCTTCGGCCACCTCGAAGGTGCGCCCCGCCGGCGACTTGCCGAACGAGAAGCCGCAGGGCTCCTGGCCCGCCTTGCCGGTGCAGCTGTAGCGGCGGTAGTTCTCCTTGACCACGCCGCCGCAGTTGGGGCAGGGCGTGGCGAGCGTGGCGTAGTCGCCCGGCACGGTGTCGCGGTCGTATTCCTTCGCCTTCTTGACGATGTGCTCCGTCATCTTGGCGATCTCGCGCATGAAGGCCTCGCGGCTGAGCGCGCCCTTCTCCATCTGCGCGAGCTTGTATTCCCACTCGCCCGTGAGCTCGGCCTTGGAGAGTTCTTCCACGCCCAGGCCACGCAGCAGTGTCATCAGCTGGAAGGCCTTGGCCGTCGGGATCAGCTCGCGGCCCTCGCGCAGCATGTATTTCTCGGCGATCAGGCCTTCGATGGTGGCGGCGCGGGTGGCTGGCGTGCCCAGGCCTTTTTCCTGCATCGCCTCGCGCAATTCGTCGTCGTCGATGGTCTTGCCGGCGCCTTCCATCGCGCCCAGCAGCGTGGCTTCCGAGTAGCGTGCCGGCGGCCGGGTCTTGAGCGCCTTGAGGTCGGCGGACTCGGTCTGCACAGTTTCGCCCGGTTTCACCACGACGAGGTTCTTGCCGTCCTTCTCGTCGTCGTCGTTGACCGCTTCCTTGCCCCAGATCGCGAGCCAGCCCGGCTTGACCAGCACCTTGCCGTCGCTACGGAACGGGTACTTCTTGCCGCCCGCTTCGACCGTGCTGATACGGGTGGTCACCTGGAATTCGGCGCTCGGGAAGAACACCGACATGAAGCGGCGCACCACGAAGTCGTACAGCTTCTGCTCGGCGTCGGACAGGCCGCTCGGTGCCTGCAGCGTCGGAATGATCGCGAAGTGGTCCGACACCTTGGTGTTGTCGAAGATGCGCTTGTTGGGCTTCACGTAGCTGCCGTCGACGGCCTGCTGCGCGAATGGCGCGAGGTGCTTCATGCCGCTGGTGGCGAGCATCTTCATCGTGTCCTTGACGACCGGCAGGTAGTCCTCGGGCAGCGCGCGCGAATCGGTCCGCGGATAGGTCAGCGCCTTGTGGCGCTCGTACAGGCTCTGCGCCAGCGCCAGCGTGGTCTTGGCCGAGAAGCCGAAGCGGCCGTTGGCCTCGCGCTGCAGCGAGGTCAGGTCGAACAGCATCGGCGAGGCCTGCGTGGTGGGCTTGCTCTCCTCGGTGACGGTGGCGGGCTTGCCGCGCGCCGCATCGGCGATCTCGCGCGCTTCGCGCTCGCTCCACACGCGGTCGGCGCGGATCTCGGCGTCGGCCGCGCCGTCGGGGCCCGGCAGCGGCTTCTTGAAGTTGGCGTCGAACCACTTGCCGGGGTACTGGCCGGCCTCGGCCTGGAACACGCCGTGGATTTCCCAATAGTCGCGGCTCACGAACTTGCGGATCTTTTCCTCGCGCTCGACCACCACCGACAGCGTGGGCGTCTGCACGCGGCCCACGGTAGTCAGAAAGAAGCCGCCGTCGCGCGAATTGAACGCGGTCATGGCGCGCGTGCCGTTGATGCCCACGAGCCAGTCGGCTTCGGAGCGCGATCGCGCGGCGTCGGCCAGGCCCTGCATCTGCTTTTCGGTGCGCAGCGCATCGAAGCCGTCGCGGATGGCCTGCGGCGTCATCGATTGCAGCCACAGCCGCTTGACGGGCTTGTTGAGGCCGGTCTTGCCGCCCGCGTACTGCTCGATCAAGCGGAAGATCAGCTCGCCCTCGCGGCCCGCGTCGCAGGCATTGATGAGCTGCGTCACGTCCTTGCGCTTGGCCTGCTTGACCACGGCGTTCAGGCGCGTCTTCGTCTTGTCGACCGGCTTCAGGTCGAAATGCGGCGGAATCACCGGCAGGTTCGCGAAGCTCCACTTGCCGCGCTTCACGTCGAATTCCTCGGGCGCCTGGATTTCGACCAGGTGACCGACGGCGCTGGTCACGACGTAGCTTTCGCTCTCGAAATGCTCGTCGTGTTTCTCGAACTTGCCGGCGACCGGCGTCAGCGCACGGACGATGTCCTGCGCCACCGACGGCTTTTCTGCGATTACCAACGTCTTCATCAACATTTCCTAAAAAACAGTTCCCAGGCCGCCGCCGAGCCGCCTCAAGGCGGCCTGCGGCCCTCTCGGGGGGCAGCGACGACACGGAGTGCGGAGCGTGGGGGCCACATACAATCTGCGGCTTCCCGCGTGCGCACGCGCACACGCGCATGTGTGCATATTCAACCTAACAGACTTCGGCGATGCCTTCCAAATCCACACTTTCCGGCGGCCGCCGCATCCAGACGCGGCGCTCGACCGTCCATGGCAACGGCGTCTTCGCCGTCCAGGACATCGCGGAAGGCGAGAAGCTGATCGAATACAAGGGCGAGGTCATCAGCTGGAAAGAGGCGCTGCGCCGCCATCCGCACGACCCCGCTCAGCCGAACCACACCTTCTACTTCCACATCGACGACGGCCGCGTGATCGACGGCAACGTCGACGGCAACGCCGCGCGCTGGATCAATCATTCGTGCGATCCGAACTGCGAGGCCGACGAGGTCGATGGGCGCGTTTATATCAAGGCGCTGCGCAACATCGCTGCAGGAGAAGAGCTCAACTACGATTACGGCCTGATCATCGACGAGCCCTATACGCCGAAGCTGCTGTCCGAATTTCCGTGCTGGTGCGGTGCGGAGAATTGCCGCGGCACGCTGCTGACGCCGAAGGACGAAGACGAAGAAAAGAAGAAAAAGAAGAAGAAGAAGAAAAAAGCCAAGAAGGCCGAGAAGAAAGCCGAGAAAAAGGCCGACGAAAAAGCCGAAAAGAAGGCGGACAAGAAAGCGGAAAAAAAGAAGTCCGGCAAGGCCAGGAAAGACTGAGCGCATGACCACCACGGCCGCCTGGTTCGAGGACCGCATCGCCGCCGCCGTGGCGCCGCTGCTGCCGGGCTTTGCGGTCGAGATCGCGGCCGAGATCGATTCGACCAATGCCGAACTGATGCGCCGCGCGCGCGCCGGCCGCACCGCGCCCGTGCTGCTGGTGGCCGAGCACCAGACCGCGGGGCGCGGCCGCCTCGGGCGGCCCTGGCACAGCGCGCAGCCGCAGGGCGACAGCGCGGGCCCCTCGTCGCTGATGTTCTCGCTGGGCCTGCCGCTCGCACCGCGCGACTGGTCGGGGCTGTCGCTCGCCGTCGGCGTGAGCGTGGCCGAGAGCCTCGATCCCTCGGGTGAGGCGAAGGTCGCGCTCAAGTGGCCCAACGACCTGTGGGTCGACGACCGCAAGCTCGTCGGCATTCTGATCGAAACCGCCATGCCGCAAGGCGTGCAGGCCGCCGTGCCGGCACCGCCGCGCTACGTCGTGATCGGCATCGGCATCAACATTGGCCCGCGCGATGGCGACGGCATGCGCACGCCGCCCGCGTGGCTGCGTCAGTGGCGCCCCGAGGCCCGCGCGCCCGAGGTGCTGGCCGAGCTGACCGCGCCCCTGGTGCGCAGCGTGCAGGACTTCGAAGCGCGCGGCTTCGCGCCCTTCGCCGAACGTTTTGCCGCACGCGATGCGCTGCGCGGGCGCGAGGTCCAGCTCAGCGACGGCACGGCCGGCCTGTGCGAGGGCGTGGCCTGGGGCGGCGAACTGCAGGTGCGCACCGCCGAGGGGCTGCAGATGATCTCGAGCGACGAGGTCAGCGTGCGACCGCGCGGCATGGCCTTCTGACTAACGGGCGTTCGCCATGAAGCTGCGTCTCGTCCTCGTCGTCCTGGTGCTCGCCAACGTGGGCTACTGGCTCTGGTCGCGCGGCGACCTCGCGGGCTTCGGCATGGCGCCCGCGAGCCTGGACGAGCGCGAACCGCACCGTCTTGCGCGCCAAGTCCATCCCGAGTGGCTCCAGATCCGCAAGGACGGCGGCAGCGCCGCCCCCTGACGGCGCTGCTGGTCGGTCAGGGCGCCGCTGCCTCGCCCTCGAAGCGCACCGTGAAGCGCGCGCCCGGCGGCTGCCGCTCGGGGTGCGCATCCTCGAGCTTCACCTGCGCATGGTGCAGGTTGGCGATCTCGCGCACGATCGGCAGGCCCAGCCCCGAGCCGTCGGCTTCGTTGCCGAGCACGCGGTAGAAGGGTTCGAACACGAGCTCGCGATCGGCCTCGGCGATGCCGGGCCCGTTGTCCTCCACCTGCAGCAGCACCACCTGGCCGAAGGGATCGGCCAGCACCCGCGCGGTGATGACGCCCGGGCGCTCGGCGGTGGAGGGCGTGTAGTTGATCGCGTTGTCGAGCAGGTTGCGCGCCAGTTCCTTCAGCAGCGTCGGATTGCCTTCGACCACCACACCCGGCGCGCCTGGCTGAGCCCCGTCGTAGCCCAGGTCGACGCGTTTCTCGATGGCGCGCGGCACCGCCTCGCGCACCACCTCGATCATGAGCCGTGCGAGATCGCAGGGCTGGCGCGCGGTGCCCGCACCGGTGCTCTCGGCGCGTGCGAGCGAGAGCAGCTGGTTCACCGTGTGGGTGGCGCGCACGCTCGCGCGGCCGATCTGCTTGAGCGACTGCTTGAGCTCGTCCGCGTTGGCGCCTTCGCGCTGCGCCAGGTCGGCCTGCATGCGCAGGCCCGCGAGCGGCGTCTTGAGCTGGTGCGCCGCGTCGGCGAGGAAGCGCTTCTGCGTGTGGATCGAGTCGTTGAGCTTGTCGAGCAGCTCGTTCACCGAGGAGACCAGCGGCACCACCTCGAGCGGCACCGACGATTCGTCGAGCGGGCTCAGGTCGCCGGGGCGGCGCTCGCGGATGCGCGCCTCCACCACCGACAGCGGCTTGATGCCGCGCACCAGTGCCAGCCAGATCAGCAGCACCGCCAGCGGCAGGATCGCGAACTGCGGCAGCAGCACGCCCTTGATGATCTCGGTCGCGAGGATCGACTGCTTCTCGCGCGTCTCGGCCACCTGCAGCAGCGCAGGCGCCGCATCGTCGTTGCCGGCCAGCCAGAGCGAGGCCACGCGAACCTGTCGGCCGCGCATCTCGCCATTGCTCAGCATCACCACGCCCACAACCGGCGGCTCGTCGAAGCTGGGGTGCGGCACGTCGGCTTCGCCGCTCAGCAGCTTGCCGCGGTTGTCGAGGACCTGGTAGTAGACGCGGTCCGCACCGTCGGCGCGCAGGATCTCGCGCGCGGCCTGCGGCAGCACGAACGCCGTCTGGCCCTGCTGCACCGTGACGAGCCGCGCCAGCGTCTGCACGTTGTATTCGAGCGCCCGGTCGAACGGCGCGTTCGCGATGCCCTGGGCCACGAGCCAGGTCACGCCGATGCTCACCGGCACCAGCAGCAGCAACGGCGTGAGCATCCAGTCGAGGATCTCGCCGAAGAGGGAGCGCTGTGCGCGCTGGAAGAGTTTCAAGCGGAAGCCCTGCAACTAAAAGAATCGAAAGCGTGACGTAGTGCGAATGCGAGGGAGTTCCTGGCGCAATCCGCGCGCCGCCCGGTTGTAGTCTCGCCGGGCAGTTTCTGCGATTCGAACAATATTCAGGAGGTTTCCATGAGAGATTATTTGCCGCGCGGGTGCCCCAAACCGCTTTGGGCGGCCATGACCCTGGCGCTGGGCATCGCATTGACCGGCTGCGGCGGTGGAGGCAGCGGTGGCGGCGGCGGACTACCGGTGTTTCCAGTGGCTTCTGCGCCTGCACCGGCTCCCGCACCTCGTCCAGACCAGGAGCCGTTTCCTGGCAGCGAGCCGCTGCCTTCGTTGGCGGCACCTCAACCGGGTTCGACTGCTGCAGGCAATGGCAGCGAAGGCCTCTACTACTCGACGACCGAAATCGTGTTCCTGGGTGCAGACGGCAGCATCGCGACGAAGTTTCCGAGCGGAATCTTGTGGGGGTCGATCGCGGTCGATCGCCTGAACTGGTCTTTCAATGCAGATACTGAATACTGGCCGTACTCTTTGCCGACTGAGTCGGTAACGGGTTCCGGCACATTCGAGCCGCAGAAATCCATGATGGGCAACCATGTTCGAGGGACTTCCGCCTCTCGCCCATTCGGGCCCTTCGAATACGAGGTCAGCAACGCATTGGCCGTTTCGCAGGAAAGTGTCCTTGGTCGTTGGTCCAGTTTGGACAAGAACGAGTCTCTCAGCATTTCTATCGATGTCGGCGCGCAAGGCGCTTTCACGGGAGAGACAGCGGGCGAGCAGATTGGCGTCTGCCGTATCTCGGGCGCGATCACGCAGGCGCAGCCCGGCACGGCCAAGAACATGTATGGCTTTACCATGAATGCGGTGGATGCCAGCAACAGCGACAGCGAGAAATGCCTGCTGATAACGGACGCCGCCTATCAGGGTCCGGCTGCTATTGCATTTTCTGCCGCTGGCTTCTATGACATCAACGGCTACTATCGAAACATCGTGTTCCTGGCTCGAAATCGGAAGGGGGGCATGTTCTGGGCCGCCCTGCGCAAACAGCGGTGAGGCCGCAGAAGATCCAGGGCATCAACCTTGGATCTTCTCCAGACAGTAGCCCAGTCCGCGCACCGTCGCGATGCGCACCGGTCCCTTCTCGATCTTCTTGCGCAGCCGGTGGATGTAGACCTCGATCGCGTTGAGGCTCACTTCCTCGCCCCATTCGCAGAGGCGCTCCACCAACTGGTCCTTGCTGACGAGGCGCCCGGCGCGCTGCAACAGCACCTCGAGCAGGCCGAGTTCGCGCGCCGAGAGTTCGACCATCTTGCCTTCGATGGTGGCGACGCGGCCGGCCTGGTCGTAGACCAGCGGGCCGTGGCGAATGGTGTTGCTGGTGGCGCCCATGCCGCGCCGCGTGAGCGCCCGCACGCGCGCCTCGAGCTCCTGCAGGCTGAACGGCTTGGCCATGTAGTCGTCGGCGCCATGGTCCAGGCCCTTGACGCGTTCCTCCACGCTGTCGGCGGCGGTGAGCACCAGCACCGGCAATTGCGAACCGCGTGCGCGCAGGCGCTTGAGGATCTCGATGCCGTGCAGGCTCGGCAGGCCGAGGTCGAGGATCAGCAGGTCGAACTCGTTGTGCGTCATGAGCGCGGTATCGGCCTGCGAGCCGTTCGCCACGTGGTCGACCGCCGCGCCGGAGGTGCGCAGGCTGCGCAGCAGGGCGTCGGCCAGCACCTGGTCATCCTCCGCAATCAGAATCCGCATGCGCCACCTCCGGCCGGTTCGGGCGCCGCGCTGGCGCCCTTCACATTTGTATGTCTCCGGCCGAGTCTAGCCCGCTGTGTAGGCTTCGAGACCGATGGTTACCACGGTGGCGACGTCATGGCCGACGCTGTCGCGGAACTCGCGTTCGGCCTGCGTCACGGCACTGCGGAAGGCGTCGAGCCAGGCCAGCCCGTCGGCGGTGAAGCGCACGCGACGCGCCCGCGCGTCGAGCGGATCGGGCCCGCGCGTGACCAGTCCCCAGGCCTCGCACTGGTCCACCAGGGCGCCCATGGCCTGCTTGGTCATGCCCGCGCGGTCGGCCAGGTCGGTGAGGCGTGAACCCTCGCGCGCCAGGTGCCGGGTGATGTGGATGTGTGCGGCACTCACCTGCGCGCGCGCCGCGAGGTTCGAGAGCGCCAGCGGCACCTCGACGTCGTGCGCCATGAGTTCGAGCACGCGCGCGTCGAAGCGCCGCATGGCGTGGCCCAGCAGGCGACCCAAATGGGTCTGTCGCCATGCGTCGGGGTCGGGGGGGAATGCAATGTCGGCCACGGGCAAATGGTAAAGCAAACTGACCAAAAAATGGGTTTACTCGAATTCACCAAGCCCTACACTACTGTTCAAGCATCCAGCCTGTGATTAAAAGCAGAGCGCTGGCAGTCGCACACAAGTCATTGATTTTTCAGGAGTTTCCACATGGACACAGTCGTCAAGGGCGCAAGCATCTCGGTCGCCAACAGTGAAAAGGCCAAGGCCCTGCAGGCCGCACTGGCGCAGATCGAAAAGCAGTTCGGCAAGGGCACGATCATGCGGCTCGGCGAAGGCGAAGCGCTCGAAGACATCCAGGTGGTCTCCACCGGCTCGCTGGGCCTGGACATCGCCCTGGGCGTCGGCGGCCTGCCGCGCGGCCGCGTGATCGAGATCTACGGCCCGGAATCGTCGGGCAAGACCACGCTCACGCTGCAGGTCATCGCCTCCATGCAGAAGCAGGCCGGTACCTGCGCCTTCGTCGATGCCGAGCACGCGCTCGACGTGCAATACGCCCAGAAGCTCGGCGTGAACCTGTCCGACCTGCTGATCAGCCAGCCCGATACCGGCGAGCAGGCGCTCGAGATCGTCGATTCGCTGGTGCGTTCGGGCGCGGTCGACCTGATCGTGATCGACTCGGTCGCCGCGCTCACGCCCAAGGCCGAAATCGAAGGCGAAATGGGCGATTCCCTGCCCGGCCTGCAGGCCCGTCTGATGAGCCAGGCGCTGCGCAAGCTCACCGCCACGATCAAGAAGACCAACTGCATGGTCATCTTCATCAACCAGATCCGCATGAAGATCGGCGTGATGTTCGGCTCGCCCGAAACCACCACCGGCGGCAATGCGCTGAAGTTCTACGCCTCGGTGCGCCTCGACATCCGCCGCATCGGCACCATCAAGAAGGGCGACGAGGCCATCGGCAACGAAACCAAGGTCAAGGTGGTGAAAAACAAGGTGTCGCCGCCCTTCAAGACGGCCGAGTTCGACATCCTGTTCGGCGAGGGCATCAGCCGCGAGGGCGAGATCATCGACATGGGCGTCACAGCCAAGATTCTCGACAAGTCGGGCGCCTGGTACGCCTACAACGGCGAGAAGATCGGCCAGGGCCGCGACAACGCGCGCGAGTTCCTGCGCGAGAACCCCGAGCTGTCGCGCGAGATCGAGAACAAGGTGCGCGAGTCGCTGGGCATTCCACTGCTGGCGGCCGATGCCGACGCGCTGCCGCCCGAAAAGGCCGAGAAGCCTGCGAAGGCGGCCAAGGCCGACAAGGGCGAGTAAGGCGAGGGTGCACGGCCGTTACAGGCCGTGCACGCGAAAAGAGACGCATGGCTTTTGGTGCTCCTTCCCTCAAAGGCCGGGCGCTGCGGCTCCTGAGCCAGCGCGAGCATTCGCGCGCGGAACTCGAACGCAAGCTGGCAAAGCACGAGGAAGAGCCCGGCACGCTGGCCCGCGCGCTCGATGAACTCGCCGCCAAGGACTTCATCAGCGAGCCGCGGGTGGTGGCTTCGGTGCTGCACCAGCGTGCCGCGCGCTCGGGCGCATTGAAGGTGCGGCAGGAGCTGCAAGCCAAGGGCATCGCGCCCGAAGCCATCGCCCAGGCGGTGGCAAGCTTGCAGGACACCGAAGTCGAACGCGCCACCGCGCTGTGGCGCCGCCGTTTCGATGCGCCGCCTGCCGATGCGAAGGAGCGGGCGAAGCAAACGCGGTTCCTGCTCGCGCGCGGTTTCTCGGGTGCGGTGGTGGCCAAGGTCCTCAGGAGCGATTTCGATGAACCCACAGACGACGAATGACGAAACCCACGGCGCGCCATCGCGCGTCGTCACGCAGCGCGTGACCTGCGACTGGCGCCGCGCCTATGCACTCGCCGCCGATCCGGCGCGGCTGCCCGACTGGGCCAGCGGCCTGGCCCAAAGCGCGCTGGTGCCGCAGGGCGATCACTGGACGGTGAGCACGCCAGAAAGCGGCGAGGTCCGCATGCGCTTTGCGCCCGCCAACGACTTCGGCGTGCTCGACCATTGGGTGGCGCCCGAAGGCGTGCCCGAGGTCTACCTGCCGTTTCGCGTGATCGGCGTGGCGCCGGGCGTGTGCGAGCTGCAGTTCACGTTGCTGCGGCAGCCGCACATGGACGATGCCGCGTTCGAGCGCGACGCCGACTGGATCGCGCGCGACCTGCAGTCGCTGCGCCAACTGCTCGAAGCGGCCTGACGCGCGGTTCGCTGTTGGGCGTCTGAGCGGCGCTCAGAGCGCCAGCATCAGCTTGAGGTTCTGCACCGCGGCGCCGCTCGCGCCCTTGCCGAGGTTGTCGAGCCGCGCGATCACCACGGCGTGGTGGTGATCTTCGTTCGGGAACACGCGCAGCTCGAGCTGATTGGTGTCGTTGAGCGCCAGCGCGTCGAGCTTGCCGTCCTCGGTGGGCGGCAGCACCTTGACGAACTGCTCGGGCGTGTTGCTCTTCGCATAGTGCGCGGCCAGGGCCTCGTGCAGGTCGCCGGCCTTGGGCTTGCCGGGCAGCAGGTCGAGGTGCAGCGGCAGCTGCACGAGCATGCCCTGCTTGAAGTTGCCGACCGAGGGGATGAAGACGGGGCGGCGGGTGAGGCCGGTGTACGTCATGATCTCGGGGATGTGCTTGTGCTTGAGGCCGAGCGCGTAGGTTTCGAACAGCGCCGCCTCGCCTTTTTCGTAGGCCTCGATCATGGTGCGGCCGCCGCCCGAATAGCCGCTGACCGAGGGCAGCGAGATCGGGAAGTCGGCTGGCAGCAGGCCCGCGTCGACCAGCGGACGCACGATCGCGATGCCACCGGTGGCGTAGCAGCCAGGATTGCCGACGCGGTCGGCCGCGGCCACCGCCTGCCAATGGCCGGCGACGAGTTCGGGGAAGCCGAACACCCAGCCGGGCGCCACGCGGTGCGCGGTGGAGGCGTCGATGATCTTGGGCTTCTTGCCGGGCAGCTGGTCGATCAGCGCGACCGACTCGCGGGCCGCATCGTCGTGCAGACACAGCACCACGAGATCGACACCGGCCATGAGCTCGCGCTTGGCGTTGACGTCTTTTCGCAGCTCGGACGCAATGCTCACGAGTTCGATCTGCGGCATCGTCTGGAGCCGCTCGCGAATTTGCAAGCCGGTGGTACCGGCTTCGCCGTCGATGAAAACCTTGGCCATGATGGGGTGCCCGATGTGTACGTATTGACCGCAACCGCGCGTCGAGTATTGGTGCGGCGCACCATGATACAGTCCGCGGTTGTTCGCCGCCCCCAGCCGCCAGGCTGCCGTCGCCCGCGAGCAACAGAGCAGAAACAGCTTCAGACGCCAGATCTCCCGTTCTCAACCCCCTCCTTCCGAGAGACATCCCTCATGAAGATCCACGAGTACCAAGGCAAGGAAATTCTTGCCAAGTTCGGCGTGCCGGTGCCGCGCGGCATTCCGGCCTATACGGTTCAGGAGGCGGTCGAGGCCGCCCAGAAGCTTGGGGGCCCGGTGTGGGTCGTCAAGGCCCAGATCCACGCGGGCGGCCGCGGCAAGGGCGGCGGCGTCAAGGTGGCCAAGTCGATCGACGACGTCAAGAAGCTGGCCGGTGAGATCCTCGGCATGCAGCTCAAGACGCACCAGACCGGCCCCGAAGGCCAGAAGGTGCGCCGCCTCTATATCGAAGACGGCGCCGACATCCACAAGGAATACTACGTCTCGGCCGTGACCGACCGCGCGACGCAGAAGGTCGCGTTCATCGCCTCGAGCGAAGGCGGCATGGACATCGAGGAAGTGGCCCATTCCACCCCCGAGAAGATCATCACGGTGTATGCCGATCCCAAGGACGGCCTGACCGACGCGCAAGCCAAGGAAATCGCCGACGGCATCGGCATGCCGGCCGATTCGACCGCGCAGACGGTCGACATCCTGAAGAAGCTCTACGCCTGCTACATGGAGACGGACGCCTCGCTGGTCGAGATCAACCCGCTCAACCGTGACAGCAAGGGCAAGGTCATGGCGCTGGACGCCAAGTTCAACTTCGACAGCAACGCGCTGTTCCGCCACCCCGAGATCGTCGCTCTGCGCGACCTCGACGAAGAAGACCCGGCCGAAGTCGAGGCCTCGAAGTTCGACCTGGCCTACATCAGCCTCGA
This sequence comes from Variovorax sp. Soil_C_39, assembly GCF_057656815.1. Lineage (NCBI taxonomy): Bacteria > Pseudomonadati > Pseudomonadota > Betaproteobacteria > Burkholderiales > Comamonadaceae > Variovorax > Variovorax sp. Soil_C_39. Next base: position 237,405 of record NZ_JBDGJQ010000005.1, read on the forward strand.
CGGCAACATCGGCTGCCTGGTGAACGGCGCGGGCCTGGCCATGGCCACCATGGACACCATCAAGCTGTTCGGCGGCGAGCCGGCCAACTTCCTGGACGTGGGCGGCGGCGCCACCCCCGAGAAGGTCACCGAAGCCTTCAAGATCATGCTGAAGAACAAGAACGTCGAGGCCATCCTCGTCAACATCTTCGGCGGCATCATGAAGTGCGACACCATCGCGACCGGCGTGATCGCAGCCTGCAAGGCCGTGAACCTGCAAGTGCCGCTGGTCGTGCGCATGAAGGGCACGAACGAAGCCGAAGGCAAGAAGCTGCTGGCCGATTCGGGCCTGCCGATCATCAGCGCCGACACCATGGCGGACGCGGCCCAGAAGGTTGTCGCAGCGGTCAAGAAGGCCTAAGGAACAAGTCATGTCGATCTACATCAACAAAGACACCAAAGTCATCACGCAAGGCATCACCGGCAAGACCGGCCAGTTCCACACCGAGAAGTGCCAGGAATACGCGAACGGCAAGAACGCCTTCGTGGCCGGTGTCAACCCCAAGAAGGCCGGCGAGTCGATCTTCAACATCCCGATCTTCGGTTCGGTGAAGGAAGCCGCCCAGCAGACCGGCGCCACCGTGTCGGTGATCTACGTGCCGCCGGCAGGCGCAGCCGCCGCCATCTGGGAAGCCGTCGAGGCCGACCTCGACATGGCGATCTGCATCACCGAAGGCATTCCGGTTCGCGACATGCTCGAAGTGCGCAACAGGATGAAGGCCAAAGAAGCCGCCGGCGGCAAGAAGACGCTGCTGCTCGGCCCGAACTGCCCCGGCCTCATCACGCCCGACGAAATCAAGATCGGCATCATGCCCGGCCACATCCACCGCAAGGGACGCATCGGCGTGGTCTCGCGTTCGGGCACGCTCACGTACGAAGCCGTGGCACAGCTCACCGAAATCGGCCTCGGCCAATCCTCGGCAGTCGGTATCGGCGGCGACCCGATCAATGGCCTGAAGCACATCGACGTGATGCAGGCCTTTAACGACGATCCCGATACCGACGCCGTCATCATGATCGGCGAGATCGGCGGCCCCGACGAAGCCGACGCGGCCCGCTGGTGCAAGGACAACATGAAGAAGCCCGTCGTCGGCTTCATCGCCGGCGTCACGGCGCCTCCGGGCAAGCGCATGGGCCACGCCGGCGCGCTGATCTCGGGCGGCGCCGACACGGCCGAAGCCAAGCTGGCCATCATGGAAGAGTGTGGCTTCACCGTGACCCGCAACTTCTCGGAACTGGCCAAGCTGCTCAAGGCGAAGATCTAAGCTTTCGCGTCCTCGCGCAACCACGCCAAAAGAAAAGCGCCCGCATGACCTGCGGGCGCTTTTTTCGCTGCGGGGCCATCGCGCAAGGCAGTACGCTCATGATCAGGCCCATGGAACACTTTTCGATCATCGTCGTGCTGCGGCGCGCCTGAACCAAGATGGCGACTGCCGGCGCGTCCTTCTTTACCGTACGACCCCCGCTTCACTGGGAGTTTGCGGCGCTGACCGATGTCGGCCTCGCGCGCACCCACAACGAGGACGACCTGCTGGTCGACCCGGCGCTTGGCCTGGCGGTGCTGGCCGATGGCATGGGTGGCTACAAGGGCGGCGAGGTCGCCAGCGCCATGGCGGTGTCCCTGGTGCAGGCCAGCTTTGCGCGCTGGTTCGCACAGGGCGGGTTGCAGGCGCCAGGGCGCGTGGTGCGCCGCGCGCTGCAGGCGGCCACCGACGAGGCGAATGCCGCGATCCTCGGCGCCGGCATGCGCAATGCCGATCTCCAGGGAATGGGCACGACACTCGTGCTGGCGGCGTTCAGGCCGCAGCGCGTGCTGGTCGGCCACATCGGCGATTCACGCTGCTACCGGCTGCGCAACGACAAGCTCGAGCAGCTCACGCGCGACCATTCGCTGCGGCAGCAGCAGCTCGACGCCGGGGCGATCACCGCCGAGGAAGCCCTGGTTTCCCCGCACCGAAACTTGGTGACGCGCGCCGTCGGCGTCGAGCCGCAGGTGGTGCTCGAGACCCACGAGCACACGGCCCGGCCCGACGATCTCTACCTGCTTTGCTCCGACGGGCTCAGCGAGATGATTCCGGATGCGCAGCTTTTCACGCTTTTGACCCAGGACATCGGGCTGCAGCAGAAGGCCTCGCTTTTGATTGCAGTTGCAAACGACAATGGCGGCCGCGACAACATCGCTGTTGTCCTGGCCAGGGCGCGCGCAGAAAACGACGCGCCGGAAGCCGCATAGTTGCAGGCTTGGCGACGGCGCGTCGCCCCGGCCTGCGGTCGACACAGGAAATCATGCAATCGGGGACTCGGCCATGCCGAAAATGATCATTGCGATCGAAGGTGAGGTCGTCGGGCAATTGGCGCTCGCCAAGGATCGGACCACGCTCGGACGGCGCGCCTACAACGACATCGTGATCGACAATCCCGCTGTCAGCGGCGAGCATGCGCTGCTCCACATGACGCGCGGCGGCGAAGTCGAAATTGAAGACCTCAACAGCACCAACGGCACCTATATCAACGGACACGTGGTCCAGAAGCAGGTGCTCCGCGAGAACGACGTCATCGACATCGGTGGCTGCCGGATCCATTTCCGCGCGCGCAACAACCCGGCGGCAGACGCAGGGGCAGCGCTCGAAGCGTCCGGCGGCAGCGGCTTCCCCGAACCCATCTCGCTGTCGTCGGCGCCCACGGAGGCCGGTGCCTTGGTCGGTTTCGGCACGCCAGTGCTGCGCGTGCTCTCGGGCAGCGAGCCGGGCCAGGAGCTCCCGCTGCAGAAGGTGGTCACCACCATCGGCCGGCCGGGCGTGGCCGTGGCGGTGGTCACGCGCCGCCGGCAGGGCTATGTGGCCGCCAGCGTCATGGGCGCCGTCACGCTCAACGGCGCGCCGCTTGGCTCCGAAGCCGTGGCGCTGCAGGAGCGCGACGTGCTCGAGCTCAGCGGCGAGACACGCATGGAATTCGTGCGGGTCTGACGGGCCTCTCCTTGTCGCATGCCCTCGCGAGCGTCTGACGCGATGAAAGCGCTGGGGCGACACTGGCCGCGCATTGCCATCACGCTGCTGCCCGTGCTGGTGGCACTGACCCATGCCATGGGCGCATGGCACCTGAACGCGCTCGACCGCCTCGACCGTCTGATCTACGACACCCGCCTGCGCGCCACGATGCCGCGCACCTTCGATCCGCGTATCGTGATCGTGGACGTCGACGACGACAGCCTTGCACGGCAGGGCCAATGGCCCTGGGGGCGCGACACGCTCGCCCGGCTCACCACCGAACTCATGCAGCGGCAGCAGGCAGCCGTGGTGGGATTCGACGTGATGTTCATCGAGCCGGACCGCAGTTCTGGCCTGGACCAGCTTCGCCAGATCGCCCGCGGTCCGCTGCGGGACGTGCCAGCCCTCGGCGCCGAAGTGGAGCGGCTCGCGCCCGTGCTCGACAACGACCTTGTCTTCGCCAGGGCGCTCGAAGGCCAACCCGTGGCGCTCGGCTACTACTTCACGCGCACCGAAACACCGACCGCGAAGGGGGCCTTGCCGGCGGCCCCGCTGCTCGAGGCCGGCGCGTTCCCGAGCGGCAGCGGCTATGCCACCGGCTGGAACGGCTTTGGCGGGAGCCTGCCCGTGTTGGCAGCCGCCGCACCGGCCTCGGGTTTTCTCAACACGCTCCATCACGCGGGCGGTGACGGCGTCATTCGTTCCGTGCCGCTCATCGCCCGTTACCAGGGCGAGCACGGGCAGCCGGGCTACTACGAGTCCTTCGGACTCTCGGTCTACCGGCTCGCCAACGGCTCACCGCCCGTGCTGCCGGCCTTTGCGGACGCGGCCGGCGAGCCCCGGCTCCATTCGTTGATCGTCGGCGGCCTGCGCATTCCCGTCGACCAGGCCGCCCGCATGCAGGTTCCCTACCAGGGCCCCGGCGGCGCGCAGGGCGGATCGTTCCGCTACGTGCCGGCCGCCGCCGTGCTCGAAGGGCGGCTCGCGCCCGGCGAGCTACAGGGGCGCATCGTGCTCGTGGGGGCCACGGCGCCGGGCCTGCAGGACCTGCGGGCCACGCCCGTGAGTTCGGCATTCCCCGGCGTCGAGGTGCATGCCAACCTCGTCTCGGCCATGCTCGACCGCCGCCTGCTCACCGTGCCCGACTACGCCGCGGGCTACGAGGTGCTCAACATCATCGCAGCGGGACTCATCCTGGCGCTGGGCCTCACGCTGCTTCAGGCGCCGCGGGCTGTGCTGCTCGGTATCGGCACCATTGCTGTTCTCGTCGGGGCCAATACCTGGCTCTACCTCGGATTTGGCCTCGTGCTGCCCCTGGCCTCAGTGCTGGTCATGGCGACGCTGGCCTTCGTCCTCAACATGGGATGGGGCTATTTCGTCGAGGCTCGCGCGCGGCGCGGTCTGGTCCGGCTGTTCGGCACCTACGTGCCGCCGCAGCTGGTCGACGAGATGGTCGTCGCGCCGGGGCGCTACAGCATGCGCGCCCAGAGCCGGCACATGACCGTGATGTTCTGCGACATGCGCGAATTCACACGCATCTCGGAGCACATGCCGCCCGCCGATGTGCAGGCCTTCCTCAACAAGCATTTCAGCCGCCTTGCCAGCATCATCAGCACTCACCGCGGCACCGTCGACAAATACATGGGCGACTGCGTCATGGCGTTCTGGGGCGCGCCCATCGAGACGGCGGACCATGCCACCCTGGCCGTGCGCGCCGCGCTCGACATGGCGCAGGCCGTGCGCGAACTCAACAGGAGCCATCTGGCCGACGGGCGGCCCGAGATCAGCGTGGGCATCGGCATCAACAGCGGCGTGATGAGCGTGGGCGACATGGGTTCGGCGGCGCGCCGCAGCTACACCGTGGTGGGCGACGCCGTCAACCTGGCTTCGCGCCTCGAAGGACTGAGCGCTTACTACGGCGTGGAGATCGTCGCGAGCGGTGCCACGCGTGAACTGGCGCCCGGATTCGTCTGGCAGGAACTCGACAGCGTTCTCGTCCGGGGCAGGGCGCAGCCGGTGTCGGTGTTCGCGCCATTGGCGCTGGAGCCCGGGCAGGAATCGAGCAGTGACCGCATGCAATCCGAGACGCTGCAGCGCTGGGCCGGGGTGCTCGCCGCCTACCGCAGCCAGGACTGGGCGACCGGCCGAAACCTGCTCGACCCTTTGCTCGCCGAGGATGCGAAAAAAGTCCTTTACCAGCTCTACGCCCAGCGTTTAGCCTCGATGGCGTTGCGGCCCCAGGACCCTGAGTGGGATGGTGCAACCCGGTTCGAAAGCAAATGACCACGCACTGAAGCAGGGGGTCTTCCACAATGCAGGTTCGCGTGCTGGGTTGCTCTGGTGCCATTGCCAAAGACTGTCGCACCACCTCGTTCCTGGTCGACACCGACTTGCTCGTCGATGCCGGCACAGGCGTTGGCGACCTCACGCTCGACGAAATGGCGCGCATCGACGACGTGGTGCTCACCCACTGCCACCTCGACCATATCGCCGCGCTGCCGTTGCTGCTCGATGCCGTCGGCGGACGCCGCAACCGGCCGCTGTGCGTGCATGCGCTGCCGGCCACCATCGCGGCGCTTCGCGCCCATGTGTTCAACAACGTCATCTGGCCCGATTTCGAGCGAATCCCGAGCACTACTGCGCCCTTCGTCAGTTTTCACGAGATCGCCGTCGGGCAGAGCCTGACGGTCGGCAGCGCCATCGCCAAGCATGTCGAGGTCCTACCGGCCGTGCACACCGTGCCGGCCTGCGGCTTCGCCGTCTGCCACGCCGGTGGCGGCGCCTATTGGGTCTTCTCAGGCGACACCGAACGCAACCCCCCGTTCTGGGACCGCATCAATGCACTCGACGTGGCCGTGCTCGTGATCGAAACCGCCTTCAGCAACCGTGAAAAGGCACTCGCCGAGCGCAGCCTGCACCTGTCGCCCCTGGCACTGGCCGAAGAACTGGCCCACATCGAGCCGGGCAAGCACTACCCGATCTACATCACCCACACCAAGCCGGCGGAGACCGAAGAAATCATGAGCCAGATCCAGGTGCTGAACGGGCAGCTCGCAGGGCTGGGGCAGCGGGATATTCGGTGGTTGAAGGCGAGTGGGGTGTTGAGTCTTTGAGGCGAGGCCCGCTTGAGCGACATCTTTGTCGCTGACGCCGAACAAAGTTGTCGCTGTTTGTAAAGGATCGGAAATTTATCACTTGGTTTGTTTGCAAAGCGCTCCGCATTGCGGGTGGCACAGATGCTGCGGAATGCATCGCAGCTTCGGCGCGGTGCCGGGGTGGTTAGCAAAACAATCGGGAGTGATAAATGAAGCGTCTTTCTATTGCACGTCATGTGCAGAAGGGTTTTACCCTTATCGAATTGATGATCGTGGTGGCGATCATTGGGATTTTGGCGGCTATCGCAATTCCTCAATACCAGACCTACGTGGCGAAATCACAGGTTGCCCGCGCCATGAGCGAGACAGGTGCATTGAAGACGGCATTTGAAGATTGTTTGAACAATGGAAGGACCGCTGCAGGAGCGTGCGACCTTGGCGCCACCATGTCGGACATCATGAGCCTGACCCAGCCTTTGGTTTCCACCGCCGGCACCCCGCTCGCAGCTGGTGAAACCACAAACGACACGGCACTTGTCACCACCGGGACAATCTCAGGCACGTTTGCAGGTGGGGCATCGGCGGCGCTGCAGGGTGCCACGATCACCTGGAGTCGCACGGCGGAGGGCAGCTGGACGTGCAGAACCACTGCACTCGCGAAGTACGCGCCCCCGGGTTGCGCCAACCAGACAACCACGGCGCCTACACCCACACCTACGCCGTCCACATCTCCGGGCGAAGAAGGTTAATTAACTAGCGCGTTTATTAGCGCTGAAGGGGTTCCTTGGTCTCCTACTCCACAGTCGTCACTTCCCGCCAATTCAACAAGCGCAGCGACGACCCTTTGCCGAAATCGATCTTCGGGTCAGGTTTTTCGGCATTGACGTCGCCTCCCATGCCGCGAGTTTTTCCGTTTTGGTTGTAGATCTGAAGGTCGATGATGGCCGAACCATGGCTGTAATACGCCGCTCCGTTCACCAGCGCCGTGATTCCCGAGCCGAAGTTCACTGCGTAGATCCGGCTTTGACCCGATGGGCTGCATGCATTGCCCGTCGTGAGCAGGCTCGAAAACAGCACCACACCGTTGAACGAAGTCGGGTTCAGCACCATGCGCCAGGCGATGGTCGTGTCTTTGCCGAGATCGTGGAACCAGCCGCGCGTGTCGCCGAAGGTGACGGGTGTTGTCTTTTCTAAGTTGGCTTTGGTGATCTCGGTCAACATGCTGCGCGTGATGGGGTAGGTGCCACCCGTCGCGAAGCTCGCCGCATTGCCATCGACGATCGCATAGAAGCTCTGCATGGCCGTCGAGCTGATGTCCACGGTATCGAGCAGTTGGCCGGTTCCGAGCAGGACGTAGCGCTTCTTGGTCTTCGGATCGATCTCGACCAAGGGCTGGGTCGTGATGGGCTGCGGATTGCCGTTGGTGTTCGCGTCGGTCAGCGTCGCGAGCTTCAGGGGCGCGGGGTAGTAGCCCGAGCTGCCTTTGGCGGCTGTCACGTCGAACCGCCAGAGTTGCCCGTTCAGGTCGCCGGCATAGATGGCATCGGCGGTGCCGTCGGTGAAGTCGGTGATGTAGGCGGTCGCCTGTGCGAGACCGTCCGACGCATTGCCGGTTTGCACTTTCTCGAGCAAGGCACCGGTCCTCGGGTTCACGAAGTAGACGTAGCCGAAGCCGTCGCCGTTGTTGTAGCCTGAGGTGAGCACCACCACCCAGCCGTATTTCTTCGTCTTCAGAACGATCGGCGTACCGAAGCTGAAGCCCAGCGTGTTGCCGACGCCTGCCGTGGCCGTGGTGAACTCCCAGAGCACCTTGGTCTTGACGGTGTCCTCGGTCAGCATGTTGGCGGGGTCGGTGATGTCGATGGCGTAGAAGCCCTTGCCGCCCTTGCCAAGTCCGCCGATCAGCAGGGTGCGCCAGTCGGCACCGCTGCCGCTCGCCGTGGTCGTGAAGGTGCCACCCGCGCTGTTGAAGTCGATGTCGAAGGCCCTGGGCGTCGCGTCGACGTAGTAGCGGTGCTCGTAGTCGGGATTGCCGAGTTGGCGCAGCCCGTCGACGGTCGGCGTGGCCGGATTGCTCGGGCCCGAGAACAGGACGCTGGGCACGTAGGCGAACTGTTCCTTGCCGGCGTTCGTGCCTTCAAGGGCACCGTTGAAGGCGTGCAGCATGCCGTCATTTGCGCCCACGTAGACCATGGTCGGCCGGCTGACGTAGGTTTTCTTGAACGCGGCGTATCCCGGATTCACGGTATTCGAGAGCGGGGCCGCGGGCGGGCCCACGGGCGTGACCTTGGCGTTCACGACGTCGCCGAGCAGCAGCGTGCGACGGCGGTAGGGCTTGGTGTCGTCGGTCGCGGTTCGTTCCTTGCTGCGGTCTCCGCGCAGGTAGTTGAGGAAGTCCGTGCTGTCGTTCCCCGCGGCCCAGGGCGTGTCGAGCGCGGACAGCTGTGCCGATGTGACGTTGCCGGCGCGGAACGGCACGCCGGCCGTGCCGTTCCAGGTCACCACCTGGCGCGCGGTGTCCCAGCCGGTGCCGGTCAGTTGATCCTCGAGCGTCTTGGCGGTGTTCCAGCGCTCGGTGGTGGTTGGAACGTCGTTCGGAAAGGTGAGCAGGCTGCCGCTCACGACGCCGGTCCATCCGTTGGAGTCGTATTGGGCCGCATAGGACGCGGCACCCGACGACGAGATCTGCGCGCCCGACAGCGAGAACGAGGTGGTGAAGGACTTGATGGCGTTGGCAATGCTGGCGAAGGCGCGGGTCAGGCCGTCCACCATGGCGTCGGGCCGCCCGGCCGTGAAGTAGTTGTCCGGCCGTGGCTGGGTCGTGCCCGAGCCGCGCGTGTCGGTGAGCATGTCGGTGCTGGTCGCCCACCAGGCCTGCGGGATGGGGCCCGTGAAGGTGTAGGGATCGAAATCCTTCAGGTCGGAGGGGATCTTGAGACCGCCGAACTTGGCGGCCAGATAGAACTGGTTGTTCGCCTGGAATGCCTGCTCGAGCACGTCGACCCAGTAGGTCTGGACCGTCTGCTTGCCGATCGTGTTGGGCTCATTGGCCACGTCAGGACGGATGTCCTTGGCGTTGGCGTCATAGGCGAGCCCGGCCATGCGCGCCGAATTGTTGCTGCAGCAATTGTTCGAGATGTTCGTTCGCGTGCCGAGGTTGTCGCCCATGCCCTGCAATTGGCCTACCTTGTTCGTCGCCGTGACCGCATTTACGGAAGCGTCGTCCCTGACCTTGGCCGGAAGATCAGGCTCGTCGGTTTTGTTCGTGTTGCCCGGCACGTTCTTGTCGCCGTGGGTGTAGATGTCACCGATGCCCAGCACGAAATTCCGTTGGCACGAATACTGGATGGGATCGTCCCAGTTCTTGATGACCGGAAAACCGTCGAGGCGCGTGGCGGTGGTGGCTTTGTCCGTGGTGTTGAGGTTGCTCCACTCCGGCACGTTGCCCAGGTTCCGGTAGTAGCGCAGCGCGGCGTAATAAAGCTCGCTGACCGGGTCGTTCGACTTGTAGTTGCCCGGCACCAGCTGGCCGAACTTGTTCAAGTAGTTGATCACGCCGCTGTCGCTGATCGTCACACCGTTGGCGTTGGTGTCGGAGGCGTCCTCGGAATCAGGGTTGGGGACGAAGACCCCGTTCTCGTCCCACTCCCTCAGCAGGTTGGTGACGTCCGGAACCCCAGGCTCCGGCTTCGTCGGACCGACGAATTTCTGACGCGCCCGCAACACGGCGCCATCGCGCCCATTGCCGGTTTCGTTGAGGTAGCCGAAGGCGCTGAAGCGCATCCTTCGCGCGTACTGCTGGATCAGGCCCTCGGGCTTCCAGCCGGATGCGTACTGCTTGCAATTGCTTTCCACGCCACCCGGAGCGGTCGGCACGCACACCCGGTTGCGCATCGTGTAATCCTTGGAACCCGCCGCGCTGACATTGCTGGTGAAGATGCTGAAGGCATCGTCGCCTGGCTTCTTCCACCAGAACTGCAGCGTTGCATCGCCACTGTTCTCGTAGTACTCGATCTTGACGTCGAAGCTCTGCCCCGCGGTCAGGGTCACCGTCGTGTCGTAGCTGGTCGCACCCTGGTCGATCCACTTGTCGATCTTGAGAACGTCCGAGATCCACAGGCGCACGCCATCGTCCGCTCGGACGCGGAACGTGTAGGTGCCGGCGACCGGCGCGGTGAAGGCGCCCGTGTACCGTGCCGTGAAGTTGTTCGCGCCCACGTCGGATACAGGCTCTTTCGTGCCCCACGTGTGGTCGGCGGTGTCCGCAGCCACAGTTGCTGTCGGCTTGCCGGAGAAGCCCTTGTTGGCGTTCTTGTAGTACTCGCCCTTCAGCGCCCCGCCAGTGGTTGTGACGCGCATCGCATAGGCAAGGCCATTGACTGCGACGGAAAGGCTGGTCGCGGAAATGAAGGGGGTTGCGCCGGCGATCTCGGCCACAGGCAAGGTGCGGTCGGGAAAGAGGCCCTGACCCGAGTGGTAGCCTTTTTCGAGGATGGTCTCGCTGGGCGTGTCCACCACGCGTCGGCCGCCGGTCATCGCCCATCGGAACGGATCGATGGTCGCGGTCGCGGCCCAGTTCAGGAAATTGCCGCTCCAGGTGCCGGTGACCGCATTGCACTTGCGCCCCGTGGCGACGCCCGTCGGGTTGAAGTAGCTCTTGTCGCCGGTGTTGGTTTCGTTGCGCGTGGCGTCGGTGACGTAGCTGTAGCACTTGTTGGGATCGAAATAGCCCAGGAAGGTGCTGGCGCTGGAATAGTTTGCCGTGTGCGCGGTGCGCGAGGCGGTCGGCCATTCCACCGACAGTGCCAGCGCCAAATTGCCGGGCACGTTCGAGGTCGAGAACACCGGCTGGTTCGCCAGGCTGGCTGCATGGACGGCGCCGCCCAGGCCCAGCAGGCATGCAGCGGCGGCGAAGGCCCGGGTCAGGCAAGGCACAGGAGCGGACGATGAGTTCATGGCAAGTGCGCGATGCGTCATTCGGGATTTCGGAAAGAGGTCTGCAGGAACACCTGCGTGTCGCGTGGGCCATCCACCCGGATGCTCAGCCGGTAGACGACGGCCTTGGGTGGCGCCGGGCGCCCGGACTCCTGCACGCTGCCGCCGCGCACATCGTTGCTCGCGGGCGCATACACGCAGTTGGCCTTGCCCGGCACGCCGACGTCGTTGCAGAGGCGGTCGATGACGTAGCGCACGCGGACCTGATCCTTGCGCGCGGCATCCTGGATGTCGTTCGCCGTGCTCGCCACCACGTTGAATGCATCGTCGCTGCCGAGCAGCACGGTCGGGATGCCGCGCCCGTTCGACGGCAGTTCCTTCGCGCTGTAGTTGAACGCCTTCGCACTGGCATGGTTGGCCGTGTCGGCAGAGAGCGCACCGCCGGTGTCTTTGTCGAACAGCGCCAGCACCTTGGCCGCGGCCTGTTCGCCCTGGTTGACCAGGTCGCGCTTGAACGCCAGGTTGCCGGCGCTCGACAGCGAGGTGTTCATCGATCGCACCACGGCCACGCCGCCGGCGAGAAGCACCACCAGCACGATCAGGCACAACAGGAGCACGACGCCGCGTTGCTCTGCGCGGTGGGGATGCCGGGAAGGACGAAGGATCATGATCTGGACAGCAGCAGCATGTTGCGCAGCGGGACGGTGAATTCGACGACGCGGTACCGGTACTTGCGCCGGCCGTCTCCGGCCGGAAACGCGACCGCGTCGCGGGCCACGTCCGTGTCGGCAAAGATCTCGGGAATGCCGAAGCTGACGTCGTCCTTCTCGGCAATGCTGCTGCGCAGGATCACCGCAACACGCACGGCCGCGATCTTCTTTGCCGCCTTGGCAAGGTCTTCGGGCGTCTTCCCCGTATTGGCCATCAAGCCGGCCAGGTCGTAGTCCGTCGCATCGGGGGCGGCCCAGCCGTCCAACGTTCCGTTCTCGTCCGTGTCGATGCCGTAGATCGCGTGCATCTCCATGACGCCATCGGCGAGAGCCTGCGACTCGTCATTGCCGTTGATCCGCAGCAGGTCGTGGCTCATCAGCGTGCGGTCGCTGTTCACCCCGAACAGCGTGAACTGGATGTTGCCGCCGGCGTCCGCGATGTTGCCCAGCATGGTGAGATTCGCCGAGCCGCCGATCACCAGGTCGGACAGGGTGGTTCCTGCGCCCGCTGTGTAGTAGTCGCCCTTCAGCGTCAGCAGTTCGTTGGCCGCGGCATCGGCGAAGGCGGGGTCGACCTGCTCGACCAGGCAGTCGGCGACGTCGGGATTGCTGACCAGCGCCACGTCTCGTGCCTTGATGCGCACCGTGTTGTCGAGGCGCAGGATGTCCGCGCTCGCACCGAGAGAAATGATCTGACGCGGCACGTCGCCCGCCGCCGCGTCGCTGCCCATCACCATCAGCACGTCCGAGACGCCGTCGGGCGACTGGCCCTTGCCGATCACCACCGGCAACACGCGAAGGTTGGCGGCGCCGGCCGCACCGCCGAGGAACTTCTCGAACGGCGCCGGAAACGCCGTGGTGCGCGGCAGGATTGCGGCGTTCTTGCGCTTGGCCTGTACCTTGCACCCGAACACGCCCAGGTTCCACGACTGGGTCAGGCCGGAGCCGGCGCTTCGCAGGGCGCGATCGAGCACGTGGGCCGCATAGGCGCCCGTCTGCCCCATGTCGTTGACCGCGGTGGTGGTGCGCTTGGTCGATTCGCCGAAGATGACGGCGCTGGTGACGGCCAGTGTCACCACGAGCCCGATGGCCATGGCGACCAGCAGTTCGACCAGCGTCAGGCCGCGCGCGTGCCGGGCCCCCAAAGTGTGCAGCTTGTAGCTCATGGCGGCAGGACGACGATGCGCGTCGTGAGTTGGCTGTCGGTGTCGTGCGAGGGCGCGCGCCATTTGATGGTCACGTTGGCCGCAATGCCGTCGACCTCCACCTCGCCGACGCCGGCGGGCAGGCCGCCGGTCGTCGGCTCGGCCACGCGCTCTTTCCATTGGTCGAGCTTTTCGGCCGGAAGGGTCGCCGATCCATGGAGCACCATCTGGGCGGCCACCTCGTTGGCAAGCAACGCCGCGCGGTTGCGGTCTTCGGCATCGTTCGAAAAGCCAATGGCGCGCGCCTGCAGGCCGATGAGGCCCAGCAAGCCGAGCGAAAACAACAGCACCGAAACAAGTATTTCGAGCAGCGCCACGCCGGCTTGCGCACGGCGGGGAAGAGGGCGCGGCTTTCTCTTGTTCATGACTGGCAACCGTCCGGATGGCTGTCCGAAAGAGTCTTGGCGGGATCGCAGAGGCGCACCTGGCCGCCCAATGCCACCGTGACCTTCAACTGGCGATCGCCTTCGACCTCGTCGCTCATGCGAACGGTGAAGGCATGCACCGGAGGCGTTCCGGACGGGAGCTCGCACTCCGCATCGGTCACACCGGGGCTGGCGTTCTCAGCCAGGCGGCCGATCGAACTGAAGCAGAGCGCCATGGGCCCGTCGATCACCACACCCGAGCCGACATCACGCAGGATGCCGGCTTCGATGAAAGCGCTGCCCCCCCCAGCCGCCAGTGCCACCGTGCTGATGGCCCAATTGCTTCCGTTCGCCTTGGCCGTGTAGCCGTTCGCCTTGGGCTTGTCTTCCGTCAGCGAAAAGACCACCTGGCGGCTTCGGCGCGTGGCCTCGGCCTGGGCATTCCGCAGGCCGTTCTGGAGCGAATCGGCCACCGTGCGGACCTTGTTGTTGCGCACCCAGCCGATCATCGACGGCATGGCCAGCGCACCCAGCAAGGCCAGGATCGCCACGGTGACGATCATCTCGACCAGGGTGAAGCCCCGCGCGCGCGGGAGGGCCCGCTGGTTCAGCACGCCTGCCCTTTCTTCACGATCCAGGAGGTGTCGCAAGTGCTGGTCCAGCCCGACCATCCCGAGGGCATCTTGGCCGTGGCGCGGACGTTCTGGTGGTCGATCGTGTAGATCACATCCTCGGCGGGTCCCGACCCGGTCGCCCTGAGCCTGAAGGTCGTGGCGGTGGGCGCGTCGGCGTCTGCGCAAGAGACCTCGAATTTGCCGAAGGTGCGCTTCTTGACATCGACGCCGGCATTGCAAGGCGGCAGGATGGTTGCGGAAACCTTCGCGTAGGTCCGGTTGTCCTGGTAGTAGCGTTCCATGTCGGCGCGCATGGCGGCCAGTGCGTTGGTGCCGTCGACCAGATGGCCGCGTCGCACATAGTCCTGGTAGCTGGGGATCGCGATGGCGGCAAGGATCCCGATGATCGCGACCGTGATCATCACTTCGATCAAGGTGAAACCTTGTAGATGCTTCATGCGCGGGTGCGAAATAGGGTGGTTCATGGCAGATCTTTCGCGCTCGGGCATGCGCCGAAGCGCCCAAGACACAGTTGGGTGACGTTCGTCCAAGAATGTCTCCAAATGTTTCTTTTTGCAAAACCGCTCGTCTCCCGCTCACAGCCATTCGTCGGCCGCTCGTCGGCACAATCGGCCGAATGACTTCCCGCGCAGCCACGTCCGTCGAGGCCGTCGCTCTTTCTCCGAACGTTGTCCTCGGCCTCCGTGCCGGGCTGGTGGCGTTTCCCTTCCTCTGCCCGCTGGTCGCGGGCCCTTCGGTCCAGGCCTGGCAACTCCTCGCCACCTGGCTCTGCGTCGCGGCGATGCTGTTCGCGATGCCGGCCGGCCTGCCGGCGCGCCGTGTCCGGGCTTGGTTGGCCGCTTGCGCGGCCGCCGTCGTGCTGTCTTCCTTGTTCGTGGCCTCACCCGGCACGGCGGCGCTGTGGCTTCCGCCCGTGGTGGCGCTCGGCGGCGTGGTGGCCGCGGCCTGCGTAGGTGCCGGCATGGCGCGCGGCGGCCCGTTGATGGCGGCCGTGCTGGCCTGGGGCGTGCTGGTCGCGGGCCTGGTCAGCGCGGTGCTCGGCCTGCTGCAGTACTACGGCCTGGCCGAGCCGCTGGTGCCCTGGACCACCACGCCCGCGCTGGGGCAGGCTTACGGCAACCTGCGCCAGCGCAACCAGTTCGCCACGCTGATCAGCATGGCGCTGGTGGCGGCACTCTGGATTCATGCGACACGGCAGCAGCCATCGGCGCGGGGCGGCCGCTGGTCGGCGGCGGCCATCCTGCTGCTGCTCGTGGCCGCGGCTGCGTCGACATCGCGCACCGGCTTGCTCCAGCTGCTGTCGATCACCGGCGTGGTCTCCTGGATTGCTTGGCAGGAGCGGCGCAGGGCGAAAACAAAACCAGAAGGAAGTGCCCGCTTCGTGTTGCCGCCTTCCTGGGCCTTGCTCGCGATGATTCCGATCTACTTCGCCTTGGCCTGGCTGCTGCCGCAGCTCGCTGCTGGCGAGGTCGAAGGCATGATGCGCCGACTGCAGGAGGGCGCGCCTGGCGACCACACGCGGCTGGTGCTCTGGCGCAACGTGCTTTCGCTGATCGCCGAGCGCCCCTGGGTGGGTTGGGGCTGGGGCGAGCTTTCGTTCGCGCACTTCAGCACCTTGTACGAGGGGTCGCGATTCCCCGAGATCCTCGACAACGCGCACAACCTGCCGCTGCACCTGGCGGTCGAGCTGGGCGTGCCGGTGTCGGTGCTGGTCTGCGGTAGTTTCGCGTGGATGGTGTGGGCGGCACGGCCCTGGCGCGAGCATGATCCCGCTCGGCTCATGGCGTGGGGCATGCTGGGCGCTGTCACGCTGCACAGCCTGCTCGAATATCCGCTCTGGTATGGGCCGTTCCAGCTGGTTTTCGGGCTCTGCCTCGGCCTGCTGTGGCCAGCGTCGCCCGCCGGAAAGCCGCGCGCCAAGCCGCGGTGGCTTGCGCCGCCGGTGCCGGCTTCGACCGCCGCGGCCGTGCTGCTGGCGGTGGTCGGCTACGCCGGCTGGGACTACATCCGCATCAGCCAGATCTACCTGCCGCGCGACGAGCGCCTGCCGGCTTACGAAGACGACACGCTCGCCAAGGCGCGGCGATCCTGGCTGTTCGCGCGGCAAGCGGGCTTCGCCGGGCTGACACTCACGGCCGTGACGCCGGCCAACGCCGCCGCCGTGCACGCGCTGGCCGAGCGGACGATGCACTTTTCGCCCGAGCCACGCGTGATCGTCAAGCTGATCGAGAGCGCCGAACTGCTCGGCCGGCACGCCGAGGCGCGCGCCCAGGCCGAACGCTTCCGCATCGCCTTTCCGGGCGAATACGAGCGCTGGCTACGGGGCGAAGCCACTGACCGCCGCGGCGCGCCGTAGCGCCCAAAGCTGTCAGCCGGCCACGTAGCTCCCCGACTTGCCGCCGTGCTTCTCGCGCACATGCACGTCGGTGATCCGCATCCCCCGGTCCACGGCCTTGCACATGTCGTAGATGGTGAGCAGCGCCACCTGCACGGCGGTCAGGGCTTCCATCTCGACACCGGTCGGGCCCACGGTCTCCACCGTGGCGGTGCAGGTCACTTGCGGTGCCTGGCCCGTCTCGGCCAGCGTGAACGCGAGCGCGACGCGCGTGAGCGCCAACGGGTGGCACAGCGGGATCAGGTCGCTGGTCTTCTTGGCCGCCTGGATGCCGGCGATGCGCGCGATGCCGAGCACGTCGCCCTTCTTCGCGGTGCCCGTCTGGATCAGGGCCAGCGTGGCGGGCTGCATCTCGATGCGGCCGGTCGCCACGGCCACGCGGTGCGTGGCGGGCTTGGCCGCAATGTCAACCATGTGGGCCTGGCCCTGCGCGTCAAAATGGGTGAGGGAACTACTCATGGGGTGAACATTCCGTGGGGAGATGCATCATACGAGCCCGAGCCATCGACGAGGAATGCCGCGCTTGACGACCACTTCTGCCAAGACTACGAGACCCTCTTCTGCCGTGCCTGTGCTGCGGTCGCTCTGTGCGGCCGTGCTGATCGCGTCGCAGGTGCTGCTGCCGGTGCCGGCCCGGGCGCAGCTGCAGGTGCTGCCGGGCCTGGGCGATGGCGGCGAGATGACCGCCAGTGCCGAACGCCAGCTTGGCGACCAGATTGCGCGCGAGCTCTATCGCGACACCGACTACGTCGACGATCCGGTGGTCGGCGCCTACGTGCGAGAGATCTGGCAGCGCCTGCTAGCGGCAGCGCGCCAGCGCGGCGAGCTCACGCCCGAGCTCGACGAGCGCTTTGCCTGGGTGGTGCTGCTCGGGCGCGACCGCAACATCAATGCCTTTGCGCTGCCGGGCGGCTACCTCGGCCTGAACATGGGCCTGATCGCCGCGGTGGGCAGCCGCGACGAACTGGCGACGGTGCTCGGCCACGAGCTGTCGCACGTCACGCAACGCCACATCTCGCGCATGATGAATCAGCAGGGCAAGCAGATGCCGCTGATGATCGCGGGCCTGATCCTCGGCATGATCGCGGCCAGCAAGAGCCGCAATGCCGATGCGGGGCAGGCCGTCATCATGGGCAGCCAGGCGCTCTTCATGCAGAACCAGCTGAGCTTCTCGCGCGACATGGAGCGCGAGGCCGACCGCGTGGGCTTCGGCGTGATGACGCAGGCCGGCTTCGCGCCGCAGGGGGCGGCCACCATGTTCGAGAAGCTGCAGTACGCCTCGCGGCTCAACGACAACGGCTCGTACCCGTACCTGCGCAGCCATCCGCTCAATTCCGAGCGCATTTCCGACATGCAGGGGCGCTTCCAGTTCCGCATGGATGCAGTCGAGCCCTTGCCGCTCGCCATGGACCACGCGATGGTGGCCGCGCGCGCCCGCGCGCTCACGCGGCCGGGCGTCGATGTGCTGCGGCTCTGGATCGATGCGGCCGGCAGCGGCGAGTTCGCGCGCAGCAGCCCGGCCCAGCAGGCGGGCACGCTGTACGCCGCGGCCTTCGCGGCCAAGGAACTGCGCGACCACAAGGCCGCCGGTGCGTTGGCCGAGCGGCTCGCGGTGCGCACGGCCGACGACGCTTCCGCCGCCAAGCTGGCCCGCTGGCTGCAAGCCGAGATCGCATTGGCGTCCGGCGATGCGCCGCGCGCCGCTGGCCTGCTCGATGTCAAGTCGAAAGAGCGGCCCGAGATGCTGCTCGCGGCCGATGCCGCCGTGGCAACGCGCCAGCCCGCGCCGCTGGTGCCGGTGCTGCGCGACTGGGTGGCCGCGAACCCGCGCGACGCGACGGCGTGGCGCGCGCTGGCCAGCCTGTACGGCGCGCAGAACGACACGGTGCGCGCCGTGCGTGCTGAGGCCGAGGCCAACGTGGCGATCCTCGACTATCCGGCGGCGCGCGACCGCCTCAAGGCGGCGCAGGAACTCATGCGCCGGCCGGGCACGCCCGTCGATCACTACGAGGCCTCGATCATCGACAGCCGCGCGCGGGCGGTCGACGTGCTGGTGAAGCGGCAGGCGGAAGAGCCGCCGCTCAGGTAGCGCGGTGGCTCAGCGTTTCGAGAGCAGGCCGCCGAGCGCGGCCTCGATGAGGAGGCCCAGCAGCGAATAGATCAGCGAGCCGATCAGTGCCGCCAGGAAGCCATTGACCTGGAAGCCGCCGAGCAGCCCCGAGGCGGCCCAGAACAGCAGCGCATTGATCACGAACAGGAACAGCCCGAGCGTGACGATCGTGACCGGCAGCGTCAGCACCACCAGCACGGGCCTGACGACCATGTTGAGCAAGCCGACGATGGCGGCCGCGATCAGTGCCACCCCGAAGTTGTTGATCTGGACGCCGGGATAGATGTAGGCCACCGCGAGCAGCGCCACGGCACTGAGCAGCCATTTGATGATGATGCGCATGGCCGCAGGATAACCCAGGCACCCTGAAAAACAACGAGCCCCGGGGCGTTGCCGCACCGGGGCTCGTCGGGGAAGCGCCGCGCGCCTATTCGGCCAGTTCGTTGGCCAGCACCAGCAGCGTGCCCATGCCCATCACGGCACCCGGGAAGGTCCAGCCCGACTGGCGCCGCGGCGCCTGGTCGGGCGTGATCGGCTCGAGGTCGACGCCGATCTTGGGACGCCGGGCGTCGACGACGTGCGTGGCGGCATGCTCGCGCTTCAGCTGCTGCGTGAGCTCGGTGAGCGGCCCCTTGGCGAGCACCGGCGTGACCTGCCCGCCATTGCGCTCGAGCAGCGGTAGCAACTGAGCCTGCACCTTGCTGAACCACTTGGCGCGCCAGTTCTCACGCGCGCTATGGCTCACCCATTTGCTGATGCGGTGTGTCATGCGGGGTGCGCAGGCAACGAGCACCCAATGCCGGGCCACCACGCTGTCCGCGTCCGGAGCGAGTTCGGCGAACTGCTCTGCGGCGTAGCCGGCGTCGTCGACATAGAGAATGATCTTTTCCACGGTCCGCTCCTCGGTGGGATGGTGAGGGTGGCAGAGGCTGCCCGCTGGGCGAGTGCGGCCTCTGCGGCGATCAGCTGCCGGTGCTGGTGGCGGTTTCGGCAGGAGGATGCCGGCGCGCCTGGCGCATGGCCACCCACTTGCCGATGACCAGCACCAGCAGCGCACCGAAGATGCCCGCGCCGTAGCGGATCAGGTCGGTCTGCGGCACCTTCGGCACCCAGGTCCAGGCAGCGGTGTTCGCCAGGGCGGGGTCGGACACGGCCATCGTGCCGGCAATCCAGCCCAGCAGCATGCCGCCGAGCGTGATGATCATCGGGAAGCGGTCCATCAGCTTGATGACCAGCTGGCTGCCCCAGACGATGATCGGGATGCTCACGAGCAGGCCGAAGATCACGAGCGGCATCTGATGTGCTTCGCCGGCGCCCTGTGCGGCACCCGCAATGGCGATCACGTTGTCCACGCTCATCACGAGGTCGGCAATGATCACGGTCTTGACCGCACCCCAGAGCTTGTCGCTGGCGGCGATGTTGCCGTGCGCATCGTCATGGTCGGGCGCAAGCAGCTTCACGCCGATCCACAGCAGCAGCACGGCACCGGCCAGCTTCAGGAACGGAATGGCCAGCAGCGTGAGCGCAAAGAAGATCAGGATGACCCGCAGCACGATGGCGCCTGCCGTGCCCCACAGGATGCCCTTCGTGCGCTGGGCGGGTGGCAGCTTGCGGCATGCCAGGGCGATGACGACGGCGTTGTCGCCGCCGAGCAGGATGTCGATCATGATGATCTGACCGACCGCGACCCAGAATTCCGGGGTCATGAACTGTTCCATAGATTCCTCTTGTCTTCGTGCGTGGCCGCCGATTCCGGGTGGAAGCGGCGGTCCGGCGCATGCGTTGCGTTTCGATTCATCCCGTGCAGGAAGTTCGAAGCGTGACGAAGACCGGGGTGACGACCGGGAGTCAGGAACGCTTCGACCAAACCTGCGCAGGTTCAAATCGAAGGTCTTGCTCGACGGCACGCACCCCAAAGCAAGGCACGCGTCGCCCGACAGGCCGGAAGTGTTGTGCTTCGTATTGACGACCTGTCGATTCCCGCCATCGTGAATGGCAGTCGGGAGCTACTCCCCTTCGTGCGCGAATTAGATCATCGCGGCCCCCGATCTGGCAACCGAAAGTTTTCGGCAGTTTTGCACGGCTGGCTGGAAAGCCTTGTTAAATCTGCCTTGTGAGCTATCGAATTCATAGCACTGATTAACCTCCGGCGGCCCTCGGGAATTGCGGGACTATGATCGCCGCTCGCTGTTTCTTCTCTCCCATGGCCGCCATTCACATCACCGACATCGAGGCCGCCATCAACCATTGGCGCGCCAAAAGTCCCTCGCCTGACGGCATCACCCTGGCGCCGGAATTGCGCGCACTCGCCGAGGTCTACGCCCTCATGGTGTTCCACCACGAGGACGAGGTCGCCGAAGCCGGTTTCCCCGCCGAGGCCTGGGCCGCCTGGCTCGACTGGTACCACAGCACCCCCGACACGCCCTGCATCGCGATCTGCTCCACCAGCCAGGGCGACGACGAATGCAAGGGCTGCGGCCGCAGCTTCGACGAGGTGCAGCACTGGCCCGCGATGACGCCGGCCGAAAAGCGCGTCACCTGGCGCCGTATCACCATGGAAGATTCGGCATGGCGCTTCAACCGCTATGCGGAACGTGCGCGCGAGGCCGAGCCGCCGCAGTGGCCCGACGACCCGGCCGAGCCGCTCGGCCCGGACGACACCCCCTGAAAGGCCAGCGCATGCGCCGCCTCGCCCAAGCCCCCAACCTCGCGATCGCCACCCTGTGGGTGCATGCCTTGCGCGAGGAGGGCATCGAGGCCACCGTGCAGCGCGAATTCCTCGGCGCCGCGATGGGCCACCTGCCGCCCGATCAGTGCCTGCCCGAGATCTGGATCGACGACGACAGCCGGTTCGAGCTGGCGCAGCAGGTGCTGCATGCGGCGCAGCACCGGCCGCAGCGCGATTGGCGCTGCAGCTGCGGCGAGCGCGTCGAGGGGGGCTTCGAGCAGTGCTGGCAGTGCGGCCGCATGATGCCGGCTGCCTGACGAGCAACCGAGAGAGGCGCGCTGCCTACTTCCAGCGCTTCAGCTCGACGTCGATGCTGCGGCTGCCGTCGCCCAGCGTCAACGTGTTTTCCTGGATCGTCGCCTGCAGCTGCATGCTGCGCTGCGCGAGCAGGGCCAGCGCCTGCGAGGCTTCGGTGGGTACGCGGTACACCTGCAGGTTCTGCGGCCGCGCGAGCTTGCCTTCGATGCCGCGCCACCAGATCTCGGCCGCGTGGTTGAAGCAGTAGACGATCACCTCGTCCGCCTTGCCGCACGCCTTGATGACGGGTTTGTCCTCGGGCTGGCCGACCTCGATCCAGAGCTTGGTCTCGCCCGTGAAGTCGCGCAGCCAGACGTCGGGCTCCTCGACGTTCGACAGTCCCGCGCCAAAGGCCAGCGTGCCGTCTCCGTGGCACACGTCCTGCAGCTTGTGCGCGTTGAGCGCCAGCGCGACGAGCCGGATCATCATGCGCTCGTCGGTCTCGCTGGGATGGCGCGCCAGCGTCAGCGCGTGGTCGGCGTAGTAGCCGTGGTCGATATCGGCCACCGCGACGGTGGCCTTGAAGATGGTGGATTTGAGGGCCATGGGTGCGCGAGTGTAGGCGCCCCCTCAGATTCGATTGGCGAGCTCCGCCGCCTTGCCCACGTAGCTCGCGGGCGTCATGGCCAGCAGCCGCGTCTTCTCGGTCTCGGGAATGTCGAGCGAGCGGATCAGCCCGTGCAGCGCCTCGGCCGTCACCGTCTTGCCGCGCGTCACTTCCTTGAGCTGCTCGTAGGCGCCCTGCACGCCGTAGCGGCGCATCACCGTCTGGATCGGCTCGGCCAGCACTTCCCACGAGGCATCGAGATCCTCCGCGAGCGCTTCCTCGTTGATCTCGAGCTTGCCGAGGCCCGTGGCCAGGCTGGCATAGGCCAGCGTCGCGTAACCGAAGGCCACGCCGATGTTGCGCAGCACGGTGCTGTCGGTCAGGTCGCGCTGCCAGCGGCTGACCGGCAGCTTCTCGCTGAGGTGGCGCAGCACCGCGTTGGCCAGCCCCAGGTTGCCTTCGGCGTTCTCGAAATCGATCGGATTGACCTTGTGCGGCATGGTCGAGGAGCCGATCTCGCCCTTCTTGAGCCGCTGCTTGAAGTAGCCCAGGCTCACGTAGCCCCAGATGTCGCGCGAGAAATCCACCAGGATGGTGTTGGTGCGCGCCACCGCGTCGAACAGCTCGGCCATGTAGTCGTGCGGCTCGATCTGGATGCTGTAGGGCTGGAAGCTCAGGCCCAGGCCGAGCGGCGCGGGCGTTTCGACCACCTTGCGGCTGAACGCCTCCCAGTCGAAGTCGGGCCAGGCGGCGAGATGCGCGTTGTAGTTGCCCACCGCCCCGTTCATCTTGCCGAGCAACTGCACGGCCGCGATCTGGGCGCGGGCCTTCGACAGCCGCACCGCCACGTTGGCGATTTCCTTGCCGACCGTGGTCGGGCTCGCGGTCTGGCCGTGAGTGCGCGACAGCATCGACACGCCTGCGAACTGGTGCGCCATCTCGCGCAGCTTGGCGATCAGCCCGTCGATGGCGGGCAGCAGCACCTTCTCGCGGGCGGCCTGGATCTGCAGCGCGTGGCTGGTGTTGTTGATGTCCTCGCTGGTGCAGGCGAAGTGGACGAACTCGGCGGCAGCCAGCAGTTCTGGCCGCGCCTCGAACTTGGACTTGATCCAGTATTCGACCGCCTTCACGTCGTGGTTGGTGGTCTTTTCGATCTCCTTGATCGCGAGCGCATCGGCTTCGGAGAAGTGCGACACCAGGCCCAGCAGGTACTTGCGGGCGCCGCCCGTGAGCGGCTTGAATTCGGCGAAGCCGCAGTCCGACAGCGCGATGAACCATGCCACCTCGACCTGCACGCGCCGGTGCATGTAGCCCTGTTCGCTCATCAGCGGGCGCAATGCCGCGAGTTTGGCCGCATAGCGGCCGTCCAGTGGGGAGAGGGCGGAGACGGTGGAGAAGCTCATGCCCGAATTTTAGGCGGGCCGCCGTCCCGCATCCGCGACAGTTCGCAGGCTGCACTTTTCGGCCTTCCCCTAAAATGGCATCGAACAAACGTTACCAATCCAGAGGGAGAGAGTCTTCATGAAACTGATCGGATCGGCCGCCAGCCCCTATGTGCGCAAGGTGCGCGTGGTGTTGGCCGAGAAGCGGCTCGACTACCAGTTCGTGCTTGAAGACGTCTGGTCCGCTGACACCACCATCGCGCAGTCCAACCCGCTCGGGAAGGTGCCTTGCCTCGTCATGGAAGGCGGCGACGCGATGTTCGATTCCCGCGTGATTGTCGAATACCTCGACACCCTGTCTCCCGTGGGCAAGCTCATTCCCCAGCAGGGCCGTGAGCGCGCCGAGGTCAAGACCTGGGAGGCGCTGGCCGATGGCGTGATGGATGCGGGCGTGCTGTGGCGCCTCGAGGCGACCTGGAGCGGCCGCGGCGACGCCGAGCGCAGCACGGCCTGGATCGCGCGCCAGCGCGCCAAGGTCGAGGGCGGCATTGGGGCCATGGCCAAGGGGCTCGCCGACAAGCCCTTCTGCAGCGGCATCCACCTGAGCCTTTCGGACATCGCGGTGGGTTGTGCGCTCGGCTGGGTCGGGCTCCGCTTTCCCGAGATCGACTGGCGCGGCGCGCACGGCAATCTGGCCAAGCTGTACGACAAGCTGATGCTGCGGCCCAGCTTCATCGATACGCAACCGTGAAAAAAGGCGCCTCTGGCGCCTTTTTCAATGGCGGGAAGCCTTTTCAGCTGCGCCTGTTCCCATCAAACAATACAAAAATGCTGCGAGGCGCCCCGACGCGAAGGAGGGAGGGAGGGAGGAGGAGAAGAATCACCTCGGGATTTCAACCAGACTGGACGCCTGGAAGACCTCGCAACATGAAAAACCGGAGAGCATTTGGCTGCCCACGCTCGTTATGAGCACAGTGTGCCAGCCCGGTTCCCGCCCCAGTGGTAAACGTTTGTGACCATCGGTTGCGGCACGTCATCAGGTTTCAGTTCGCTGCGAGCTGGCCTTCGATGGCCTTCACGAAGGCGGCCTCATCCGGCGCCGTCATGCTCGACCAGGCCTGCACCACTTTGCCGTCGCGCCCGATCAGGTATTTGTAGAAATTCCATTTCGGTGTCGTGCCCGAAGCGAGCGCGAGCTGCTTGAACAGCGGGTTGGCCTCCGCGCCGCGCACCGAGGTCTTGGCGAACATCGGAAACTTCACGCCGAAGGTGCTTTCGCAGAAATCGGCGATTTCCTTGTTGGAGCCCGATTCCTGCGAGAAGTCGTTGGACGGAAAACCGAGCACCACGAGGCCGCGCGCCCGATATTTGCTGTCGAGTGCCTCCAGCCCCTTGTATTGCGGGGTGAACCCGCAGAAGCTCGCGGTGTTCACCACCAGCACCACCTTGCCCGAATACTGGCACAACGACTGGGGTTTCTCGTCCTGCAGGCGCGGGAACGAGTGCTGAAGCACTGCCGGGCACGCGGCGCCTGCGGCCGCCGCCGCGGCTGGCGGGTTCGCTGCACCGGCGGAGGCCTGCGCGAGCGCGGTGCCGGGGGCCAGCAGGCCTGCAGCGATGGCGGCAAGCGGCCAACGAAAGGGGATTCGCATGGGAACTCCTGGTGTCAATAAGTGCACGAATCCGGCGTATCGGACACTGCGTACAAACGCATCATCGCCCGTCTGTCACAGGCAGGCCAAGCTCAGCCGACTAAAATCGACGGCCTTAGAAAGATTTTGATGCTTTATCCAGAACTCTTCAGACAACTCGAATCCGTCCGCTGGGACATGGACAAGGACATTCCCTGGCAGTCGTTCGATGCGTCACTGCTGTCTGATGAGCAGGCGCAAACCATCAAAATGAACGCCATCACCGAGTGGGCGGCGCTGCCGGCCACCGAGATGTTCCTGCGCGACAACCGCCACGATAGTGATTTCTCGGCCTTCATGTCGATCTGGTTCTTCGAGGAGCAGAAGCATTCGCTGGTGCTCATGGAGTACCTCAAGCGCTTCAGCCCCCAGCATGCGCCGACCGAGCAGGAGCTGCACGAGGTCCGCTTCGATTTCGACCCGGCGCCGCCGCTCGAGACGCTGATGCTGCACTTCTGCGGCGAGATTCGCCTCAACCACTGGTACCGCCGCGCCGCGCAGTGGCATACCGAGCCGGTCATCAAGCACATCTACACCACGCTGAGCCAGGACGAGGCCCGCCATGGCGGCGCCTACCTGCGCTACATGAAGCGCGCGATGGAAAAATTCGGCGACGAGGCACGTGCCGCCTTCACCAAGGTCGGCGTGCTGATGGCCAGTGCACGCCGCACCGCGCAGGCGCTGCATCCGACCAACCTGCACGTCAACAAGGCGCTGTTCCCGAACGACACGATCCAGAGCCGCATGCCCGACCCGGACTGGCTCGAGCACTGGCTCGACAAGCAGATCAAGTTCGATGCGGTCTGGGAGAGCAAGGTCGGCGAGCGCATCCTGCACAACCTGAGCCTGCTGATGGACCGCAGCTTCAAGACCGTGCAGGAACTCAACCGCTACCGCAAGGAACTGGCCGCGACCGTCGCGCCCAAGTCCGAGTACCAGGGCGCCTGAGCCCGATCGGCCCGACGGGGCGGCTTGCCTGTCACAAATCCGGTCGTCCGTCCGTCTAGCGAGCATGGACGACCCGACTCTCGCTTTCGACAGCCACCGCCGCCGCCTTCAAGGCATCGCCTACCGCATGCTCGGCTCCGTTGCCGAGGCCGAAGAGGTTGTGCAGGACGCCTGGCTGCGCTGGCATGAAGCCGACAAGGCCCGCCTCGAGAGTGCCGAAGCCTGGTTGGTCACCGTCGTCACCCGCCTCTCGATCGATCGTCTGCGCGCCGCCAAGGTTCAGCGCGAGCATTACATCGGCGCCTGGATGCCAGAGCCCACGCTCACTGAGGGGCCGACCTCGCCTGAAGCGCTGCTCGAGCGCGCGGACAACGTCTCGATCGCCTTCCTTGCCGTGCTCGAACGCCTTGCACCCGAGGCGCGTGCTGCGTTCCTGCTGCGCGAAGTGTTCGACGCCGACTACGACGAGATCGCCAGCACGCTCGGCAAGAGCGAGGCCGCCTGTCGGCAACTGGTGCACCGCGCGAAGGCCCAGCTGCAGGAGGCGCGCCCGCGCTTCAAGGTGCCGCGCGAGACCCACGAGCGCCTGCTGCGCGCCTTTGCCGATGCCGCGGCGCGCGGCAGCCTGCACGATCTCAAGGCGCTGATGGCCGAAGACGCCGAGCTGATCGGCGACGGTGGCGGCAAGGTGCAGACCTTCAGCAAGGCGCTGCGCGGCAGCCGGCGCGTGGCGCTGCTCTACTTCGCGCTCTGGCGCCGTATGGGCGCGGCGGTCCGTATGGAATTCGTCGACATCAATGGCGAGCCGGGCCTGCTGCGCTTCATCGACGGGCAGCTCGAATCGGTACAGACCTTCGAGATCGACGGCGAGCGCATCGCGCGCATCCGCGTGCAGCGCAATCCGGACAAACTGGCGCGCATTGCAAGCCGCTATGCGTCGAAATAGGCAGGCTGCCCGGCTCAGCGGCGCTCGACCACCACAGGCGTGATGCGCAGGGTCTCTCGCAGCTGCGAAACGACCTCGCCGGCCGCTTCGCGCGACACAAAAGGCCCGGCCTGCAGCCGGTGCGTGCCGGCCTCGCTGAACACCCGCAGTTGCGGCGCCAGCGCAGGCAGGCCACGCGCCGCCTCGCCCAGCAGGCGCCGTGCACCGTCGTGCTCGCGGAACGCGCCGAGCTGCACCCAGAAGCCGGCGGACGCAGCGGGCGAGGGCGTTGCGGCGGATGCCGGGCTGGGCGCTGCAGGTGCGGCAAGCGGTTCGAGCGGCGCGAGGTCGGTCACCACGATCGGCGCCCGCGGCGGCGGCGTGTCGCGCCCGGGGTCGGCCACGGGCGGCACTGACTGGGCAGCGGGCGCGACCGGCGTCGGCGGCGTCACGGGCATGGTCACCGCTTCGGGCGCATTCGCCGCCACCGGCGCGGCCCAGGCCGCGGGCACCGCCACCGACGCGCCTGTGGCGCGGGGCGCCGGGGCAGCACGGCCGGCCGCGGCATAGGTGCTGCCCGCGTCGCGCCGCCAGGCGCCGGTGCGGATGTCTTCGTTCGTGATGCGCTCGATCTCGACCGGCGCCACGCCGCGCAAAAGGTCGAGCTTGAGCGCCGCGGTGTAGCTCAGGTCGATGATGCGGCCGTCGACGAAAGGCCCCCGGTCGTTCACGCGCACGATCACCTCGCGGCCGTTGGCCGGGTTGCGCACGCGCACGTAGCTCGGCAGCGGCAGCGTCTTGTGCGCGGCCGTCATGGCGTACATGTCGTAGGGCTCGCCGCTCGCGGTCGATGCGCTGTGGAACTTGCGCCCGTACCACGAGGCGATGCCCGATTCGCGGAAAGGCCGGTCGTCGGTGATCGGCTGGTAGGCGCGGCCCAGCACCGTGTAGGGCTTGCTCGTGCCGCCGCTCGCGCGGATGGGCTCGATGCGGGGCTCGGCGTCGGGCACGCGGTCGAGGCCGGCGGGAATGCTCGCCGCCGGTCCGTCGCGGCCGCCGCGCGGACCGCTGGCGCAGCCCGCGAGAAGCACCGCGAGCGCCAGCGCGCATGCGGCCCAGGGTGCATGAAGACGGGCGGCGGCCCTCATCCGCCGAACACCGCTTTCCAGAGCGCGAGCATCGCGTCGCGTTGGGCCGCCAGCGCCGTCGGCGCGACCTGGGTCGGTTCCTCGTTGAGGCGCGCGCGGTGCTGCACGCGCCGCAGCTCGCGGTAAGCGGTGGCGGCCGCGCGGCCGACCCCTTCGGGCAGCAGCCCCGCCGCTTCGGCGCGCAGCAACAGTGCGATGTTGCCGAGGTTCGGTATGAGCTCCGGGTGTTCCGCCGACGACGACAGCACGAGGAACTGCAGCACGAACTCGGCGTCGACCATGCCGCCGGGGCTGTGCTTGACGTCGAATCGGTCGGCCTTGACCGGCCGGGCGCTGCGCACCTTGTTGCGCATCGCGATGATCTCGGCCTTCAGCGCCTCGCGGTCGCGCGGCGCCACGATCACGGCCTCGCGCACCTGGTCGAAACGCTCGCCGAGCGCTGCGCTGCCGAGCACGTAGCGCGCGCGCGTCATCGCCTGGTGTTCCCAGGTCCACGCGGTGTTGCTGCCGCGGCCAAGCTGGTAGCGCTCGTAGGCTTCGAAGCTGGTCGTCAGGAGGCCCGAGTTGCCGTTGGGTCGCAGGGCCGTGTCGATCTCGAACAGGTCGCCTTCGCGCGTCTTCACGGTGAGCCAGTTGATCAGCTTGCGCACGTAGGCGGCGTAGACCTCTCCGGCGCGCTCGTCGTCGTCGTCGTAGACGAACACGATGTCGAGGTCGCTGCCGTAGCCCAGTTCCTTTCCGCCGAGCTTGCCGTAGCCGATGATCGCGAACTGCGGCACCTCGCGGTGCCGGTTGCGCACATGCGGCCAGCACCAGCGTGCCGTCACGCGCAGCGTGGCGTCGGCCAGCGCGCTCAGGTCGTCGGCCACCTGCTCGACCGTGAGCCGGCCGTCCACGTCGCGCGCGAGCGTGCGGAACACCTCGGCATGGTGGGCGTGGCGCAGCAGGTTCAAGAGCCGCTCTTCGTCGGCCTCGCCGGTGCGGGTCAGCGACGCATGCCGTGCCTCGAGCTCGCTCTCGAATTCGGCCGCGACGAAGCGGCCCGAGAGCATCTCGTCGCTCGCAAGTTCGTCGATCACGCCCGGGTGCTGCATCAGGTAGCGCGCGGGCCACTTGGCGGCGCCTAGTAGGCGCAGCAGGCGCTCCTGTACGGCGGGCCGCTCGACCAGCAGCGCCAGGTAGCTTTCGCGCCGCAGCAGCGGTTCGATCCAGTCGGCCCAGCGCAATGCAGCCTGGACGTGGCGCGGCGTCTGCCCCGGTCCGTCGCCGTCGGGTTCCTCGAGCCATTGCCCGGTGCGCTGCACCAGCTGCCGCAGCCGCGCGCGCGTCTCGTCGCGCAGCGCCATCATGCGCGGCTGTTCGCACCAGTCGTGGATGCGCGCCGCAAAGGCGGGCGGCAGGCGATCGAGCAGGTCGGCCAGATCGGTCGGTGCGGCGGCGTTCTTGCCGCTGCACTTGCCGTTGCAGGGTTTGTCGCCGCCCAAGAGCTTGTCGAACTCCTGCGCGACGAACTCGCGGTGCGCATCGAGCTGCTCGAGAAACGGGCAGCAGTTGGCGTAGCCCATGGTCTGTGCGACCCAGCGCAGATCGTCGTCGGCCACCGGCAGCATGTGCGTCTGTTGGTCGTCGAGGTACTGGATGCGGTGCTCGACGCGGCGCAGGAACTCGTAGGCCGTGGCCAGCGTGTCGGCGGTCTCCTGCGGCATGAGGCCTGCGCGCGCCAGCCGTTGCAGCGCATCGAGCGTGGGCCGGGTGCGCAGTTCGGGGAACTGCCCGCCGCGTACTACCTGCAGCAGCTGCACGGTGAATTCGATCTCGCGGATGCCGCCGCGCGAGAGCTTCACGTCGTTCGCGCGCTCGGGCCGCCCGGCGCTGCGCCGCGCCGACTGCTCGCGGATCTGCCGGTGCAGCGTGCGCAGCGAATCGAACACGCTGTAGTCGAGGTAGCGGCGGAACACGAACGGCAGCACCGTGGCGCGCAAGCCCTGCGCGAGTCCCTCGGACACGATGGCGCGCGGCGCCACGACCCGGCTCTTCATCCAGGCAAAGCGTTCCCATTCGCGGCCTTGCACCTGAAAATACTCTTCGAGCGCATCGAGCGAGACCACGCTCGGGCCGGAATTGCCGTTCGGCCGGAGCGCCAGGTCGACGCGGAACACGAAGCCGTGCTCGGTGGTGTCGCCCACCAGCGCGTAGATGCGCTTCACGGCGCGCCCGAAATACTCCTGGTTCGACAGTCGGCCGCGGCCGTCGGCGTCGCCCCCGGTCTCGCCGTCGGCGTCGTAGAGGTAGATCAGGTCGATGTCGCTCGAAACGTTGAGCTCGCGCGCGCCGAGCTTGCCCATGCCCACCACCCAGAGCTGCGCGCGCTGCCCGTCGGGCCCGAGCGGCGCGCCGTGCAGCGCGTCGAGTTCCTGGCAGGCGTCGCGGCAGGCGACGTCGAGCGCGAACTCCGCGAGTTCGGTCACCGCGGTGGTCACCACGGCCAACGGCGCCTGGTGGTCGCAGTCGAGCGTGACCAGCCGCTCCATGACGAGCTGGCGCACGGTGCGCAGCGCATCGCCCACCGCGTCGCCGCGCGCGCGCAGCGCGTCGTAGGCCGCGGCCATCGCTTCGCGCCGCGGCGCGCCGGGCGCGAGCAGCCGCAGCTCGGCCGCATAGCGGCGCCGCAAGCGCTGCACGAAACGCGAGTAGGAGGAAAGGGGCGCGGCCTCAGGCGCAGCGGATGGCGTGGATGGCAACTGGTTCACACTGTTATCGGCTCCCGAGGAACCCGTCTGGATGCTGGCGGTCATAATTCCGGACACAGCGCGATCCTCAATGAACGACACGGCGTCTCCCCCTTCACGTCTGCTCAAGATCACCGCTGCGACCGCGCGCTGGCTGCTGGGTTTGCTGATCGCTGCATGGCTTCTGCTGGCGCTGACAGTGGTTGTCCTACACGCGTGGATTGTGCCGCGAATCGGCGATTACCGTGGCGCACTCGAGGCCCAGGCCAGCAGGGCCATCGGGGTACCGGTTCGCATCGGGTCGATCACCGCGCGGTCCGACAGCCTCTTTCCGGCCTTCGAACTGCGCGACGTGGTGCTCCATGATGCCCAGCAGCGAGAAGCCCTGCGCCTCGTGCGGATCGTTGCGAGCGTTTCGCCGCGTTCGCTCTGGCGCCTGAACTTCGAGCAGCTCTACATCGAGGGCCCGCAGATCGACGTGCGGCGCGACGCGATGGGCAAACTGCACGTGGCGGGCCTCCACATGGCCAACGACACCACCGGAGAGACCCGTGCGGCCGACTGGTTTTTCGCCCAGCGCGAACTCGTGATCGAAGGCGGCACGGTGCGCTGGACCGACGAGCAGCGCCAAGCCGAGCCGCTGCTCCTGAGCGACGTGCGCTTCGTCGCGCGCAACGGCGGCCGGCGCCACGCGCTGCGGCTCGACGCCACGCCGCCCGCTGGCTGGGGCGAGCGTTTCACGCTGCGCGGCCAGTTTCGCCAGCCGCTGCTGTCGGTGCGCTCCGGCCGTTGGCAGACCTGGGACGGGCAGATCTACGCCGACTTGCCATACATGGACGTGACCCGCCTGGGCCGCTACGTGTCGATCGATGCGCGCATCCGCGAAGCCAACGGCGCGCTGCGCATGTGGGCCGACGTGAAGGACGGCCAGATCGTCGGCGGCGCCGCCGACCTTGGCCTGCACCGCGTCGATGCCTCGCTGGGCCGCGGCCTGCAGCCGCTGGTGCTGCGCTCGGTCACGGGGCGACTCGCCGGCCAGCTCAGCGAAGACCATCTCGAGTTCTCGACCGCGGCCCTGCAGTTCGACACCGCCGACGGCATGCGCTGGCCCGGCGGCAACCTGTGGCTGCAGCATTCGCCCGCGCGCGGGCCCACGCCCGAGCACGGCGCGCTGCGCGCCGACCGGCTCGACCTGGCAGCGCTTGCGCTGATTGCCGACCGCCTGCCGCTGGGCGAAGCCACGCACCGGTTGCTCGACGCCTACGCGCCGCGCGGGCTGGTCGAGCGCATCGAGCTGAACTGGCAGGGCTCGCTCGGTGCGCCCGAGCGCTACCAGGCCAAGGGCCGGATCAGCGGCCTGCGGGTTGCCGCGCAACCTGCCGAGGCCGGCCCTCCGCCAGCCGCGGGCACCGCCGCCCCGGCCCCGCACGCCAACGCCGGCGCGCCCGGCCTGAGCGGCGCCACGCTCGAGTTCGACGCCACCCAGGCGGGCGGCAACGCAGCGCTCGCCATCGCGCAGGGCACGCTGGAATTTCCTGGCGTGTTCGAGGAACCGGTCGTTCCGGTCGACCGGCTCTCGGCCCAGCTCCAGTGGAAGCTCGACAAGGGCGCCGCGCAGTTGCAGGTGTCGAAGCTGCGCTTCGCCAATGCCGATGCCGAAGGCGAGGCCGAAGCCAGTTGGCGCACCAGCGACCCGGCCGTGTCGGCCGGCCGCTCGCGCTATCCGGGCGTGCTCGATCTCCAGGGCAAGCTGGTGCGCGCCGACGGCACGCGGGTGTACCGCTACCTGCCGCTCGACATTCCCCAGCACACGCGCGACTACGTGCGCAGCGCCGTCACCAAGGGCGTGGCGAGCAGCGTCGATTTCCGCGTGCGCGGCGACCTGCACGACATGCCTTTCATGGACCCGAAACAGGGCGAGTTCCGCATTGCGGCCAAGGTCGCCGGCGTCGACTACGCCTATGTGCCGCCGGCCTCGGCGCTCGCGGCCGCCACGGCCTCGAAGGCGACCAGGCCCGCGGCCCCGGCCGCGCCTGAACCCGTGTGGCCCGCGCTCACCGGCGTGTCGGGCGAACTGGTGTTCGAACGCGCGGGCATGCTGGTGCGCAATGCGCGCGGCAAGCTGGCCGGCACCGCGGGCATCGAGATCACCCGGGCCGAGGCGCAGATCGCCGACATGTCGCACGATGCCTCGCTTTTGCGCGTCGACGCCCAGGCCCGGGGCCCGCTCGGCGAGCTGCTGCGCGTGGGCGCGCCGCTGGTCGGGGGCGACACCGGCGAGGCACTGGCGCGCGTCCGCGCCGCCGGCCCTGCCGACTACCGGCTGCGCCTAGAACTCCCGCTCGCCGCGCTCGATGCGGCCAAGGTGCAGGCCAGCATCGCGCTGTCGGGCAGCAACGAACTGCAGCTCGTTCCGGAGGCGCCGTCGTTCACGGACTTGAAGGGCGCGGTCGGGTTCACCGAAACCGGCTTCTCGCTCGCGGGCGTGCAGGGTCGGCTGCTGGGCGGCGACATCCGCATCGAGGGCCGGGGCCGCTTCGCCGGGCCGAACCGCGAGGTGGCGCTGAAGGCGCAGGGCACCGCGTCGGCCGAAGGCCTGCGCGGCGCGCGCGAGGCCGAGTGGCTCACGCGCATCGCCGCCAAGGCCAGCGGCAGCACGCCCTATGCGGCCACTTTCTCGATGCGCGACGACGTGCCCGAGTTCTCGCTCACCAGCACGCTGCAGGGTCTGGCGCTCGACCTGCCTGCGCCGCTCGTCAAGACGGCCGACGAGGCGATGCCGCTGCGCATCGAGAAGAAGGTGCTGCAGCGCGAGACGCGCAACGGTGTGGCCGTGCCCCTGCAGGACCAGCTCTCGATGGCGCTCGGTCGCATCGGCGAAGCGCAATACGTGCGCGACATCTCCGGCGCCGAGCCGCGGGTGCTGCGGGGCAGCATCGGCGTCGGCCTGGCGGAGGGCGAGACCGCGAGCGTGCCGGACAACGGCGTGCTCGCCAACGTCAATGTGACCAAGCTCGACATGCCTGCCTGGCAGGCGCTGGTCGGCCAGGCCGCCGCGGGCGGCAGCAGCAACGGCGGCACGGGCGAAACGGCGGGCGCTGAAGAGGCGTCGATGGGCTACCTGCCCACGCGCATCGCCGTGCGGGCGAAGGAGCTCGGTATCGCGGGCCGCACGCTGCACGATGTGGTGCTCGGCGGCACGCGCGACGGGGCGCTCTGGCGCGCCAACATCGACGCCACCGAACTCAGCGGCTATGCCGAGTACCGCCACACGCAGGCCGGGCGCCTCTATGCGCGGCTCGCGCGGCTCAAGATAGCGCCCACCGAGGCGAAGCAGGTCGAAACCCTGCTCGATGAACAGCCGGGCACGCTGCCGGCGCTCGACATCGTGATCGACGACTTCGAACTGCTCGGCAAGCGCCTCGGCCGCGCCGAGATCGACGCCGTCAACCGCGGCGGCGCAGGCCGCGAGTGGCTGCTCAACAAGCTGAGCTTCACGGTGCCCGAGGCCAGCTTCTCGGCCAAGGGCACCTGGGCCGCCACGCCCGGGCGTGGCGAGCAGCAGCGCCGCACGTCGATGAGCTTCAAGCTCGAGATCGCCGACGCCGGCGACCTGCTCACGCGCTTCGGCATGCCCGGCGTGCTGCGGCGCGGCAGCGGCCGGCTCGAAGGCGAGGTCGAGTGGCGCGGTTCGCCGTTCTCCCTCGACTACCCGAGCCTCGGCGGACAGCTGCAGGTCAACGTCGGCGCGGGCCAGTTCCTCAAGGCCGATCCGGGCTTGGCCAAGCTGCTCGGCGTGCTGAGCCTGCAGGCCCTGCCGCGGCGGCTCACGCTCGATTTCCGCGACGTGTTCAGCCAGGGCTTCGCCTTCGACTTCATCCGCGGCGACGCCCGCATCCGCAGCGGCATCGCCAGCACCAACAACCTGCAGATGAAGGGCGTCAATGCGGCGGCTCTGATGGACGGCTCGGCCGACATCGTGCGCGAGACGCAAGACCTTCGCGTGGTGGTAGTGCCCGAGATCAATGCCGGCACGGCCGCCCTGGTGGCCACGGCGATCAATCCGGCCATCGGCCTGGGCACCTTCCTCGCGCAGTGGGTGCTCAGCAAGCCGCTCGCTGCAGCGGCTACGCAGGAGTTCCACATCGAAGGCACCTGGGCCGACCCGAAGATCGCCAAGGTGCCGCGCTCGATTTTTCCCGAGCCGCAGAGCCTGCTGCCGGCGCCGGGCCTCGGCGGCAAGTGAATGGAGACCTCACCATGAAAGTCGCAGCCCTCCAGATGGTCTCGGCCATCACCCGCGAAGCCAACCTTGGGCGCGCCCACGAGCTGCTTGCGGCGGCGGCGGCCGCCGGCGCCGAACTCGCGGTGCTGCCCGAATATTTCTGCACGATGGGCGCACGCGACACCGACAAGCTCGGCCTGCGCGAGACCGCCGGATCGGGCCCGGTGCAGGACTTCCTCGCCGATGCCGCACGCACGTTCGGGCTCTGGATCGTCGGCGGCACCTTGCCCATCGAGAGCCCCGAAGCCGAGCACGTGTTCAACAGCTCGCTCGCCTACTCGCCCGAGGGCCGCTGCGTGGCGCGCTACGACAAGATCCATCTTTTCTACTTCGACAACGGGGCCGAGCGCTACGACGAGCGCCGTGTCATCGCGCCGGGCAGCGAACCCGTGGTGTTCGACCTGCCTTCGCGCGACGGCCACCGCTGGCGCGTGGGCATGAGCGTCTGCTACGACCTGCGCTTTCCCGAGCTCTACCGCGCGCTCGCTCGCCAGGGCGCGGACCTGCTGCTGGTGCCGAGCGCGTTCACGCGCACGACGGGCGCCGCGCACTGGGAAGTGCTGCTGCGCGCCCGCGCCATCGAGAACCTGGCCTGGGTGGTGGCCCCCGCGCAGGGCGGCACGCACGAGAACGGCCGCCAGACCTGGGGCCAGTCGATGGTGGTCGATCCCTGGGGCTCGGTGGTGGCCCAGCAGGCCGAGGGCGAAGGCGTGGTGCTGTTCGACATCGACGCCGGCCAGGCCGGACGCATGCGCGCGCAGTTGCCCGCGCTGTCGCACTGCGTGCTCTGATGCAGGCCCTGAGCGTCGCGCCGCCGCGCTGGGCGACCTCCGCCTTCGTGCGGCTGCGCTCGCTGTGGCAGCGCTGGTTCCTCTGGCTGATTCTGGCAGTGCTGGTGTCGGCGCTGCTGGTCACCGTGGTCTGGCTCGCGGGGCGGCACGAGGTGGAGCAGGTGCAGGCGGCGCTCGACCGCGACACCAGCGATGCGGTGGCCGACCTGCGCACCGGGCTGCAGCGCAATGGCCAGAGCCTGCGCGCCACCCAGGCCCTGGGCATCGACCGCGCGCACTGGACCGAGGCCGCGGCCGCGCTGTTGCGCGAGCACCGCGAGTGGCTGCGGCTCGAATGGCGCGATGCGGCGCTGCGCCCGCTTGCCGCGGCCAATACGCCCTACCGAACGCGGCTGATCGACGACGCGAGCCGCGGCGCCGGCCAGCCGGACGTGGCGCTGGCCTGCGCGGCCGCGCGCAAGCTCGGCGCGCCCGCCTATTCGCCGAGCCACTACGTGCCGGTGCTCGCCGGCGCCGGCATCGAGGTGATGGAGCTCTGCGTGCCGATGGACGCCGGCGGCTTCCTCGTGGCCAGCTACTCGCTGCGCGACACGCTCATCGAGCTGGTCGGCCCCGCGCTCACGCGCGGCCAGGAAGTGGCTTTCACCGAAACCGACGGCACGCGCCTGGCGGCGCTCGGCACCTCGCGCCGCACCGGCACGCGCGTCTTCACTTCGCAGCAACTCATCGACCTGCCCGGCAATGCGCTGATGCTGCGCGTCGATGGCTGGCGCGCGGCGCCCGACCTGTTCCCGAACGTGCTCACGGGGCTGGTCACCGCGATCTCGATCGCGCTGGTGTCGGTGCTGGTGCTGCTCGCGCGCGACACGCGGCGGCGCCTGCGCGCCGAACGCGACCTTGCCGACGCGCTCGCATTCCGCAAGGCCATGGAAGACTCGGTCATCACCGGCCTGCGCGCGCGCGACCTGCAGGGGCGCATCACCTACGTCAACCCGGCCTTCTGCGAGATGGTCGGCTTCGCGCCCGAGGAACTCATGGCCGGCAGCGGCGCGTCGATCGAGGCGCCGTACTGGCCCACGGAGCTGGCGCACGAATACCAGCAGCGGCAGGTGCGGCGCCTCGCGGGCGGCATGCCGCCGCGCGAGGGCTTCGAATCGGTCTTCATGCGCAAGGACGGCACGCGCTTTCCGGTGCTGATCTTCGAGGCGCCGCTGATCAACGCGCAGCGCGTGCAGACAGGCTGGATGAGCGCCTTCATCGACATCAGCGAGCAGCGCCGCATCGAAGAGCTCTCGCGCGCCAGCCAGGAGCGCCTGCAGGCCAGCGCGCGGCTCGCCACGGTGGGCGAGATGGCCTCCCTGCTGAGCCACGAGCTCACGCAGCCGCTGGCGGCCATCGCCAGCTATGCCACCGGCTCGCTCAACATGCTCGGGCCGCAGGCGAGCGGTCCGCAGGCCGAAGTGGCGATGGCCGTGCGCCGCATCGCCGAGCAGGCCGACCGTGCCGGCCAGGTGATCCGCAGCGTGCACGACTTCGTGCGGCGGCGCGACCGCACGCGCGAGGCCGTGGCGCCGCAGGCGCTGATCGACGCGGTGCTGCCGCTGGTGCGGCTGCAGGCGCGCAAGCTCGGCGTGAGCATCGAGGTGGTGTTCGAGGACCGGCTCCCTGCGGTCATGTGCGACCGTACGCTGGTCGAGCAGGTGCTGCTCAACCTCGCGCGCAACGCGATGCAGGCCATGGACGCGCCCGACAGCGGCCGCCGGCTGCTGCGGCTGCGCGTGGCGCGCGCGGTGGCCGTGGGCGGTCCCTCGGGCGCCGAGGACGTGCGGCGCTGGCTCGAATTCTCGGTCACCGATTTCGGCTGCGGCATCAGCGACGACGTGGCGGGCCGGCTCTTCACGCCGTTCTTCACCACCCGCGCGGACGGCATGGGGCTCGGCCTCAGCCTGTGCCGCACCGTGGTCGAGCAGCATGGCGGCGTGCTGATGTTCGAGCCCAATCAGCCCCGGGGCACGGTGTTCCGGTTTACCCTGCCGAGCACATGAAGAAGAACGGCACACGGCCGTTCATGGAATGGATATGCAACCGCTGATCGATGGATTGATCTTTATCGTGGACGACGACGCCAGCGTGCGCGAGGCCCTGGCCTGGCTGCTGCGCTCGCGCCGTCTCGAAAGCGAGCACTTCGCGAGCGCCGAAGCCTTCGAGCAGCGGCTGGCCGAGGGCCCGCTGCCCGCGCAGCCGCTGTGCCTGCTGCTCGACGTGCGCATGCCCGGCACCAGCGGGCTGGTGCTGTTCGACCGGCTGGCCGAGCGCGGGCTGCTCGCGGCGATGCCGGTGATCTTTCTCACCGGCCATGCCGACGTGCCGACCGCGGTCGACGCGGTGAAGCGCGGCGCCTTCGATTTCTGCGAAAAGCCGTTCTCGGACAACGCGCTGGTCGACCGCATCGAACAGGCGCTCGGGGCGTCGCTGCGCGCACTCGAACGGCAGCAGGCCCGGCGCGGGCTTGTCGAGCGCATCGCCGAACTGACCGAGCGCGAGCGCGACGTGATGCGGCTCGTGGTCGAAGGGCTGCCGAACAAGCTGATTGCCGATCAGCTCGCGATCAGCGTGCGCACGGTGGAGGTCCACCGCGCGCGCGTGTTCGACAAGATGGAAGTGAAGTCGGCGGTCGAGCTGGCCAACCGCCTCAGGGACCTCTAGCAGGCTGCCAGGAGGTTCAGCTCTTCTCGGCGACGAAGATCTCGACGCGGCGGTTCTGTGCGCGGCCGGCCGGCGTGGCGTTGTCGGCGAGCGGCTCGCGCGATCCGCGGCCGTCGGTCGTCACTGCGGTGGTCGAGACGCCGCGCGCGACGAGGTGGTTGCGCACGCTGTCGGCGCGGCTCACCGAGAGGCGCTCGTTGCCTTCTTCGCTGCCCGTGTTGTCGGTGTGGCCGACCACGCGCACGCTCGCGGCGGCGGCGCTGCGCAGGCCTTCGGCCACCTTGTCGAGGACCTGGGCAAGATTGCGCTTCACGTTGGCGCGGCCCACGTCGAAGGACATTTCATTCGGAATCACCAGGTGGAGCTGGTTGTCCGTGGTCTGCTCGATCACCATGCCGGTGCCCTTGGTCGAAGCCTCCAGCTCGGCCTTGAGCGCCTCCAGGCGCGCGGTCCAGCTGTTGGCTGGCGCGGCGGTGGTGGCCTGCCCGTCCGCCGGTGCGGCGGCCTGGCCTGGTGCCGTCGACTGCTGCGAAGCACAGCCCGCAACGAACAATGCGGCCGCAGCCGCACCCGAAACAACAAACTTCCTCATGAGTTTTCCCTCTTTGTGAGCATTGAAACGATGGCAATGGAGCGCCGGCCGCTCCGCCCGGCCGGCTTTTTATTTTGACTGTGCCAGGTTACCGTTCGATCAACCCCGCGGCGCGCGCTCGCCCACGTAGATCTCGACGCGGCGGTTCTGCGCCCGGCCGGCTTCGGTGTTGTTGCTGGCCACCGGTTCGTGCGAGCCGCGTCCCTCGATGCGGAACGCGGCGGCACTCACGCCGCGTGCCACGAGGTAATCGCGCGTGCTTGCAGCACGGTCGACCGACAGCGGGTTGTTGATCGCGTCGGAGCCGGTGCTGTCGGTGTGGCCGATGATGCGCACCTCGGCGTTCGGGTTGCCGCGCAGGCCGCTCGCGAACTGGTCGAGCACCGGTGCGAAGTTCGACTTGATGTTGGAGCGGCCCACGTCGAAGGACACGTCGCTCGGGATGGCGAGCTTGAGCTCGTTGTTCGGCGTCTGGGTCACGGCCACGCCGGTGCCCTGCGTGGCGGCTTCCATCTGGCGCTTCTGGTTTTCCATGCGCTGCGACCACAGGTAGCCGCCGAGCGCGCCGGCGGCGGCTCCGACTGCGGCACCGGTTCCGATCGCGCCGCGGTTGCCGCCGGTGGCGGAGCCGATGGCCGCGCCGCCGAGCGCACCAATGCCGGCGCCGATGCCGGTGTTGCGCTGCGTGTCGGACATGCCGGCACATCCGGAGAGGACGAGGGCGGCGGCGGAGGTGGCGAGTACGAACTTTTTCATGGTGATCCCTTTCAAGGTTGAATCAGGCGGGACACAGCTTAGCCTCGGCAAGCATGCGATGGTACGGCCTTCCAGAATTGCTTGAAAGTAGAAAACCATTGCAAGAACCCCATGAATACTGCGATGATTGCTACTAAAGTAATAGCGATAGAGCGAATCTCCGACATTCCGCCGCGGTCTGCGGCTACAGAAGAAATTCACATTTGATGCGGCGGCTTCCGTTCGTCGGGCGCCTTGTCGTCGGCGGTGCCGTCCTCGTCGTGCAGTTCGCCCTTTTTCCGGCCCGAGAACATGGTCCACCAGACGATCAGGATGAGCACG
The DNA here is from genome assembly GCF_057656815.1 of Variovorax sp. Soil_C_39. NCBI lineage: Bacteria > Pseudomonadati > Pseudomonadota > Betaproteobacteria > Burkholderiales > Comamonadaceae > Variovorax > Variovorax sp. Soil_C_39. The sequence goes on from NZ_JBDGJQ010000005.1 coordinate 277,727, forward strand.
AGCCCGGCCAGAAGGGCTTCGAGCAAAATCAAACCCATGAAAAAAAGACTCCAGTGGCTGTCGGGACTTGCAATCGTAGCAACGATCGCAGGCTGTTCCGTCAGCCCGCGCGCGCCCGATACGCCGGTGGCCCCACCTGTCGTCGTCACGCCCCCGCGAGACCTCGGCCCGCTCACCGGCTCGATGGCGCACCCCAAGAGCCGGTGGGTGCCGGTCGGCTGGTCGGAGCTGCCGGGCTTCAGCGACGATCCGCTGCACGAGGCCTGGATTGCGCTGCTCGCCAACTGCGCGCGGCCCAATGCGGCCTTCGCGCCGCTGTGCCGCGAAGTGCGCGAGCTTGCCATTGCCACGCCGGAGGAGCAGCGCCGCTGGATGACTGAGCGGCTCCAGCCCTACCGCGTGGAGTCGCTGGCCGGCGCGAGCGAAGGCAAGCTCACGAGCTACTACGAGCCGGTGTACGAGGCCTCGCGCGTGCCGACCGCCACCTTCAACGTGCCGATCTATCGGGCGCCCGAGGGCCTGGTGCCGCGCCGTCCCTGGTACACCCGGCAGGAGATCGACACCCTGCCCAACGCCCAGGTCGCGCTGCGCGGCCGCGAGATCGCCTGGATGGCCGACCCGATCGACGCGCTGATGCTGCACATCCAGGGCTCCGGCCGGCTGCGCATCACCGAGCCCGGTGGCGTGCAGCGCACCGTGCGCGTGGCGTACGCGGCCACCAACGAACAGCCCTATCGCAGCGTGCAGCAATGGCTGATGTCGCAAGGCGTAACGAAGGTCGGCCGCTGGCCCGACGACACCAAGGCCTGGGCGGCGCAGAACCCGCAGCGCCTGACGCAGCTGCTGTGGAGCAATCCGCGCTACGTGTTCTTCCGCGAAGAGGCGCTGAACGAGCTCGACGCCGCCTTCGGGCCGCGCGGCGCGCAGGGCGTGCCGCTCACCGCGGGGCGTTCGATCGCGGTCGACCGCGAGAGCATTCCCTACGGCACGCCGGTCTGGCTGGCCTCCAGCGGCCCGGCCGCCCAGTTGCAGAAGCTGGTGGTGGCGCAGGACACCGGCAGCGCCATCGTCGGTGCGGTGCGCGCCGACTATTTCGCGGGCACCGGTCCCGACGCCGGGCGCTTCGCCGCAAGCATGAACCAGCCGCTGCGCCTCTGGGCGCTGTGGCCGCGCCAGACGCCGGTTCCCTAGCACGCAGCTGAAATACCTCACTCGCCGACCATCCGCTGTGCCGCATTCGGGTGCGGGCTGGGCCAAGTCCGTCGGCCTGTCCGGCAGGTGATGGTGCGCGGCATCAAGAAGGTTGACCAGTTGTCCGTGCTGGACGATGGGCGCACCCTGAAATCACAAGAAGGCCGTCTTCAATGCGCTGGGCTCCGTCCGCATGCCTTGGTACTTCAGCAGCCTGTCAGGACAGAACCATGAACAGGCAACTTTGTACGCCGCACCTCATCGACATCGGTGCCTTCGGCGCTATGCTTGATTCGCTATGGTTCAAGGGGTGGAAATTGAAAAAGAAAAAGCTATCTGTAGTGGCACTTGCAAGCGGGGATCAGGGCAGAGTCCATGGCGGCCTGCCGCACTCTGAGCGATAGGGAATGGAAAAGATTGCGCTCAGGGGGTTCACTGATCCCGCCAAGGTCGAGGCCGAGGCAAAAGCCATCGACCTGGCCACCAATCACACGGAGACGGTGCTGGCCGACTATGCGGCGCGGCCAGATACGTACGGTGGCCGCTATGTCTGCGCGGACAGCTTCAAAGAGCAGATGCCGGGGTTTGCGCAGTCGCGCGAAAGTCGCTCGGCTCTCAATGGGGCGGTGCACAACGCGGCGGCCGTTTTGTCGTCAGAGCAGTTCCGCCGAATGGTGGACAAGGGGCCGGAGCCTGGCCGAGATTCTGTGGTGTTTGTCACCGGCATTCCTGGTGCTGGGAAGTCATCGACAGTTGCGGGTGCTGTCGCAGAAGGCTCGGCAGCGGTGGTGTTTGAAGGCCAGATGAGCCGGCCTGAGCCGACCATGCAAAAGATCGAGCAGGCACTAGGAAACGGGTTTTGGGTTGAGATTGTTGCGGTCCACGTCGCGCCAGAGGTGGCCTTGGACCGCACGAATATGCGCTATCTGGATCCGGACAACGGCCGGGGCGCTTCGCTCAGCGTGATGGGCGACATTCAGGGGAACTTGCCCGCTGGGTTGCGTCAGATAAGAGAACGGTTTGGGGATCGAGTTGACTTATCGGTGCTGGACAACAACCCCGGATGCGGAAATCTACATGAAGGATGGCAAAGCATTCGTGAACTGGAAAAGGAAGGTACTCGTGAAGACATTCATTCAAGACTCTCCACTGCACTCGACGCAGGCCACCGAGCAGGCCGCTACTCGGCCGGCTTCTACCTCCAAGCAGCAGGACGAGAGCCACGCAGCTTGGAGGCGGGAACTGCACCGCAAGATGGTCGAACACGCCAAGCGGATGGACACAGATCCAGCGTATCGCGAGCAGATCCGGAGAAAGATCCGCTGAACCTGGACCGGGCGCAGTCCTTCCGCCAGGACAGCCCGGAGAAGGCCACCCAGAAGCATCCAGAGCTTGCGCCGGCCTATGGCTACGTCCAAGCCTGCGAAGCGAGGGCCGTGGCCGATGGACTGAACGAGAAGCAACGGGCCGCCGTCATGGCCCGCGTGCGTGAGACAGTGGCTGAGCGCGTCGAACGCGGCGATGTGCCGAGCGATCAAATCAGGGAAGAGCAACAGGCCGAGCCACGCGGACCTGAACGCTGACAGTTCCATTTCCTGAGGACAAGCGCGTCGCAGCAGATTGAGCGAGCGGCGTCGCCTTGCTCGGCTGTTGCGCTTGCTTGCTTTGCGGCTCGCCACGCCCAGGGAGGGGTCGGCTCCGCCGCCTACAACTTGGTGCGCATGCGGGCCTTGGCAGAAGTCCGTCGCCTTCCGCGTGCCTGGTACTTCAGCAGCCTGCTACACCCCCCCGAAGCGCCTGCGGCGCCTCCTCCCACTGGGCGGCGCACCCGGTGGCCCGGCAAAGCCGGTTCAACGGGTGTACTGGGTTGGGCCGGTTGGGCTGTACGGAGCTAGGCTTTCATCTGGCCGTCATACGAAGTGCCTACCGTCGTGGGTTGTTTCTTTTCAACCCACGAAAGCATTGCGCATGACCGCAAACAATCGCACCGACGCCAACGGCATCGACCTCGATGACATCGGCACCAACCCCACCTCGAACCCATCCTTTACCGACCTGGTCGCGTCGCGCCTGAGCCGCCGCCACCTGTTCGGGCTGGGTGTCGGCACAGCCGGTACCGCGCTGCTCCAGGCGTGCGGCGGCGGCAGCGGCGGTGGCGGCGTGGCTTTCCCGATCATCCCGCCTGCTCCGGCGCCCGCCCCCGCACCGGCGCCCGGCCCTGCGCCGGCGCCGATGAAGCTGAATTTCAACCCCGTGGCAAAGAGCCTGGCCGACGTGGTGTCCGTGCCCGCCGGCTACACGGCCAGCGTGCTGTACCGCCTGGGCGACCCGATCGCTCCCGGCGTGCCTGCCTACAAGAACGACGGCACTGACGATCCGGCCACCTTCGACCGCCGCGCCGGCGACCACCACGACGGCATGACGTTCTTCGGCATCGATGCATCGGACAAGTGGGACGCCAAGAACGCCTCGCGCGGCCTGCTCGTGATGAACCACGAAGCGATCACGCCGCTGTTCCTGCACCCGACCGGCCAGACCATCTCGGGCTCGGGCTCTGCGGCCGTGCGCACCAGCGCCGACGAAGTGTTGCGCGAGTTCTACGTGCATGGCGTCAGCGTGGTCGAAGTCAACAAGAACGGCAGCAGCTGGAACTACAAGCAGGATTCGCGCTTGAATCGCCGCATCCACACACTCACCGAGATGCACTTCTCGGGCCCGGCCGCCAAGACCGACTACCTGAAGACCAAGTACTCGAGCGACGGCAGCAAGACGCGCGGCACGCTCAACAACTGTGCGAACGGCACCACGCCGTGGGGCACGTACCTGACCTGCGAAGAGAACTGGGCCGGCTATTTCCGCCGCATCGCCGCAAACGACAATGCCGCGCGAACGGCGAAGGAACTCACGTCGTTCAGCCGCTACGGCGTGGCGAGCAACGGCCGCGAGCTCTGGGCCACCGTCACGCCCGACACGGCCGACGACCTCTACGGCCGCTGGAACACCGAGGTGAAGGGCGCCTCCGCGACCGACGACTACCGCAACGGCCACAACACCTACGGCTGGGTGGTCGAGATCGATCCGATCAACCCGTCGAGCACGCCCAAGAAGCGCACCGCGCTCGGCCGCTTCGGCCACGAAGGCGCCTGCCTCGGCCCGGTCGTGGTCGGCAAGCCGCTGGTCTGGTACATGGGCGACGACTCGCGCAACGAGTACATGTACAAGTTCGTCTCCACCAAGGCCTGGGACGCGGCCGACGTCGGCGGCGGCATCGCGGCCGGCGACAAGTACATGGACGACGGCAAGCTCTACGCCGCGCGCTTTCATGCCGACGGAACCGGTGTCTGGCTCGAACTCGCGATCGGCGTGAACGGCATCCACGCCGCGAGCGCGCCCTACCCGTTCGCCGACGCGGCCGACGTGGTGATCAATGCCCGCCTGGCGGCGGACATCGCTGGCGCCACCAAGATGGACCGCCCCGAGTGGGCCTCGGTCAATCCGAAAACCGGCGACGTCTACCTGACGCTGACCAACACCAATGCCAGCGCGCGGCCGATCGACAAGACCGATGCGGCCAACCCGCGCTTCTACAACGACAAGAAGGGCGCCAGCGACCAGAAGGGCAACCCCAACGGCCACATCGTGCGCTTTGCCGACGACAACGCCGACCCGGCCGCGCTGAGCTTCAAGTGGGACGTCTACCTGTTCGGCGCGCGCGCCACGGCACCGGCTGACGTCAACCTGTCGCAGCTCACCGACGACAACGACTTCTCGAGCCCCGACGGACTGTGGTTCAGCGAAGCCGCACCCGGCCTGCTGTGGCTGGAAACCGACGATGGCGCCTACACCGACGTCACGAACTGCATGTTGCTCGCCGCGCTGCCGGGCGAGGTGGGCGACGGCGGTGCGAAGGCGATCACCAACGTCGACGGTGCCACCACGCGCACGCAGAACACTTTCGTCGGCAAGGCGCCGGGCACCGAAGGCCTGCGCCGCTTCCTGGTCGGCCCAGCCGACTGTGAAATCACCGGTATCGCCGAATCGGGCGATGGCCGCGCGCTATTCGTGAACATCCAGCACCCGGGCGAAGGCACCGGCTCCCTCACGGCGCCGTTCATCAGCCACTGGCCCGACGGCGGCAGCGCCCGTCCGCGCTCGGCCACCGTGGTCATCACCAAGGACGATGGCGGCCTGATCGGCCTGTAAGCAGCACCACCAGCCTGCGGGCTGGCTGGCTGGCTTCTTTCTATTTCAACGGCGCTACCGGCAACGGCAGCGCCGTTTTGTATCTGACCTGCTTCAAGGCAAAGCTCGAGCGGATCTTCTCGATCCCCGGGATCGGCGTGAGCTGCTCGAGGATGAACTTCTCGAGCGCCGCCATGTCGGCCACCGCGATGCGGATCAGGTAGTCGCTGTCGCCGGTCATCAGGTAGCACTCCATCACCTCGTCGTGCTCGGCGATGCGCTGCTCGAAGTCGGCCAGCGACTGCTTGCTCTGCGTCGTGAGACTGATCGAGATGAACACGTTGAGCCCGAGGCCCAGCGCCTTGGCATTGGCCAGCGCGACATAGCGGTCGATCACGCCCGCGGCCTCGAGCGCCTTCACGCGCGCGAGGCAGGGCGACGGCGACAGGTGCACGCGGCGCGCGAGCTCGACGTTCGACAGCGCGCCGTCGCGCTGCAGTTCGTCGAGGATACGCAGGTCGATGGTGTCGAGTTGCATGAAATTCTGCAAATATGGGTATCTGGAGAATTTTATGCCGCTACGTTGGCAAGGACTTGCGTGTGGCGGTAGCAAATTTGCCGCGATGCAGCCTAAAGTGCTCGCATGAACGCCCCGATTTCCGCCGACCAGATGCGCGCGCTGCTCCTCGACGAAACGCTCTCGCACGACCCCGACCCCACCGAGACCGCCGAATGGCGCGAGTCCTTCCTAGCGCTCGCGCAGGTCCACGGCCCGCAGCGCGCGCGGCAGATGCTCGACGAACTGGCGCGGCTCGCGCGCCAGCAGCGCATCGGCTGGCAGCCCGAACTGGCCACGCCGTACGTCAACACCATCGCCGTGGAAGACCAGCCGCCCTTTCCCGGCGACCTCGCGATCGAGGAGAAGCTCGCCTCGCTGATGCGCTGGAACGCGCTTGCCATGGTGGCCAAGGCCAACCAGGCGTATGGCGAACTCGGCGGCCACATCGCGAGCTACGCGAGCGCGGCCGACCTGTTCGAGACCGGCTTCAACCACTTCTTCCATGCGCGTGGTGGGCAACATCTCGGCGACCTCGTGTTCTTCCAGCCGCACAGTGCGCCCGGCGTCTACGCCCGCGCCTTTCTAGAAGGCCGCCTCGGCGAAGAAGACCTCGCGCACTACCGCCAGGAACTCACCGCGCCCGCGTTCACCGACGGCAGCGGCGCGCGCGGCCTGTGCAGCTATCCGCATCCCTATCTGATGCCCGACTTCTGGCAGTTTCCGACCGGCTCGATGGGCATCGGGCCGATCAGCTCGATCTACCACGCGCGCTTCATGCGCTACCTCACGCACCGCAACCTGCTCGGCTGCGAGGGCCGAAAGGTGTGGGGCGTGTTCGGCGACGGCGAAATGGACGAGCCCGAATCGATGAGCGCCCTCACGCTGGCCGCGCGCGAGAAGCTCGACAACCTCGTGTGGGTCGTCAACTGCAACCTGCAGCGCCTCGACGGCCCGGTGCGCGGCAACGGCCGCATCATCGACGAGCTCGAGAAGCTCTTTGCCGGCGCCGGCTGGAACGTCATCAAGCTCATCTGGGGCAGCGACTGGGACGGGCTCTTCGCGCAGGATGCGAGCGGGGCACTCGCGCGCGCGTTTGCCGGCACGGTGGACGGCCAGATGCAGACCTTCGCGGCCAAGGACGGCCGCTTCAACCGCGACAACTTCTTCGGCCAGAACCCCGAGCTCGCGCGCCTGGCCCAGGGCATGACCGACGCGCAGATCGACCGCTTGAAGCGCGGCGGCCACGACCTCGTGAAGATCCACGCCGCCTACACCGCAGCCGCCGCGCACAAGGGCCGGCCCACCGTGATCCTTGCCCACACCAAGAAGGGCTACGGCATGGGCAGCGCCGCGCAGGGCAAGATGACCACGCACTCGCACAAGAAGATGGGCGACGTCGACCTCATCGAGTTCCGCGACCGCTTCAGCCTGCCGCTGAGCGATGCGCAGGCCACCGCGATGGACTTCTACCGCCCACCCGAAGACAGCGCCGAGATGCAGTACCTGCGCCAGCGCCGGGCCGCGCTCGGCGGTGCCATGCCGCGGCGCGAGACCGCCTGCGACGTGGTGCCCAAGCCCGACATCGCGGGCTACGCGCAGTTCGCCACCGCGGCCGCCGGCAAGGAGATGAGCACCACCATGGCCTTCGTGCGGCTGCTTGGCAACCTGCTGAAGGACAAGGCGCTCGGCCCGCGCATCGTGCCCATCGTGGCCGACGAGGCGCGCACTTTCGGCATGGCCAACCTGTTCAAGCAGGTCGGCATCTATTCGAGCGTGGGCCAGCGCTATGCGCCCGAGGACATCGGCTCGGTGCTGAGCTACCGCGAAGCCACCGATGGCCAGATCCTCGAGGAAGGCATCAGCGAGGCCGGCGCCATCGCGAGCTGGACCGCGGCGGCCACGAGCTACAGCGTGCACGGCCTCGCGATGCTGCCGTTCTACATCTACTACTCGATGTTCGGCTTCCAGCGCGTGGGCGACGCCATCTGGGCCGCGGCCGACCAGCGCGCGCGCGGCTTCCTGCTGGGCGCCACCTCGGGCCGCACCACGCTCGGCGGCGAGGGCCTGCAGCACCAGGACGGCAGCAGCCACCTCGTGGCCGCGACCATTCCCAACTGCAAGGCCTACGACCCGGCCTTCGCCGGCGAGATGGCCGTGATCGTCGATGCCGGCATCCGCGAGATGATGGTCGAGCAGCAGGACGTGTTCTATTACGTCACGCTCATGAACGAGAACTACGCGCAGCCCGACGTGCCCGCGGGCGCGGAAGGCGACATCCTGCGCGGGTGCTACCGCTTCGCTGCGTATGCGCCCGCGAAGGGCAAGGCGAAGAAGAGCAGCGGCAAGGTCACGCTGATGGGCTCGGGCGCCATCCTCACCGAGGTGATCAAGGCCGCGGAGCTCCTGGCGGCAGAAGGCATCGAGGCTGAGGTGTTCAGCGTCACGAGCTGGAGCGAGCTGGCACGCGACGGGCTTGCCTGCGAGCAGCGCGCAATGGCGGGCGAAAAGGAGGCCGGCACGCCCTTCGTGGCGCAGCAGCTCGGCGCCGGCAAGGGCCCGATCATCGCCGCCACCGACTACGTGCGCGCCGTGCCCGAGAGCGTGCGCGCCTTCCTGCCCGAGGGGCGCCGCTACCTCACGCTCGGCACCGACGGGTTCGGGCGCAGCGACACGCGCGCGGCGCTGCGCGGCTTCTTCGGGGTGGATGCCGCGAACATCGCCAAGGCGGCGCGGCACGCGCTCGGTTGAAGGTGCCTCCTACCGGGCGCTGAACTCGCCGCGCTCGACGCGCGCGCACCAGTCGCGAATGTCCTCGCCGAGCTGGTTGTACGGCGTGTCGAACTGCGTGACGATGCTCATGTGGTTGTGGTCGGCGACCTGCACGAAGCGCGGCATCGGCGCACCCAGCGCATCGGTTGCCTGCGCAAGCCGGTGGGCGAGTTCGAAGGCCTGGAAGTCCAGCAGCGGGTTTTCGTACTGCGCGACCGCGACGAAGGTGGGCGGCGCATCGCGCCGGACGCGGCCCATGGGTGAGCGTTCTTCGTAGCGCGATGCATCGTCGCCGTAATACGCGCGCACGCCGTGCGCATTCGGGTTCTCGGGCCGCACGTCGGCCGTCACGCGCGGGCTCACCAGGACCAGCCCGGCCAGCGGTAGCCCGCCGTCGGGCCGCACCGCATCGTCCCAGGCCGCCGTAGCGCAGTGCGCGCAGGCGGCCGAGTGGCCCATCAGGAAGATGCGCCGTGCGTCGCCGCCCCATTGGCCGATGTTCTGCTGAACCCACGCGAGCGCGTCGCGCACGTCTTCCGCGCCAGCGGGCCAGGCGGCCTGCGGAGCGAGGCGGTACTCGACGTTGACCGCAACGAAGCCGTAGCGCGTAAATTCGGTCGGCACGTTGGCATAGACCTGCGGGGTCATGTGCTTGTCGCCGCGCACGAAGGCGCCGCCATGCACGAACACCAGCACCGGCGCATCGCGCGCGCGCTCCGGCGCATGCACGTCCAGCACTTGCCGCGGGTCGTCGCCGTAGGGCACGTCGCGCGCGACGCGCCCCGGCGCGGGCGGCGCGGCCTCCAGCAGCGGGGTCCAGGCCGCGAGCATGGCGTCACGGCCGGCCGCGATGTCATGGTGCCAGCGCGGGCCCCACGCGCGCAGCAGCGCAGTCAGATCGGGTGGCAAATGTAAAGACATAGGCTAAAGTTGTACGATGAATTTTCACCCCACTGTATGGCAAGCCGATTCCAGTCGCTGACGCCCGGCGCGCGCCTGTCGGACCAGGTCGCCGATGCGCTGGCCTCCGAGATCGGATCGGGCCGACTGGTCGCGGGCGACAAGCTGCCGACGGAAGTCGCGCTGGCCGAGCAGTTTTCCGTCAGCCGCACCGTCGTGCGCGAAGCCGTGTCGCGCCTCAAGTCGCTCGGCATGGTCGATTCGCGCCAGGGCAGCGGCGTCTATGTGCGCGAAGCAGGCATTCCGCCGTTGAACTTCGAAGGCCGCGATGCGGGCTCGAAGGAAGCCGTGATCCAGATCGCCGAGGCGCGCCGCGCGATGGAAGCCGAGGTGGCCGAGCTCGCGGCGCTGCGGCGCACCCGCGACGACGTGCGCCGCATCCGCCAGGCCGTGGCCGCGATCGAGAAGGCCGTCGCCGCCGGCGGCGACGGCGTGCGCGAGGACGTGGCCTTTCATCGCTGCGTGGCCGAAGCGGCACGCAACCCCTTCCTGCTCGACACTCTGCAGTACCTTGGGCGCTTCCTGCAGGGCGCCACGCGCGTGACCCGCGCCAACGAAGCGCGCCGCGCCGACTTTGCACGCGAGGTGCGCGAGGAGCACCGGCAGATCGTCCTGGCGATCGAGGCCGGCGACGGCCCCGCGGCGCGGCTGGCGGCGCGCGAGCACATGGACAACGCCATCCGCCGCATCGAGCAGGCCGCACCCGCCTTCTGGCAGCAGGAGGGCGCCGCGCTCGCGCGCGATCTCGTGCGCGACGTGGATTCCATCACGCCGCGCTGAGCGGCCCGCAAAGGCTCGCCGGGTTAGTACGGATTCCGTACCAGGGGCTGATTTGTATGATGACCTGACTACTTGAACGTCAGGAGGCGGTTTGGAAGTTCTTCATCTCGACCATTTCACGCTGCGCGTGAGCCCCGAACGCATGCCTGCGCTGAAAGACTTCTATGGTCGCGTGGTCGGTTTGCGCGAGGGGCCAAGGCCCGACTTTCCGTTTCCGGGCGCCTGGATGTACGCGGGCGAAAACCCGGTCATCCACCTGGCCGGCAACGAGCCCGCGGGCGAGCCGGCGGTCCTGCCGGCCTTGCCGACCGGCAAGTTCAACCATGTGTCCTTGCGCACCCGCGGCCTCGAATCCGCACGGGCTCACCTCCGTGCGCAGGGGGTCGACTGGTCTGAGGCGCCGGTGCCGGGCGCGCCGCTGCACCAGATCTTCCTGACCGATCCGGTCGGCTTGCTGATCGAGTTGACCTTCGACAGCCCCGAGCCCTCGCAGGCATCCGCTGCGGCCACCATGGGGGGGCGCTAACCATGGGCTACCTGGAGCTTCGCGGCATTGCCAAGCGCTTCGGCGACGTGCCGGTCGTGGCCGAGATCGATCTCTCGGCCGAAGCCGGCGAGTTCATCGTGCTGGTCGGCGCGTCGGGCTGCGGCAAGTCGACCACGCTGCGCATGATCGCGGGCCTCGAAGCGCCTTCGGCGGGCAGCATCGTGATCGAGGGCCGCGACGTCACGCGCGCCACGCCGGCCGACCGGGACATCGCGATGGTGTTCCAGAACTACGCGCTGTACCCGCACATGAACGTGGCGCAGAACATGAGCTTCGCGCTCGATCTGGCCCGCGTGCCGCGCGCGGAGATCGAAGAGCGGGTGCAGGCCGCGGCCAACGTGCTGAGCATCACGCACCTGCTGCAGCGCAAGCCCAAGGAGCTGTCGGGCGGACAGCGCCAGCGCGTGGCGATGGGCCGGGCGATCGTGCGCGAACCCAAGGTGTTCCTGTTCGACGAGCCGCTGTCCAACCTCGACGCCAAGCTGCGCGGCCAGATGCGCATCGAGATCGCGATGCTGCACCGGCGCCTGGGCAAGACCACGGTCTACGTGACGCACGACCAGGTTGAGGCCATGACGCTCGCCGACCGCATCGTCGTGATGGACCAGGGCCGAATCCAGCAGATGGGTTCGCCCGACGAGGTGTTCAACCAGCCGCTGAACCAGTTCGTCGCCGGCTTCATCGGCAGTCCGTCGATGAACTTCCTGGATGCGCGGGTGGTCGGCGGCGATGCCGGCCTGCAGTTCATCGGCGAGACGTTTCGCTGCCCGGTGCCCGCATCGATGCACGCGGCCGCCGGCCGCCTGACCGGCCAGCCCGTCGTGGTCGGCGTCCGGCCACAGTCGCTGCGTTTCGGCGAGCCGGAGCGCGATGCGCTGGTGCTGCCGCTGGACGTGGGCGTGTGCGAATACCTCGGCACCGAGAGCGTCCTGAACTGCACCGTGCGCGGCGACGCGAAGACGCAGGTCGTGCTGGTCGCCGCGGGCAACCACGGTGCAGCAACGGGCACCGCAGTCGTCGCGCATGCGCACCTGGACGACCTTTTCGCCTTCGAAGCCGGCGGCCACGGACGCTCGCTGCGCCTCGCGTAGTTCCACCACCATCATCACCACGGGGAGACAACACCATGAAACGCCGTCAACTGATCCAGGGCGCCGCCGCCGGCGCCGCGCTCGGACCCTGGGTCCATGCCCTCGCACAGAACCGCTACGCCAAGTACAAGGGCCAGACGATCGTCGTCAACTACCCGGCCCATCCGCACTACGACCAGGCCGAAAAGCTGTTCGCCGAGTTCACGAAGGAGACCGGCATCAAGGTCGAGCGCGACAAGATGCAGTACCTGCGCATGAAGGACAAGCAGGTGCTCGAGATGGGCAAGCGCGGCAACGGCGACTACGACGTGATCGTCTACGTCGTGATGTGGAAGACCGAGTACGTCAAGAAGGACCTGCTCGAGCCGCTCGACCCCTACTTCAACAACGCCGCGCTGGCCGATCCGGCCTGGGACCAGAAGGACATCATCCCGAAATACTGGGACACCAACGCCCTCGTCGGCGGCCCGAAGATGTACCTGCCGGGCCCCGGCGCCCGCCCCTACGGCATTCCGTTCGGTGCCGAGACCGGCGTGCTCGGCTACCGCGCCGACATCCTCGAGAAGCACAAGCTCGCGGTGCCCAAGACCTATGAAGAGCTGCTCAAGGCCTGCCACGTCATCAAGGACAAGGAAGGCATCGGCGGCCTGACCTCGCGCGGCCAGACCGGCCATCAGGTCACGGCGGCCTGGCTGATGCACCTCACGCCCCATGGCGGCGAGGTGTTCGACAAGGACTGGCGCGCCGCCTTCAACAACCCGGCGGGCGTGCGTGCGGCCGAGGTGCTCAGGGAGATCGTCGAAACCGGGCCGTCAGGCATCCCGAGCTATGGTTTCGGCGAGATGCAGAACGCGTTTCTGCAGGGGCAGGCGGCCTTCTACCTGGATTCGGTGTCGGTCTTCGGTCCGGCGCAGGATCCGGCCAAAAGCAAGGTGGCCGGCAAGATCGGCTACGCGCTGCACCCCAAGGCCGTGCAGCACTCGGCGCAAAGCGGCGGCTTCGCCATGGCGATTCCCAAGAACGCGCGCAACAAGGAAGCCGCGTTCCTGTTCATGCAATGGATGACCAGCAAGCAGGCCGACGTGAAGCTCGCGCTGGCCGGCGGAAACATCAACCGCGTGAGCACGACCGAGAACGCAGACGTCGCGCGCAAGTACCCGCTCGAGCTGCCCGCGCTGCGCGAGTCGTTGAAGATCTGCAACCCCGACTGGCGCCCGCTGATCCCCGAATGGGACCATATCAGCCAGCAGATCCTCGGCCAGGCGCTGCCCGACGTGATCACCGGAAGCAAGCCCGCCAAGCAGGCCCTGGATGCGGTGGTCAAGGACGCCGAGAGCGTGTTGCGCAGAGGCGGCTGGCTGAAGGCGTGAGATGAATTCCGCGCGCCTCGCCCGCTTCGTCCCCTACGCCTACATCCTGCCGGCGGTGCTGGTCATGGTGGTCGGCCTGGCCTATCCGATCATCGATGCGGTGCGGCTGAGCTTCTACGACTGGCCGCTGGGCACCGACTGGGAGACGGCCCGCTGGGTCGGGCTGAGGGCCTTCACCGACATGCTGGGCTCGTCGCAGGTGTGGACGTCGATGGGCATCACGCTGGCCTTCGTGGTCATCGCCGTCGCCTGCGAAATGGTGCTGGGCGTGGCGCTGGCGCTCTTCCTGGAGAAGCCGGTGCGCGGCATGCGCTTCTTCCGGACCATCTTCGTGCTGCCGATGATGATCGCGCCGATCTGCGTCGGCCTGATCTGGCGCTACCTGTTCGATGCCAACTTCGGGCCCTTTAATCTATGGCTCGACGCCATCGGCATCGAGCCGCGCGCCTGGCTCGCGGAGCCGGCCACCGCCTTCGGCGCGATGGTGCTGACCGACATCTGGCAGTGGACGCCGTTCGTGCTCATCATGGTGCTGGCCGGGCTGCAGGGGCTCGATTCGAGCGTCATCGAGGCGGCACGCATCGACGGCGCCACGGCCTGGCAGCAGATCGTGCGGGTGAAGCTGCCGATCATCAAGCCGATCCTGATCGTCACGCTGCTGATGCGCATGATCGACGGCTTCCGCGGGCTGGAGGTGGTCTACGTGATGACCTTCGGCGGCCCGGGGCTGAGCACAGAGCTTTTCTCGCTGCACATCTACAAGGCGGCGTTCATCAGCCAGAAGCTCGGCTACTCGGCGGCGCTGTCGATCCTGCTGCTGGTCATTGTGGGGGCGCTGTCGTTGGCGATTCTCCTTATCTCCAATCCCTTGAAGAGCACGGCCCGTCGATGAGCACCACCACAGAACTCGCCCCGCCGCGCGGCTCGCCGCTGCACTACACCGTGCTTGGCGTCTTGGCGCTCGTGTGCCTGATGCCGATGGTGATGATGGTCCTCGCGTCGCTCAAGACCGAAGCGCAGATCTTCGACAGCCAGTGGTCGTGGCTCTTCATGCCCACCATGGACAACTACCGCTCGGTGGTCGAGGACGGGCACATCGACCGCTACCTGCTCAACAGCCTGAAGATCTCGGTCGCCTCGACGCTCATCACGCTGATGCTCGGCACGATGTGCGCCTATGCGATGGCGCGCTTCCGCTTTCTCGGTCGCGATCCGCTCGGCCACGCCACGCTGATCCTGCGCACGCTGCCGCCGGCGGTGCTGGCCGTGCCGGTGTTCGTGATCTGGTCGGCCTGGGGCATTGGCGACACGCTGTCCGGCGTGGTGCTGGTGTACGTGGCGCTGAACCTACCCTTCACCATCTGGCTCCTGTACGGCTTCATCGACCAGTTGCCGATCGAGCTCGAGGAGGCCGCCGCCATCGACGGCTGCGGGCCGTTCAAGGTGTTCTGGAAGATCGTGCTGCCGCTGCTCAAGCCGGGCCTGGCGGCCGCCTCGATCTTCACCTTCCGCCTGGCATGGAACGAGTTCATCCTGAGCTTCATCCTGACCAATCGCGTCACCCGCACGCTGCCCGCGTCGATCTCCAACTACATCACCGACACCGGCGTGGAGTGGGGAAAGATCATGGCCGCCGGCGTGCTCATCGCACTGCCGCCGCTGATCTTCACCTTCATGGCGGCCAAGCAGATCATCACCGGCCTCACGGCAGGCGCCGTCAAGGGCTGACCGCCTTTTCGTCCCCAAAGGAAAGCATTTCATGGACCGACAAACCCTCATCGATTCCTGGGCCGACAACGTTGCGCCGTCGCAGCCCTGCTCGCCCGCGCAGATGCAGGCGCGCATCGCCCGCTGGGGCGAGATTC
The DNA here is from genome assembly GCF_057656815.1 of Variovorax sp. Soil_C_39. Classification (NCBI taxonomy): domain Bacteria; kingdom Pseudomonadati; phylum Pseudomonadota; class Betaproteobacteria; order Burkholderiales; family Comamonadaceae; genus Variovorax; species Variovorax sp. Soil_C_39. The sequence continues at coordinate 293,041 of NZ_JBDGJQ010000005.1, forward strand.
CGGCGAGCCCGCGCGCGTTCGTCGACACCTGGGTGCCGGGCCACGAGCGCACGCTCTACAGCGTGATCGGCTCGGGCGTCACCGACGACCCCAACTTCAGGCCGCGCATCGCGGCCGCCGAGAACTTCCACGTCGACTTCATCGTTGCCGGCAAGGGCAAGGGTGCCGCCATGCACTGGCACGACTCCGAAGAGGTCTTCGTGGTCCAGGCCGGCCGCTGGGAGGTCGACTGGATCGACGGCGCCACCGGCGAGGTGCACACCACCACGCTCGGGCCGCGCGACACCATTAGCGTGCCGCCGTTCGTGCACCGCGCATTCCGCAGCCTCGACGGCGACGATCCCGTCAGCGGCGGGCTGCTGGTGTCGGTGCTCGGCGGCAAGACGCCGGGGCGCGTGATGTGGGACGCCTCGGTGGCCGAAAGAGCCAAGGCGCTGGGCGCCGGCTTCGGCCCCGACGGCATGGCCCATCGCGCCGAGTGAGCGAACGATGACGCAGGCGACCTTCGTCCTGGTCCACGGTGCCTGGCATGGCGGCTGGTGCTGGGCCGCCGTGAGCGAGCGCCTGCAGGCCCGGGGCCATGCATGCCACGCGCCGACGCTGCGCGGACTGGCGCACCGGTCGGGGGAGTTGAGCCCGGTCCTCAGCGCCGACGACCATGTGGACGACATCGCCGATCTCGTCGAGGCGCTCGACCTGCGCAATGTGGTGCTCGCGCTGCATTCCTATGCCGGGCTGCTCGGTCCTGCGCTGCACGAGCGGCTGCGCCCCCGGTTGGCGCACATCGCATGGATCGAGGCCGTCGTTCCGCAGCCCGGGCGCGCCATGCTCGACATGGTGCTGCCCGAAGCGGCGGAACGCTACCGCCGGCTGGCCGCGGAACGCGGCGACGGGTGGCGCATACCGCCGCCGGACCCGGCGCAATTCGGCCTGCAGGATGCCGGGATGCGAGACGAGGTCGCGCGCCGGCTCAGCGACCAGCCGCTGCGCACCTTTGCCGAGCCCGTGCGTGCGGCGCAGCCCGACGCGATGCGCGTTCCCTGCAGCTACCTGCTTGCCAGCGATCGCGCGGGCCAGCCCTACGCGCAGCACGTGGCGCGGGCCGAGGCCGCGGGCTGGCCCGTCGAGCGCATCCCGGGCGGGCATTTGCTCATGCTGACCCAGCCCGAGGCCGTCACCGGTTTCCTGCTGCGCGCCGCGCAGGCGCCCTCCATCGAAGAAAGGCATTCATGACCCGCAGAACCTTCATCGCCGGCGCCGCCGGTGTCGTCCTCGCCCATGCCGCATGGCCGCTGCACGCGCAGCCGGCCTGGCCGGCCCGGCCCATCCGGCTCGTGGTGCCTTTCCCGCCTGGCGGACTGATCGACAACATGGCCCGGCTGCTGTCGCCGCGCCTTGCCCAGGCGCTGGGCCAGCCCGTGGTGATCGACAACAAGCCCGGTGCGGGCGGCAACATCGGCGCGACCGAGGGCGCGCGCGCCACGCCCGACGGCTACACGCTGCTCATGGCTTCGCCGCCGCTGACCATCAGCCCCGCGCTCTACCGCTCGCTGCCGTACAAGCCTTCGCAGATCGTTCCGATCGCGGTGCTCGGCCGGGTGCCGAACGTGCTGATGGTCAATCCGGCCTCGGGCATCGGCTCGGTGGCCGAGCTCACCGCGCGCGCCAAGGCGCAGCCCGGCAAGCTCAACTACGCCTCGAACGGCAACGGCACCTCGCTGCACCTGAGCGCGGAGCTCTACAAGAACAGCACCGGCACCTTCGTTGCGCACATTCCGTACCGCGGCGCGGCGGCAGCGATCACCGGGCTGATTGCGGGCGAGGTCGACATGATGTTCGACAACCTGCCGTCGGCCATCGGCCAGATCCAGGCCGGCCGCGTGAAGGCCCTGGCCGTGACTACCGCCCAGCGCAGCCCGGCGCTGCCCGAGGTGCCGACGATGGTGGAGGCCGGCCTGGCCGACTTCGACGTGGGCTCCTGGTTCGGCGTGGCCGCGCCGGCGGGCGTTCCGGCACCGGTGCTTGCGGTGCTCTCGCAGCAGCTCGAACGCCTCGCCAAGGACCCCGAGGTCCAGGCCGCGATGCTGCGCCAGGGCGTGGTGCCCACCCATCTGGATGCGCGGGCGGCCGCCGCTTTCATGGCCGCGGACACCGCGCGCTGGAAGAAGGTGGCCGATTTCGCCGGCATCCGGCTCGACTGACGCGCACATGCACAACGACAACGGGAGACCCTCAATGAACACACAGAGAAAACTCGCCATGCATTGCATCGGCATCGTGGCCTCGCTGGCGTTGCTCGCGGGCGTTGTGCCTGGGGCGCACGCCGACGGCTATCCCACCCGCACGGTCACGCTCGTGGTGGGCAGCGAGCCCGGCGGCGCGCCCGACCTGATCGCCCGCATCATCGGCACGCGCCTGGGCGAGCAACTGGGGCAGACGGTGATCGTCGAGAACCGCGCGGGCGCCACCGGCACCGTGGCCGCAGGCTACGTCGCCCGCGCGCAGCCCGACGGCTACACCCTGTCGCTGGGCACGGTCTCGCCGCATGCCATTGCCAAGAGCGTCTATGCCGGCCTGAGCTACGACCCGGTGACCAGCTTCGTGCCCGTGGGGCAGGTCGCCTCGGTGCCGCTCATCCTCGTTGTGAAAATCGACTCGAAGGCGCGCACGCTTCAAGAGCTCGGTGCACTCGCGCGGGCGCAACCCGGCAAGCTCAACTACGCCTCGGCGGGACAGGGCGGGCCGCAGCACCTGGCGTCGGAGCTGTTCACCGCCGCCACCGACAGCCGGATCACGCACATTCCCTACAAGAGCGGCTCGGCCGGCGTTACCGCGGTGCTCGCGGGCCACGTCGACATGTTCTTTGCCGGCATGCCGCCCGCGCTGGCGCAGATCAACGGCGGAAAGCTGCGCGCGCTGGCGGTCACCACCGCCGTGCGCTTTCCGGCGGCGCCCGACGTGCCGACCGCGATGGAGGCCGGGCTGCCAGGCTTCGAGGCCGACAACTGGCTCGCGCTCTTTGCGCCGGCCGGCACGCCCGACGCGGTGGTCGCCCGCCTGAACAAGGAACTCGGCACCGTGCTGCAAGACCCCCAGGTGGTTGCGCAGCTGCTGAAGATCGGCGCGGTCGCCAAGGGCGGCAGCCCGGAAGACCTGACACGTCTGGTGGCCGTCGACAGCAGCAAATGGGCGGGCGTCGCGAAACGCACCGGCATTGCCGTCAACTGACGAGGACGCACCGATGGAACCGATGAACCTGCTCATCCTCATGGACGACGAGCACAACAAGAAGATGCTCGGCTGCTACGGGCATCCGGTGGTGAAGACGCCGCACCTGGACCGTCTGGCCGCGCGCGGCACGCGCTTCACCAACGCCTACACCAACTCGCCCATCTGCACGCCCGCGCGCGCGGTGTTCGCGACAGGCCGGCATGTCCACGAGACGGGCTACTGGGACAACGCGATCGCCTACGAGGGCAGGTTCCCCGCCTGGGGCCATGTGCTGCAGGCGCACGGCCATCCGGTGGTGTCGATCGGCAAGCTGCACTATGCGAACGAAGAAGCCGACACCGGCTTCGACCGGCAGATCATTCCCATGCACATCGAAGGTGGCGTGGGCGACCTGCACGGCCTGCTGCGCGAGCCGTTGCCGGTGCGCCACCAGTCGAAGGACATGGCCGTGCGCATCGGTCCGGGCGACACCACATACACCGGCTACGACCGCCAGATCGCCGACGAGGCCTGCCAATGGCTGCAGACCGAAGGCTGCCGGCCGCGCGACAAGCCCTGGACGCTCTTCACTTCGTTCATCTCGCCGCACTCGCCGCTGGTCGCGCCGCAGGCGTACTACGACGTGTACCCGCCGGAATCGATCGTGCTGCCCAAGAAGCGGCCCGAGGGCTTCGAGCATCCATGGTGGGATGCGCTCAACCGGTGCTACATCTTCGACGCCAGCTTCCGCGACGACCACCAGCGCCGCATCGCCATTGCCTCGTACTACGCGCTGTGCAGCTACATCGACGCCCAGATCGGCCGGGTGCTCGACACCCTCGCGGCGGCCGGCCTCGAGCACAACACACGCGTGATCTTCCTGTCGGACCACGGCGACAACATGGGCGCGCGCGGGCTCTGGGGCAAGTCGAACATGTACGAGGAATCGGCAGGCATTCCGATGATCGCGGCGGGGCCGGGCATCGGGGCGGGAAAGCAGTGCGACGCGCCGGTCTCGCACGTCGACTTCTGGCCCACGATCCTGGAAGCCGCCGGCGTGCCGCCCGAAAGCCACGCGCCAGCGGACCATCCGGGCCGTTCGCTGTTCGCGGCCATGCGCGAGTCCGAGGCCGAGGCGCGCGAGCAGGTGGTGCTGAGCGAATACCATGCGGCCGGCTCGATCAGCGCCTGCTACATGATCCGCAAGGGCGACTGGAAGTACATTCACTACACCGGCTTTCGCCCCGAGCTTTTCAACCTGCGCGAGGACCCCGAAGAGCTCGTGGACCGGGCCGCCGACCCGGCCTGCGCCGGCGTTCTGGCGGCGTTGTCGCAAGAGCTCCATCGGCGCCTCGACCCCGAGGCCACCGATCGCCGAGCCAAGGCCGCGCAGGCCGAGCTCATCGAGAAGCACGGCGGCTACGAGGCCATCGAAAAGCGCGGCGGCGGCAGCTACACGCCGGTGCCCGGCGAAGAGGTGCAGTTGATCCGCGGGTAAGCCCCGCCCGGTCGCAATGTCAGGGAGAACAACAACATTTACAGAGCATCAGGAAAGAGCATTCAATGAATTCACCGCAAGCCGGCGTCATAGGCCTCGGCGCCATGGGCGCCGGAATGGCCGCCTCGCTGCGGCGCACCGGCTACCACGTCCATGTGTGCGATGCGAGGCCCGGCGTGGCCGAAGCCTTCGCCGCCGACGGCGGCACCGCCCATGCCACACCGGCCGCGCTGGCGGCATGCTGCGAGCAGATCGTCAGCGTCGTGGTCAACGCGGCGCAGACCGAACAGGTCCTTTTCGGCGAGGACGGCAAGGGCGGCGCGGCGGCGGCCATGAAGCCCGGCAGCGTGTTCGTCATGTGCTCCACGGTCGACCCCAGCTGGTCGATCGCACTCGAGGCCCGGCTGGCCGCGCTCGGCATCCTCTACATCGACGCGCCCATCTCGGGCGGGGCGGCCAAGGCCGCGAGCGGCGAGATGACGATGATGACCGCCGCCACGCCCGAGGCTTATGCCAAGGCCGGCGCGCTGCTCGACGCGATGGCCGCCAAGGTCTACCGCCTGGGCGACCGCGCGGGCGCGGGCAGCAAGGTCAAGGTCATCAACCAGCTGCTGGCGGGCGTGCACATCGCCGCGGCGGCCGAGGCCATGGCGCTCGGACTGCGCGAAGGCGTGGACCCTGCCGCGCTCTACGAGGTCATCACGCACAGCGCCGGCAACAGCTGGATGTTCGAGAATCGCATGGCGCACGTGCTCGCGGGCGACTACACGCCGCTGTCGGCCGTCGACATCTTCGTGAAGGACCTGGGCCTGGTGCTCGACGTGGCCCGCGCAAGCAAGTTTCCGCTGCCGTTGTCGTCCACCGCGCACCAGATGTTCATGCAGGCGTCGACCGCGGGCTTTGCACGCGAGGACGACAGCGCGGTCATCAAGATCTTTCCGGGCATCCAGCTGCCGGGCACGACAAAGCCCGGCGACTGAACCACCCAACACACACACAACGAACCTGCAGGACATCGACGACATGAACATCCTCATCACCGGCGGCTGCGGCTTTGTCGGCGCCCGCCTCGCCCGCACGCTGCTCGCCGGCGGCCCGCTCGCGCTGGCCGGCGGCGCGGCGCAGCCGATCGCCCGCATCACCCTGGCCGACCGCGTGCCGCCGCCGGTCGACCTGGCGGCCGACGCACGCGTGCAGTTCCTGCAGGGCGATCTGCTCGAGCAGGCCGAAAGCGGCGCGCTGCCGATCGCCGACACGCAGCTCGTGTTCCACCTGGCCGCCGCGGTGAGCGGCGAATGCGAGGCCGACTTCGACCTCGGCATGCGCAGCAACCTCGACACCACGCGCGTGCTGCTCGACGCCTGCCGCCGCGCGGGCCACGCGCCGGTGTTCGTCTTCTCCAGCTCGGTCGCGGTGTTCGGCGATTCGCCCGAGCAGCGGCTGCCCGCGGTGATCGAGGACACGACGCTGCCCACGCCGCAGAACAGCTACGGCATCCAGAAGTTCATCGGCGAGCAGTTGCTGGCCGACTTCGCGCGCAAGGGCTTCGTGCAGGGCCGCAATGTGCGGCTCATGACGGTGTCGGTGCGGCCGGGCCGGCCCAACGGCGCAGCCTCGAGCTTCCTGAGCGGCATGCTGCGCGAGCCGCTCGCGGGCGAGCGCGCGCGCTGCCCGGTGCCGCCCGAGACCGCGGTGGCGCTCGCATCGCCCGGCAACACGGTCGCGGGCCTCGTGCGCGCCGCCACGGCCAGCGCCGCCGAATGGGGTGCGCGCACGGCGGTCAACCTGCCGGCGCTGACGACCACGGTGCGCGAAATGGCCGCGGCGCTCGAACGCATCGCGGGCAAGGAAGCGACCGCGCTGATCGACTGGGAACCCGACGCGGCCATCGCGAAGATCGTCACCAGCTGGCCGAGCCGCGTGCATGCGGCGCGCGCCGAGGCACTGGGCCTGACAGCCGACGCGAGCTTCGACGCCATCCTGCGCGACTACGTGCGCGAGAACGCGCAGGCGGTCAAGCTCGCGGTGAAGGGCTGAGCGATGGCCGCCAAGCTGCTGCTCGGCTGCATCGCCGACGACTTCACCGGCGCCACCGACCTGGCCAACAACCTCGTGCGCGCGGGCATGCGCGTGGTGCAGGCCATCGGCGTGCCGTCCGGTCCATTGGACGCCGAGGTCGATGCGGTGGTGGTCGCGCTCAAGTCGCGCACCATCGCGCCGGCCGAGGCCGTGGTGCAGTCGCTCGAGGCGCTGCGCTGGCTGCAGGCGCAGGGTGCGCGGCAGATCTACTTCAAGTACTGCTCCACCTTCGACAGCACGCCCAAAGGCAACATCGGCCCGGTGACCGAGGCGCTGATGGACGCGCTGAACAGCGACTTCACCATCGCCACGCCGGCCTTTCCCGACAACAAGCGCACGGTGTTCAAGGGCTACCTGTTCGCGGGCGACGTGCTGCTCAGCGAGAGCGGCATGCAGAACCATCCGCTCACGCCGATGACCGACGCCAACCTCGTGCGCGTGCTGCAGGCGCAGTGCACGCGCAAGGTGGGGCTCATCGACCATGCGGTGGTAGCCCGCGGTGCGGACGCCGTCACGGAACGCATCGCGTCGCTGAAGGCCGAGAGCGTCTCGATCGCCATCGTCGATGCGGTCTCGAACGACGACCTGCTGCGGCTCGGCCCCGCGCTCGCGAAGATGCCGCTGGTCACTGCCGGTTCGGGCGTGGCGATCGGGCTGCCGGCCAACTTCGGCCTCGCGCCATCCTCGCAGGCCAGCGCATTGCCGGCTGCGGGCGGGCGGCGCGCCGTGGTCTCGGGCAGCTGCTCACTCGCGACCAATCGGCAGGTGCTCGATTTCATCCAGCGCGGCGGTGCGGCGATGGCCGTCGATCCGTTGCGCATCGCCGCGGGCGTGGACGTGGCGGCCGAGGTGCTGGCCTGGGCCGCACCGTTGGTCGGCCAGGGCCCGGTGCTCGTCTACTCCACCGCCGAGGCCGGCGCCGTGAAGTCGGTGCAGGGCCGGCTCGGCGTCGAGGAGGCCGGTGCGATGGTCGAACGCACGATCGCGGCGATCGCGCGCGGGCTGGTCGAACAAGACGTGCGCCAGCTCGTGGTGGCTGGCGGCGAAACCTCGGGCGCCTGCGTGCAGGCGCTCGGCATCGCGCAGATGCAGATCGGCCCGCAGATCGACCCCGGCGTGCCCTGGTGCCATGCGCGCACCGGCGTGGCGGACGGGGCGTCGGTGCACATCGCGCTCAAGTCGGGCAACTTCGGCGGGGACGATTTCTTCACACGCGCGTTCACGGTGCTGGCATGACGGAATCCGACGCCCGCGAGGAAATCTGCCGCGTCGGCCGCAGTCTGTTCGAGCGCGGCTACGTGCATGCCACGGCCGGCAACATCAGCGTGCGGCTGGCCGACGACAATGGCTTTCTGATCACGCCGACCGATGCCTGCCTCGGCTTCCTCGATCCGGCCCGGCTGGCCCGGCTCGATGCCGAAGGCCGGCAGACCGGCGGCGACCGCGCCAGCAAGACGATCGCGCTGCACATGCGCATCTACGCGGCCGCGCGCCGCTTCGATGCCGGCACCGCCTGCGTGATCCACACGCACAGCACGCATTGCGTGGCGCTCACACTCGGCAAGTCTCAAGGCGAAGAAGGCGCCGAGCTGCTGCCCGCGCTGACGCCGTATTTCGTCATGAAGGTCGGCCATGTGCCGGTCGTTCCTTACCACCGCCCCGGTGCGCCCGAGGCCGCCGAGCGCGTGGCCGAGGCCATCGCGCGCTTCGGCGCCGCGGGCACGCCGATCCGCGCGGTGATGCTCGAGCGGCTCGGCCCCAACGTGTGGCACGACACGCCGGCCGCCGCCATGGCCGTGCTCGAGGAGCTCGAGGAGACCGCGCGGCTCCAGCTGCTCGCCGGCGCCGCGCGGCCCGCGCCGCTCGGTACCGAACAGATCGACGAACTGCGCCGCAGCTTCGGTGCGCGCTGGTAGCCGGCCGTAGTAAAAACACGCCATGCCTCAATTCGCCGCCAACCTCTCGATGCTCTATCCGGAGCTCGCTTTCCTCGACCGCTTCGAAGCCGCCGCGAAGGACGGCTTCAAGGCCGTCGAATACCTGTTCCCCTACGCCTTCGCCAAGGAAGACATCGTGGCGCGCCTGCGGCACAACGGCCTGGCGCAGGTGCTCTTCAACGGCCCGCCCGGCGACTGGGACCACGGCGAGCGCGGCCTTGCCTGCCTGCCGGGCCGCGACGCCGAATTCCGCGAGGGCATCGCCCGGGCCATCGACTACGCGGTGGCGCTCGACTGCCCGCGCATCCACGTGATGGCGGGCCTCGTGCCCGAAGACCTCGAGCGCGAGGCCGTGCAGCCGGTGTACGTGGACAACCTGCGCTGGGCCGCGGCCGAGGCCGCCAAGGCCGGGCGCGACGTGCTGATCGAGCCGATCAACACGCGCGACATCCCGCGCTTCTTCCTGAACCGCCAGGACCATGCGCACGAGATCGTCGACATGGTGGGCGCGCCCAACCTCCAGGTGCAGATGGACCTGTACCACTGCCAGATCGTCGAGGGCGACGTGGCGATGAAGATCCGCAAGTACCTGCCCACGGGCCGCGTGGGCCACATCCAGATCGCCGGCGTGCCCGAGCGCCACGAGCCCGACATCGGCGAGCAGAACTACCCCTATCTGTTCGAGCTGATCGACACCGTCGCGGCGGAATGCGGCTGGCAGGGCTGGGTCGGCTGCGAGTACCGTCCGAAGCGCGGCGCCGAACCCGGCGGCACCTCGGCCGGGCTCGGCTGGCTGCGCGCCTGGCAACAGCGCGCATGAAGCTCGAATCGTTGCGCATCCCGCCGCGGCTGCGCGGCTTCGACGCGCATCAGGATGTGCAGCTCTTCGATGTGACGCTCGCGGGCGACCGCGTGCAGGCCATCGACGCGAGCGCTTCGCAGGCCCCGGCCGGCGCGCGCGGCACGCTGCTGAGCGCGTTGGTCGAGGCGCATGCGCACATCGACAAGAACTACACCGTGCAGGAAGTCGGCGCGGCCGAGGGCGACCTGTTCGCGGCCATCGCGCGCATGGACCGCCACCGCGCGGGCTGGACCGGCGAGACGCTGCGCCCGCGCATGGAACGTGCGCTGCACGAGGCCTGGCGTTCGGGCGTGCGGGCGCTGCGCACGCACATCGACTGGGTCGAGGCCCAGGCGCCGGCCGCGCTCGCGGTGTTCGAGGCGCTGCGCGCCGAATGGCACGGCCGGGTCGAGCTGCAGTTCGTCTCGCTCACGCCGCTCGACGTGTTTGCCGACCCCGAGGCGGGCGAGCGCATCGCCCGGCAGGTGAAGCGCGCGGGCGGCACGCTCGGCGCCTTCGTCTACCGCAACGACGGGCTGGTGCACAAGCTGGGCCGCGTGTTCGATCTGGCGCAGGAGCACGGGCTGGGGCTCGACTTCCATGTCGACGAAGGGCTCGACGCCGATGCGAGTGGGCTGCGCAGCATCGCGCAACTGGTGCGTGCGCGCGGCTTCGGCGGCGGCGTGGTCTGTGGCCACTGCTGTTCGCTGTCGGTGCAGGACGATGCCGTGGCGCAGGAGACGCTCGCACTGTGCGCCGGCGCCGGGCTCCACATCGTCGCGCTGCCGACCACCAACCTCTACCTGCAGGGCGCCTGGGACCGCACGCCGGTGCCACGCGGCATCACGCGCCTGCGCGAAGCGGCGGCACGGGGCTTGCGTGCGAGCCTGGCCACCGACAACGTGCAGGACGCGTTCTATCCCTATGGCAGCTACGACCTTCTCGAAACCTTCGGCCTCGGCGTGCAGATGGCGCACCTCGCGCCTGCCGAAGACTGGCTCGACGCGATCACCGTCGCGCCGGCCAGGGCCCTCGGGCTGGCCTGGGACGGGCGCATCGCGCCGGGTTGCCCGGCCGACCTCGTGCTGCTCGCGGCCGTGGGCGAGCATGAACTCATCGGACCGCGTGGGCGCGAGCGCACCGTGATTCGCGCCGGTCGCATTCTGGAGACGACACCATGAGCATGGGCAAACCGATGGCCAACTATGCCGCCGCCAAGCGCGTCGGCGATTTCGTGTTCCTGAGCGGCGTGGTGGCGGTCGACCCGGCCACGCGCCGCGCGGTGGCCGGCTACGACGCGCTGCCCGACGAGGGCCGCACCGCGCTGCAGGGCCTGGGCTATGCCACGGGCCAGATGTCGGTCGACATCTTCGAGGCGCCGATCGTGGCGCAGAGCTGGTTCGTGCTCGAACGCATCCGCGAGATCGCGGCCGAGCATGGCGGCACGATGGAAGATGTGGTCAAGCTGGTGCAGTACTTCCGCCACCTGCCGCACTACGCGTTCTACAACCGCGTGCGCGGGCTGTTCTATCCGGGCGATCCGCCGGTCAGCACGGTGGTCGAGGTGTCGCGCTTCCTGCCGGGCGACGAGGTGCTGGTCGAGGTGGAAGCCACCATGTATTTGCCCCAGTCGCAGCAGCGCATCACCTGACGCCGGCGCCCTTCAGCAGGAAGTCGGTCACCTGCTCGATCAGGTAGCGCCGATCCTTGTCATCGCCCTGCTGCGCCGTGTCGCGGAAGTACGCAGCCTGCGTGGCGTGGTCGGCGTAGAACTGGGTCACGGCCCAGATGTGGAACAGCACCAACATCGGGTCGGCCTCGTCCATCAGCCCCTGGTTCATCCAGTTGCGAATCACGGCGGCGGCCTGGTCGGTGCGCTGCTTGCTCGTGTCCATCATGTCGCCCAACACCGGCGCGCCGCGCATCATCTCGGCCGTGAAGATGCGCGAGCGCAGCGGATGCTCGAACGAGAACACCATCTTGCGCTGGATCAGGTCGCCGAGCACCTTGCGTGGGCCGAAGGCCTCGTCGGCAAAGCCGAACACCACGATCCAGTCGTTGAGGATGTCCTGCAGGATCTGCCGGTAGAGCGCTTCCTTGCTCTCGATGTAGTAGTGCAGCTGCGCCTTCGAGAGGCCGGCCTTGTCGGCAATGGCCTGTGTCGAGGCGCCCGCGAGCCCTTCGCTCGCGAAGACCTCGATCGCGGCCTGGTTGATGAGGCCGAGCACCTGCGTGTACTTGCGCGAGCGGCCGCGCGTGGCGGGGACTTCCGCGTCGCCGCTTTCGCTCACAGCTGCAATTCCAGTTCGGTGCCGCTCGCGCGCGAGCAGCACAGCGCCACCTTGTGGCGGCGCTCGCTGGCCGTGAGGCAGAAGTCGCGGTGTTCGGCCGCCGTGCCGTCGCCTTCCACCACGCAGGTGCCGCACAGGCCCTGCTGGCACGAGACCGGAATGTCGATGCCCACGTCGTGCAGCGCATCGACGGCGGTCTGGTCGGCCGCCACCGGCACGGTGATGCCGCGCCGCGCGAGCTTCAGCGTGAACGGCAGGCCCGGGGCGGCGCCGGTGTCGGCCGGCGCGGCGAAGTACTCGGCATGCAGCGCGTCCTCGGGCCAGTGCGCGGCCGCCTCGCGCACCGCCTGCATGAAACCGCCGGGGCCGCAGACGTAGAGCTGCGCACCCGGCGCCCGCTCGGCGAGCAGCGCGCGCAGGTCGATGCGCTGCGCTGCGTCGCCCTGGTCGAGGTGCAACCGCAGGTGCGGCGCGAGCGCGGGCGCGCGCAGCGCTTCGGCAAAGGCCAGGTGTTCCTCGCTGCGCGCGAACACGCAGAGCGTGAACGGCGCGCCGCGCGCCGCGAGCGCCTCTGCCATCGCGAGCAGCGGGGTCAGGCCGATGCCGCCCGCGAGCAGCAGGTGGTGCAAGGCCGCTTCGCGCAGCGGAAAGGTGTTGCGCGGCGCACTGATCGCGAGCAGGTCGCCCTCGCGCACCCGCTCGTGCATCGAGGCCGAGCCGCCGCGGCTCTGGGCCTCGCGCTTCACGCCGATCAGGTACGGCGCGGCGGTGCCCGATGGCGCACGCGCGAGCGAGTACTGGCGCGAGAAGCCGCCGGGCATGTGCACGTCGATGTGCGCGCCGGCCTCGTAGTCCGGCAGCGGCCGGCCCCAGGGATGCGCCAGCGCGAAGGCGAGGATCTCGGGCGTCTGTCGCGTGATGCGTTCGACGCGGACGGTGAGGGTGCGTTCGAGGCTCATGATGGTGTGGGTGTCAGATGCGTTGCAGCTTGCGCGCAACGCGTTCGATGAAGTGCGTGCGGTCGTGTTCGGTGACGGCGTTCATGTCGTGCAGCTGCAGCCATGTGACCTTGCAGCGCCATGCGAACAGCGCCCGCAGCGCCCGCGTGAACAGCCGCCGGCCCGGATCGCCGATCAGCATCACGAACCAGCGCGGCGAGCCGCCCGTCGTCACCACCGTGAGCCGTCGGATGTGCCGCAGGCCCGACGACACGACCTGGCCCTTGCGCTCGGCCGGAAGGAAGGCCACGCCGGGCAGCCACACCCGCTCGAGCCAGCCCTTGAGCATCGAAGGCGGTCCATGAAACCAGGTGGGATAGACGAACACCAGGTGCTCGGCCCACAGCAGGGCTTCGACGTGGGGCTTCACGCGTTCACGGATCAGGTCGGGGTTGTCGAGGTAGGCGATGCGCTCTTCGCGCGTGAGCGTCGGCTCGAAGCCTTCGGCATAGAGGTCGATCGCGCGCACCGGGTGCCGGGGTTCGAGCGCCGCGAGGGCGGTGCGGTAGAGCGCGTGGTTGAAGCTGTCAGGATTCGGATGGCAATGAACGACGAGCGTTTTCATGAGAAGGGCCGGTTCGCACAGCGTTTGCTGGCGATACGGGGTCAGAGCCCAGGAAACAAGGGACGCGCGGTGCCTTATGGCAACCCAGGCGCCGGCATCTGACCCCGGCGCAAGCACCGCGCGGCCCGCGGAAAATGACGGCGTTGCTTACTTGCCCGTGAGCTGCTTGCGCAGGTCCACGCCCACGCTCTTGTTGACGAACTGCGTCGTCACGACCTTCGAGAGATCGACTTCACCGGGCTTGTAGAGGCCGGCCTTGACCATCTTGTCGTAGAAGTCCTTCACGCGGGCCTCGTCCATGGCGCCGATGCCCTTGGTGAGCGACTCGCCGCTGTCGACGATGCCCATCTTCTTGATCAGCGCGATCGAGCCTTCGAGCGCGGGCACCGGCGAATCGGGGTTGGTCTTGGCGATCAGCGCGTTGGCGGCTTTGTTGTCGCCGTAGAGGTAGTTGTTCCAGCCGATGATCGAAGCCTCGATGAACTTGCGCACGGTCTCGGGCTTGTTCTTGATGAGGTCGGCACGCGTTTCGATCGTGGTCGCATAGGTCGAGAAGCCGTTGTCGGCCAAGAGCTGCACCACCGGGTCGAAGCCGGCCTGCGCCTTGATCGACAGCGGCTCGGAGATCGCATAGCCCTGCTGGATCGACTTCTTGTCGGCCAGGAACGGGCCGACGTTGAAGGTGTAGGGCTTGAGCTGCGCATCCTTGAAGCCGTGCTCCGACTTCATCCATTGCCAGAAGCTGAACTGGCCGTCCTTGCCGATGAAGGCCACGGGCGCCTTGGCCATGTCCTTGAAGGTGTCGAAGCCCTGGCCCGGGTGCGCGAACATGGCCTGCGGGTCTTTCTGGAAGAAGGCCGCCACCACCACCGTGGGCACGCCGTTCTTCACGTTGTCGAAGGACTGCAGCAGGTTGCCCGTCATGAGGAAGTCGACCTTGCCGGCCGGCAGCATCGGCCGGTTGTTGACCATCGGGCCGCCCTGCTGGATCTCGACGTCGAGGCCGTACTTCTTGTAGGTGCCGTCCACCAGCGCCTGGTAGAAGCCGCCGTGGCCGGCCTGCGCCTTCCAGTTGGTGGCGAACACCACCTTTTCCTGCGCCTGCGCGGCGAAGGCGGCGCCTGCGAGCGCCAGGCCGAAGGCCAGCGGGCGAAGATCGAGAGCGGGGATGCGCATGGGATGGACTCCTGTGAGGGGGTGGAAAAACGAGAGGGATCTTTCAGCGCGCAACGGCCATGTCGGGCGTCCAGCCGCGGGTCTTGCCGGGGTTCATCAGCCCCATGGGATCGCTGCGCTTCTTGAACTCGATCTGCTGCGTGTCGATGGCCTTCATGCCGCCGTCCTCGATGGTGACCACGTGCGGATTGAAGATCTTGCAGCCGCCCTGCGATTCGATCTCGCGGATCACCTCGTACTGGTGGGCTTCGCCCTTCCAGCGCACCAGCAGGATGCCGAAGGTGCCGCATTCGCCGCCGGCGCGCGCGAAATCCTGGTGCTGCAGCACGTCGTCGCCGAAGATCGCGAGGTGGCGCTCGACCACGGCCGGATCGAAGGGCTGGGCATAGGCCACCTGCAGGTAGGTCCAGCCGCGGTCGGCCTTGAGCGCCTGCAGCGTCGTGTGGTTGAACGCGCACTCGTAGGCCGGCGGCAGGCCGTCGGCGAGCAGCTCGGCCTCGGTGCCCGCGACGGAGATCGTGCCGCCGTGCGCTGCGGCGAGCGCGCGGAATTCGGCCATCGATGCGGGCGACACCATCGTGAACACCGCATGCCGATCGGCCGGAAAGCGGTCGCGCATGGCGGTGTAGTAGGGCGAGAAGCGCGCCTCCACGGTCGAGAGCAAAAAGATGTCAAGCGTGGGCGCCTGCGCGGCGATGCCGAAGTCGAGCGCGCCGCGGTAGGTGTCGAACAGCGCCGTGCAGTGCACCCAGTCGACGGCCGGGCTCAGGGCCACTTCCACGTCGAGGATCACGCCGTTGGTGCCGAAGGCATGCTGCACCTGCTGGATCTCGTCGCCATGCAGTTCGATGACGCGCGGCTGGCGCTCCACCGTCATCACGCGCGCGTGCAGCATGTTGCCGGGGTCGCGCAGGATGCCGTGGCGGAACGAGCCGATGCCGCCGAAGCCACCCGCGATGAAGCCGCCGATCGAGGCCACGTGCCACGTCGAGGGCCACATGCGCAGCGCCTGGCCGGTTTCGCGCGCCGCGAGATCGATGTCGTGCATGCGGGCGCCGGCCTCCACGCGCATGCGGCCCGGCTGGATGTCGAGCACGCGGCACATGCCGGTCACGTCGAGCACGATGCCGCCTTCGAGCGGCACGCACTGGCCGTAGTTGCCGGTGCCACCCGCGCGCACGGTGAGCGGCAGCTGCCACTTCGCGGCCACCGCCGCGGCCTGCCGCACGTCGTCCTCGGTGCCGACCTTGACCACGAGGTCGGCCACGCAGCCGGCGAGCTGGGCCGTGAGGATCGGGCTGTACCAGTAGAAGTCCTTCGACAGCTGCTTGCGCTGTGCGGGTGCGGTGACGAGGTTGAGGCCGCGCAGGTCCTGCTGCACGGCGTCCCAATCGATGGCGGGCATCGCGGGCCTAGCGCTCACGGCGCATCTCGCTTTCATGCCAGTGGCCGAGCACCAGGCGACTGAGGGCCGCGAACACGATGAAGATGACGATGCCCAGCAGCGACACCAGCAGCAGCGCCGCGAACATCATCGGGATCTCGGTGCGAAAGCTCGACTCGAGGATGCGCGATGCCAGGCCGGTCTCCTTGCCGGCCGTGCCGGCCGTGAACTCGGCCACCACCGCGCCGATCAGGGCCAGCCCGCCCGCGATCTTCAAGCCCGCCATGAAGTACGGCAGCGCGCTCGGCGCGAGCAGGTAGCGGAAGGTCTGCCACGGCGACGCCTTGTAGAGCTGGAACAGGTCGCGCAGGTTGCTGTCGGCGCTCTTCAGGCCGACCACGGTGTTCGACAGGATCGGGAAGAAGGCCACGATCCAGGCGCACAGCAGCAGCGCCGCGGTGGTGTTCGAGACATAGATCAGGATCAGCGGCGCGATGGCGATGATCGGCGTCACCTGCAGGATCACTGCGATCGGGAACAGGCCCACCTCGACCCACTTGAAGAGCGCGAACGCGATCGCCAGCGCCACGCCGCCGACGATGGCCGCCGCGAGCGCCAAGAGCGTCAGCCGCACGGTGAACCACAGCGCACTCGACAGCGACCCCCAGTTGTCGAACAGCGTGGTGAGGATCAGCGAGGGCGAAGGGAGGATGTAGTGCGGAATGCCGTTGGCGCGCACCATCCATTCCCACAGCAGCAACAGCACGGCGACCACCGCCGCGGGCACGGCGATGCGCAGCATCGACTCGCGCCGCCGGGCACGGTCTTCGTGGGCGCGCAGCAGTTCGGCGGAGGGCGCGGCGGCCTCGGCGACGGCGGCAGCACCGGCGGCGGGGCGTTCAGTGATCGACGTCATGCAGGGCTCCATGCAGCGACTGCGACACGGCGGTGCAGTGCGCGTTGTAGCGGCTCGAGGTGCGGAAGTCTTCGCCGCGCGGATAGGGCTCGTCGATGCGGATCTCGTCGATCACGCGGCCCGGTCGCGCGGCCATCACCACGATGCGGTTCGACAGGTACACCGACTCGTAGACGCTGTGCGTGACGAACACCACCGAGAAGCGGTGCTCGCGCCAGATCGCGAGCAGGTCGTTGTTGAGCTTGATGCGCGTCATCTCGTCGAGCGCGGCAAAGGGCTCGTCCATGAGCAGCAGGCGCGGATGGGTGACCAGCGCACGCGCGATCGACACGCGCATCTTCATGCCGCCCGACAGCTCGCGCGGGTAGACGCCCGCAAAGCGCGAGAGCCCGACCATCTCGAGCGCCTGCTCGACCACGGGCGCCGCCGCATCGCGCGAGGTGCCCGCGAGCTTGAGCGGCAGCCACACGTTGTCGAACACCTTGGCCCAGGGCATGAGCGTGGGTTCCTGGAACACGAAGCCGAGGTCGCGGTCGCTGCGGCTGTGCTTGGCCACGCCGCTGTTGGCGCCCGACCACTGGATCTCGCCCGCGCTGAGCCGGGTGAGGCCGGCGATCAGCCGCAGCGCGGTGCTCTTGCCGCAGCCCGAGGGGCCGAGGAAGCTGACGAAGTCGTGCTCGCCGATGTCGAGCGTCATGCCCTCGAGCGCGAGCGTGCCGTTGGCAAAGCGCTTGCCGACCTGGCGCAGGCGCACCAGCGGCGTGGCGGTGGTCGTGGTGTCGTCGGGCGGGGTGCTGGGGGTCATTGCCATGCGGGCTGGTTGTCGAGGCGCGAGAGCGGGAAGCGGTCGACCTCGTGCAGCAGGTCGACGAAGCGTCGGCCGACGTGGTCGAGCACCGCGGCGCCCTTCTCGGCGGTGGCGCGGGTGGCGTCGCCGGCGGCGCCCGCGGGGTTGATGTCGTGCATCTGCCAGCCGAGCTTGCCGCTGGGCGTGATCGACAGGTACTTGTTCTCGGCCGCGAGGTCTTCGGTCATCGAATGGAAGTTCTGGAATCGGTCCTTCTGCACATGGTCGGGCGTGAGGTGCAGCATGACCGAGCTCTCGAGGTCGCCGGCATGGATGCCGTGGCGCCCCTCGTGCGCGGTGAACAGGCCTTCGGGCAGGCCCAGCGTGTACCAGTTGGCGGCCACGACCATCATGCCGTGCGCCTCGCGCAGGTCGCGCGCCACGATGTCCATCACGCTCATCTGGCCACCGTGGCTGTTGTAGAGCACCAGCTTTCGCACGCCGGCACGGGCCACGCAGGCGCCGATGTCGGTCCACAGCGAGATCAGCGTCGTGGCCGACACCGTCAGCGTGCCCGGATAGCGCGAATGCTCGTTGCTCTTGCCGTAGGCCACGGTCGGCAAAAAGAGCACGGGCAGGTCGTCGGGCAGGTGCGGCAGCGTGGCGTGGACCATGCCGTCGATGGTGGCGGTGTCGGTCGACATCGGCAGGTGCGGACCGTGCTGCTCGGTGGCGCCGACCGGCAGCACGGCGATGAGCCGCTCGCGGTCGAGGCGGGAGAATTCTTCGCTGGTCAGGTCCGACCAGAAGCGGCTGCGCAGGGGGGCGGATTTCATCGTGGCGGTCCTCGTAGTCGAACGAGCGTGATGATGGGCTAAATTGTCCGATCGGTCAAAAAAACGTAGATCGGTATTTACCCGACGGGCGCGCGCGGCGGGCAGCCAAAGCAGACCGACCGGTCAAATTTCAGCGCCGCACCACGTACCGGGTCACGGCGGGCGGCGATTCGCCGATGTGGAACGCCAGCCGCCGTTCGCGCAGCGCCATGTCGGCCGCCGTGGCCCGCGTGAAGCGGCGCAGGTGGTCGGTCCAGCTTTCGTCCACGATCTGCTCGAGATAGCGCCCCGGCTCGGCGATGTCGTGCAGCAGCTCCCAGCCGATCGCGCCCTGGCCGAGCCGGGCGCGCCGGGTCTGCTGCATCACGAGGTGGAAGGCGGCCGCGCGTGCCGGGTCGATGATGTATTCGATGGTGATGATCACGCGCCCGCTTTCCTCGGGCCTTTCGGCCGGCGGGCCCGCCGCCCAGCCGGCGCGCGCCGGGCTCATGTCCGCCTCTTCGCCCGAGACATCGGTCACCCAGCGCAGCGCGGCCAGCATCACCAGCGTGCCGCTCACCGCGGCGATCTCCAGGCTGGTGCGCAGGTCGCTGACCGTGGCCACCTGGCCCCAGAGCGCCGCGCCGATCGCGCTCGCGCCCATGATCGCCATCTGGTAGGTCGACATGCCGCGCGCGCGCACCCAGTCGGGCAGCGCCAGCTGCGCCGACACCGAGAGTGAGTTCGCCACCGTGATCCAGGCCATGCCGCCGAAGAACATGGCCGGCACGGCGACCCACGCATTGGGCGCGAAGGCCATCACCGCGGTGGCGGCCGACTGCAGCAGCGTGCCGCGCAGCACGAGCTGGTCGCGGCCCAGCGCCTGGCGCAGCCGCGGCAGGAACAGCACGGCGATGATCGCGCCCGCGCCCATCGCGGCCAGCAGCAGGGTGAAGGTGCCGGCACCGCCGCCCTTGAGGTTGCGCGCCAGCAGCGGCAGCAGCGCGAGCAGCGCGGTCGAGTGGAAGAAGAAGATGGTGATGCGCGTGAGCACCGCGCGCATGCGCTGCGACTGCCAGACGAACTGCACGCCCACGCGCATGGCGCTGATGAGCCGCTCGCGGCCCAGCGGGTTGGGCGTGTGCTCGCGCCGCCAGCGCAGCACCACGAAGCCCGAGGCCACCGACAGCACCGCATTGAGCGCGAACACCCAGACGCTGCCCGCGCTCGCGATCAGCATGCCGGCCGTGAGCGGGCCGATGATGCGCGAGGCGTTCATCGCGATGCCGTTCAGCCCGAGCGCGGCCGGCAACTGCGGCCGCGGCACCAGCTCGGGCACGATGGCCGAGAACACGGGCCAGCGCAGCGCCAGGCCGATGCCGTTGGCGAAGGTCAGCGCCAGCAGCAGCGGCGCGGTCATCACGTCGAGCGAAATGGCCACGCACAGCACGATCGCGGTGCCCGCCAGCCAGAACTGGGTGGCGACCAGCCAGCGCCGCCGGTCGAGGATGTCGGCCAGCGCGCCGCTCGGCAGGCCCAGCAGGAACACCGGCAGCGTGGAGGCCGACTGGACCAGCGCCACCCAGATCGGCGAGCTGGTCAGCGAGGTCATGAGCCACGCCGCCGCCACGTCGTTCATCCACATGCAGATGTTGGCGATCAGCCAGGTGCTCCAGAGCATGCGGAACACCGGCAGCCGGAGCGGCTCCAGCGCCGTCATCTTGGGCGGGCGCGGCTGGACGGCGGAGACAGGCGTTTCTTCGGGAGAAATGGGTGGCATGTGCCCCGATTGTGCCGGGCGCCCCGCCCGCGCCCGGTCAGCGCGCCAGATGCCCGAGCGGCCAGGCGCTGCTGGCCTTGACCTCACCGAGCGAGAAGCTGGTGTGCAGGTCCTTCACGTTGGGCAGGTTCATCAGGTGCTGGCGCGCAAAGGCCGAGAAGCTGTCGAGGTCCTGCGCCACCACCTGCAGTTCGAAGGTGCCGGTGCCGCTGATGTAGTGACAGGCCACCACCTCGGGCAGGCGGCGGATCGCCTCCTCGAGCTTGCGGGTGGCGTCCAGCGTGACCCGCTCGGTGTCGACGCGCACGAAAGCGAGCACGCCGAGCCCGATCTTGTGGCGGTCGATCTCGGCGTGATAGCCCTTGATGAAGCCGGCCTCCTCCAGCGCGCGCACGCGGCGCCAGCACGGTGCGGCCGAGAGGCCCACGCGCTGCGCAAGCTCGGCGTTGGTGAGGCGGCCGTCGGCCTGCAGTTCTTGCAGGATTGCAAGGTCGAACTTATCAATTCTTTCCATTGGACTGCATTTTAAGCAAGATTCTTTCTGGAACCCGGATTTCCGGGGCCAAGAACGCAAACACCTGTCGCGAACCCCGGCATACACTTTGCGTGATCATGGGCTCGCGCCCGACCCGGGCACAGACCCACACCCCAAGCCAGGCCCACAAAGCCCTGCCATACGGAGACAGACACATGAACGCCCCGCTGCCCGAACACATTCGCCGCGCGCTGGAAACCGTCACGCTCGACGACAAGTACTCACTGGACTACGGCCGCGCGTTCATGAGCGGCGTGCAGGCCCTGGTCAAGCTGCCGATGCTGCAGCGCCTGCGCGACAAGCAGGTCGGCAAGAACACCGCCGGCTTCATCAGCGGCTACCGCGGCTCGCCGCTCGGCGGCTACGACCAGGCGCTCTGGAAGGCCAGCAAGTTCCTGAAGGAACAGAACATCGTGTTCCAGCCCGGCGTGAACGAAGAGCTCGCCGCCACGGCGCTTTGGGGCACCCAGCAACTGGGCTTTTCGCCCGCGGGCACCAACAAGTTCGACGGCGTCTTCGGCATCTGGTACGGCAAGGGCCCGGGCGTGGACCGCTGCTCCGACGTCTTCAAGCACGCCAACATGGCGGGCACCACCGAATTCGGCGGCGTGATCGCGGTGGCGGGCGACGACCACATCTCCAAGAGCAGCACGGCGGCGCACCAGAGCGATCACATCTTCAAGGCCTGCGGCACGCCGGTGTTCTTTCCGGCCAACGTGCAGGAGATCCTCGACCTGGGCATCCACGCCTTCGCGCTGAGCCGCTTCTCGGGCGTGTGGTCGGGCATGAAGACGATCCAGGAGATCGTCGAGTCGAGCGCCACCGCCATGATCGACCCGGACCGCGTCGAGATCGTGGTGCCGACCGACTTCGAGATGCCGCCCGGCGGGCTGCACATCCGCTGGCCCGACCATGCGCTGGAGCAGGAAGCCCGGCTGATGCACTACAAGTGGTATGCCGCGCTCGCGTACATCCGCGCCAACCGCCTGAACCACAACGTGATCGAAGGCCCGAACGACCGCTTCGGCATCATGGCCAGCGGCAAGGCCTACAACGACACCCGCCAGGCCCTGATCGACCTGGGCCTGGACGACGCCACCTGCCGCCAGCTCGGCATCCGTCTGCACAAGGTGGGCGTGGTGTGGCCGCTCGAGGCGCAGCTCACGCGCGAGTTCGCCACCGGCCTGCAGGAGATCCTGGTGGTCGAGGAGAAGCGCCAGGTCATCGAATACCAGCTCAAGGAAGAGCTTTACAACTGGCGCGCCGACGTGCGCCCCAATGTGCTCGGCAAGTTCAACGAGCTCGACGGCGATTTCTCGGGCGGCGAGTGGGCCATGCCCAACCCGACGGCCAACACGCTGCTGCGCGCCAATGCCGACCTGAACCCGGCGCTGATCGCCAAGGCCATCGCGCAGCGGCTGCGCAAGCTCGGCATCCTCGACCATGCGGGCGCCGACATGCGCGCGCGCATCGACGCGCAGATGGCGATCCTCGAGGCCAAGGAGCGCTCGATGGAAGTGCTCAAGGTGGGCGGCGTGCAGGGCGCCGACCGCCAGCCGTGGTTCTGCTCGGGCTGCCCGCACAACACCAGCACCGTGGTGCCCGAAGGCTCGCGCGCCATGGCCGGCATCGGCTGCCACTTCATGGCCACCTGGATGGACCGCTCCACCATCGGCTTCACGCAGATGGGCGGCGAGGGCGTGCCGTGGGTCGGCCAGCAGCCCTTCACGACCGACCAGCACATCTTCGCCAACCTGGGCGACGGCACCTACTTCCACAGCGGCCTGCTCGCGATCCGCCAGAGCATCGCTGCGGGCGTGAACATCACCTACAAGATCCTCTACAACGACGCGGTCGCCATGACCGGCGGCCAGCAGGTCGGCGAGCGGCCCGAGGGCCACTCGGTGCTGCAGATCGCCGAGAGCCTGCATGCCGAGGGCGCCAAGAAGGTGGTGGTCGTCACCGACGAGCCCGAGAAGTACGAGGGCGTGAACATCCCCGGCCAGGACGTGAAGGTGCGCCACCGCGACGACCTCGACGAGATCCAGCGCGAGTTCCGCGAGATGGCGGGCACCACGGCCATCATCTACGACCAGACCTGCGCCACCGAGAAGCGCCGCCGCCGCAAGCGCGGCACGGCCGTCGATCCGGCGAAGCGTGTCGTCATCAACGAGCTGGTCTGCGAAGGCTGCGGCGACTGCAGCGTGCAGAGCAACTGCCTGTCGGTCGAGCCGCTCGAGACCGAGTTCGGTCGCAAGCGCGCGATCAACCAGAGCACCTGCAACAAGGACATGAGCTGCCTCAAGGGCTTCTGCCCGAGCTTCGTGACCGTCGAAGGCAGCCAACTCAAGAAGAAGGCCAAGGACAAGGCGGCATCGCCGCTCGAACTCGGCCCGCTGGCCGAGCCGGCCGTGCCTGCGCTGGCGCCCGGACAGGTCTGGGGCATCGTCGTGGCCGGCGTCGGCGGCACGGGCGTCATCACCATCGGCCAGCTGCTCGGCATGGCGGCGCACATCGAGGGCAAGGGCATCGTCACGCAGGATGCGGCCGGCCTCGCGCAGAAAGGCGGCGCCACCTGGAGCCACGCGCTGATCGGCGACACGCAGGAGGCGATCCGCACCACGCGCGTCGGCACCGCCGCGGCCGACCTGATCCTCGCGGCCGATCCGCTGGTGGCGGTCAATCCCGAAACCCTGGCGCGCATGCGCGAAGGCCGCACGCACGTGGCGCTCAATGCGCACGGCACGCCGACCGCGGCCTTCGTGCGCAATGCCAACTGGGTCAATCCGCAGGACGACTGCGCGGGCGACATCGCAAAGGTCGTGGGTGCCGACGCGGTCGGCGCGTTCGATGCCGATGCCGCAGCCACCACGCTGATGGGCGACAGCCTCTATGCCAACCCGATGCTGCTGGGCTACGCCTGGCAGAAGGGCTGGATCCCGCTGGCGCACGAATCGCTGATGCGTGCGATCGAGCTCAACGCCGTGGCGGTCGAGAACAACAAGGCCGCGTTCGCCTGGGGCCGCCAGGCCGCGGCCAACCCCGACGAACTGCAAAAACGCGTGCGCCCGGGCCAGATCATCGAGTTCAAGAAGCGCGAAACGCTCGACAGCCTGGTGGCGCGCCGGGTCGAGTTCCTCGCCGGCTACCAGAATGCCGCCTATGCCGATACCTACCGGCAGTTCGTCGGCAAGGTGCAGCAGGCCGAGTCGGCGCTCGGAAAGACCGCGCTGGCCGAGGCCGTGGCGCGCCAGCTGTTCAAGCTGATGGCCTACAAGGACGAGTACGAGGTGGCGCGCCTGCACACCGACCGCAGCTTCCTCGGCCGCGTCGAAGGCATGTTCGAAGGCGAGATGGGCAAGGATTTCAAGCTCAACTATCACCTCGCGCCGCCGATCATCGCGAAGAAGAACGCCAAGGGCCAACTCCAGAAGCAGAAGTTCGGCCCGTGGATGCTGCCGGCGTTCCGGGTGCTCGCGCGCCTGAAGGGCCTGCGCGGCACGCCGCTCGACATCTTCGGACGCACCGAGGAGCGCCGCACCGAACGCGCGCTGATCGGCGAATATCGCGCGAGCATCGACGAAGTGCTGGCCGGCCTGCGCCCCGAGAACCATGCGCTGGCACTCGAGATCGCCAGCCTGCCCGAGCAGATCCGCGGCTACGGCCACGTGAAGGAACGCAACCTGGCGGCAGCGCGCGTGCGCTGGAGCGAGTTGATGGCCCGCTGGCGCGATCCGCAGCAGCAGCAGCCATCGGCGCAGCGCGCGGCTGCCTGATTGCCGCGGTCCGGCGGGTGCCGGAGGTCTTCCGGCACCCTTTTGCTATTGAATCGGTAGCGGCCGTTAGAACCAAAGGCCTGCGCCGCGCGCCGGATAAGCGCGCGGCGCAGGCCTTTGCGACGAATACAATGCCCGCTGCTGAGCGCGGCAACACCGCTCCAGGCTTCTGAACGCGGCCTTTTTTCCCGGGCCGCGGAACCGCGGGCCCGACCCGCGCTTCTGACATTCCTCATACCCATCTCTCTGCTGGAGACTCCCTTGTTCATTTCCTCTGCTTTTGCCCAAACCGCGCCCGCTGCATCCGGTGGCGGCGACATGATGTCTTCGCTGGGCAGCATGCTGCCGCTGGTGTTGATGTTCGTGGTGCTGTACTTCGTCATGATCCGCCCGCAGATGAAGCGCCAGAAGGAAGCCCGCGCCATGATCGAGGCGCTCGCCAAGGGCGACGAAGTGGCCACGGTCGGCGGCGTGCTCGGCAAGATCACCTCGCTCGGCGACCAGTACCTGGGCCTCGAAATCGCGAACGGCGTCGAGATCAAGATCCAGCGCACGGCCGTGGTGCAGGTCCTGCCCAAGGGCGCGGTCAAGCAGTAATCGCCCACAAGATGGTGCCCGGGCCTTGCGCTTTGTCGCGCGGGGCCTCAAGTCACGCCGTGTCCTGTTTCTGAAAAGCGCTCTCTCATGAACCGATATCCGGTCTGGAAGTACGCGATCATCGTGGTCGTGCTGCTGGTTGGGTTGATCTATTCCCTGCCCAATTTCTTCGGCGAGGCGCCTGCTGTGCAGGTGTCCGCGGCCAAGTCGACCGTCAAGGTCGACGCGGCCACCCAGGGCCGGGTCGAGGAGGCGCTGAAGACGGCCGGGCTCGCGCCCGACCTGCTCACGCTCGAAGGCGGCTCGCTGCGCGCGCGCTTCGCGACGCCCGACGAACAGCTCAAGGCGCGCGACGTGCTCCAGCGCGCCCTGGTGCCCGACCCGGCCGATCCGGCCTACATCGTGGCGCTGAACCTGGTCTCGCGCTCGCCGGCATGGCTCACGGCCTTGCATGCGTTCCCGATGTACCTGGGTCTCGACCTGCGCGGCGGCGTCGACTTCCTGCTGCAGGTCGACATGAAGGGCGCCATCGACAAGAAGGCAGAATCTTTCGCGGGCGACCTGCGCACCGTGTTCCGCGACAAGGGCATCCGCGGCACCTCGGTGAGCCGCAACGGCCAGGCCATCGAGATCTCGTTCCGCGACGCCGCGGCGCGCGATGCGGCCCGGCGGCTGATCCAGGACCAGTTCCAGGACCTCGAGGCGGTCGACAGCGGCGAAGGCAGCAACCTTCGCCTGGTGGCGACCATCAAGCCCGAGGCGGCGCGCCGCCAGCAGGATGCGGCGCTCAAGCAGAACATCACCACGCTGCACAACCGGATCAATGAACTCGGCGTGGCCGAGCCGGTGATCCAGCAGCAGGGCCTCGACCGCATCGTCGTGCAGCTGCCCGGCGTTCAGGATACGGCCAAGGCCAAGGACATCCTGGGCCGCACCGCCACGCTCGAGATGCGCCTGGTGGACGAGAGCGCCGAAGGCCGCGCCGCCGAACTCAGCGGCGGACCGGTGCCCTTCGGCTCCGAGAAGTTCTTCGAGCGCGACGGCCGCCCGGTCATCGTGAAGAAGCAGGTGCTCGTCACCGGCGAGAACCTCACCGACGCGCAGCCCGGCTTCGACTCGCAGAGCCAGCAGCCCAAGGTCGACCTGACGATGGACGCCAAGGGCGGCCGGATCATGCGCGACGTGAGCCGCGAGAACTACAAGAAGCGCATGGCCATGCTGATCTTCGAGAAGGGCAAGGGCGAAGTGCTCACCGCCCCTTCGATCAACGGCGAACTCGGCACCCGCTTCCAGATCTCGGGCTCGATGACGGTGAGCGAGGCCAACGACCTCGCGCTGCTGCTGCGCGCCGGCTCGCTGGCTGCGCCGATGGAGATCATCCAGGAGCGCACCATTGGCCCGACACTCGGCGCCGACAACATCGAGAAGGGCTTCAAGAGCGTGATGTACGGCTTCCTCGCGATCATGGTCTTCATGTGCCTGTACTACGCACTGTTCGGCCTGTTCTCGTCGATCGCGCTGGCCGTCAACCTGCTGCTGCTCGTGGCCATTCTCTCGATGCTGCAGGCCACCCTCACGCTGCCCGGCATCGCGGCCATGGCGCTGGCCATCGGCGTGGCCATCGACTCCAACGTGCTGATCAACGAGCGCATCCGCGAAGAGCTGCGCAACGGCGCGTCGCCGCAGGCGGCCATCCACGCCGGCTACGACCGCGCCTGGGGCACCATCCTCGACTCGAACGTGACCACGCTGATCGCTGGCATCGCGCTGCTGGCCTTCGGCTCGGGCCCGGTGCGCGGCTTCGCGGTGGTGCACTGCATCGGCATCGTCACCTCGATGTTCTCGGCCGTGTTCTTCTCGCGCGGCCTCGTGAACTTCTGGTACGGCCAGAAGAAGAAGCTCAAGACGGTGTCGATCGGTACCGTGTGGCGGCCCAAGACCGACGGCACGGCCGTGGCTGAAGGCAAGTAAAGGTCAAGGACAAGCGCCATGGAATTCTTCCGCATCCACAAGACCATCCCGTTCATGCGCCACGCGCTGGTGCTGAACATCATCTCCTTCGTGACCTTCGCGCTCGCGGTGTTCTTCCTGTTCCACCGCGGCCTGCACCTGTCGGTCGAGTTCACGGGCGGCACCGTGATGGAGGTCGCCTACCAGCAGTCGGCCGACATCGGCAAGATCCGCGAAGCCGTCAGCAAGCTGGGCTATCCCGAAGTCCAGGTGCAGAGTTACGGCACTTCGCGCGACGTGCAGATCCGCCTGCCTGCGCAAAAGGGCATGAACTCCGACCAGCAGAGCGCGCAGGTCATGGAAGCGCTCAAGTCGGTCGATCCGTCGGCCACCCAGCGTGGCATGGAGGTAGTCGGTCCGCAGGTGGGCGAGGAACTCACCACCAACGGACTCAAAGCCCTGGGCATGGTGGTGGTGGGCATCATGATTTACCTGGCGATCCGCTTCGAATGGAAGTTCGCCGTGGCCACCGTGCTGGCCAACCTGCACGACGTGGTCATCATCCTGGGCTTCTTCGCGTTCTTCCAGTGGGAGTTCTCGCTCGCGGTGCTCGCGGCGGTGCTCGCGGTGCTGGGCTATTCGGTCAACGAATCGGTGGTGATCTTCGACCGGGTGCGCGAGAACTTCCGGCGCTACCGCAAGATGGGCACGACCGAGATCATCGACAACGCGATCACCTCGACCATCAGCCGCACCATCATCACGCACGGCTCGACGCAGCTCGTGGTGCTCTCGATGTTCTTCTTCGGTGGCCCGACGCTGCACTATTTCTCGCTGGCGCTGACGATCGGCATCTGCTTCGGCATCTATTCGTCGGCCTTCGTGGCGGCGGCGATCGCGATGTGGCTCGGCGTCAAGCGCGAGGACCTCATCAAGGGCACGCCGCCCAAGCGCGACGGCGGTTCGGAGGACGACCCGAACGCCGGTGCGGTGGTCTGAGGCACCGGGCCGGCCCAAAGGCAAGGACGTGGGAAGGCGATGCACCCTTGTGCTGCCGCCTTTCCCGATGCAAGCTCTCGCTTGTGACGCCCTGAGCGCCGAGCCTTCCTGCCTTCCCGATCCCTCCAATGAGCATCGCGCGGTCCGACACTTCCCTGCAGCTCGCACGCGAGACGCGTGAGCGTTTCGTGCTCGCCACCGGCGGCGTCATGGCGCCGCTGGCGCAAGCGATCCGGGACCGCCTGACCCAGCAGGCCGCCGAGGTCGGCAACGCGCGGCTGATGCAGGAACGCCGCGACGACTTCTTGGCGTTCCAGGCGCAGGCCTCGCAATGGGTCTCGCTCGCGCAGGCCGGCTGGCGCAGGTCGGCGAGCGCGCCTGCGGCGGCCGCTGCGGTTCCTGCTGCTGTGCCATCGGCTCCGAAGCTGCGGCTCGAACTCATGGGCGACGATGCGATGGAAAGCAACATCCTGTCGTCCCGCCTGGCGCAGATGCTCCACGAGCAGGCCAGCTTCGAACTCAGCGACCTGCGGCTGCGCATCCAGCATCTCGAAGGCACCGGTGAGCTCAACGCCAACGATGTGCTCCGGCCGGAGACCCT
Source organism: Variovorax sp. Soil_C_39 (assembly GCF_057656815.1). Lineage (NCBI taxonomy): Bacteria > Pseudomonadati > Pseudomonadota > Betaproteobacteria > Burkholderiales > Comamonadaceae > Variovorax > Variovorax sp. Soil_C_39. Next base: position 321,776 of record NZ_JBDGJQ010000005.1, read on the forward strand.
GGCCAGGCTGCTGGTGGACCAGTGGCTCGCGGCCGGGCTGAGCCGGGCGCTCTGGACGCGCGTGCAGGACACGGTGCAGCAGCGGCTCGTCGGCGTGGTCGTCAAGGCCTACGAGGACGCCAACGCCTTCCTGATCTCGCAGGGCGTGATGCCGGAGATCGACCTGAAGAGCTTTGTCCGGCGCACCGGCGGTGGCGGCGGCGGCGGCGTCAGTGCCACCGGACCGGCCTCGGTGTCGGGCGCAGCGCAGACCGGCCGCGGCCCGGGTCCCGGTTCTCCGAACGGCGCGTTCAATGGTTCTTCTGCTTCCCCGCCGCCCCCGCAGCGGGTCTTTTCGCCGTCCACGCCTGCGCTGACCACCGGCGGCTCGCCGCTGCTGGTCGCCCGGCAGCGTGCCCAGACGGCACTGCTGAGCCTCAAGCGCTTCGTTGCCGCGCGCATCGGAACCGACCTGTCCGCCCCGCGTCCCCTGCAGCCGACGACCGGCATGGATGCCGGCGCGGGCCCGAATGGCGGCGCGGGCGCGCAGACCTTCGCCGGCATGGTCGCCGAGGCCGAAGCGGCCTACCGCGCATCGGCCACGCACTACATGCAGGCGGCCTCGGCAGAGCACCAGGCCACCCTGCTGCAGCAAACCGCGGTCGACCTGCGGCGGCGCAGCAGCGAGCTCAAGAAGAAGGCGCCCACCACCGCCGACAAGGCCACGGTGGAGATCGTCGCGCTGATGTTCCAGGCCATCCTGTCCGAGGAGCGGATTCCGTTCTCGGCGCGCGTGTGGTTCGCGCGGCTGCAGATGCCGGTGCTGCGCGTGGCGATCGCCGAGCCCGAGTTCTTCGGCAGCCTGCAGCATCCCGCGCGCATGCTGATCGACCGCATGGGTTCCTGTGTGATGGGCTTCGACGCGGCCGCCATCTCGGGCAGTGCGCTCGAAGGCGAGATCAAGCGCGTGGTGCAGGTGATCGAGCAGTACCCCGAGACCGGCCAGCGCGTCTTCAAGCTGGTGTTCGACGAGTTCGTGGCCTTCCTGAACCGCTATCTCACGCAGAGCGACACCACGCAGCGCGTCATGAGCGTGGCGCAGCAGGTCGAGCAGAAGGAGACGATGGCGATCCAGTACACCATCGAGCTGCGCAAGATGCTCAACGACATGCCGGTGCGCGATGAAATCCGCGAGTTCCTGTTCAAGGTCTGGGCCGAGGTGCTTGCGATTGCCGCGCTGCGCTACGGCGCCCAGGGCGAGCAGACCGTGATGCTCAAGCGCGTGGCCTCCGACCTGGTGTGGGCCGCGAGCGCCAAGCCCAACCGCGCCGACCGCGCTCGCGTGATACAGGACCTGCCGCAACTGCTGCAGCGCCTGCGGCTCGGCATGACCCTGCTCGGCATCATCGACGAGCCGCAGGAAACCCACATCAAGGCCATCGGCGCCACGCTGTCCGATGCCTTCCTGTCGAAGACCGAGGTGATCCCCGCCGCCAAGATCGAGGCCATGGCCGCGCGCTTGGCGCATCTGGAGGATTTCGTGAAGGACCATGGCGGCGCCTCGAACCTGCCGCTCGACGCGAACAGCATCGAGCTGCTGCTGGGCATGGACGCGGCCTCGATCGAGGTGGTGGCCGATGCGCCGGGCGGCGCCGCTTCCGAAGACATGCTGGCATGGGCCCATGCGCTCGAGGTGGGCAACTGGTTCATGCTCGATCACAACGACCGCGTGAGCCAGGTGCAGTTCGTCTGGCGCAGCGAGCGCAAGCAGCTGCACCTGTTCGCCTCGGCCGACGGCCGCAGCTTCCTGATCCAGGCCGGCCGTCTCGCCAGCTACCTGCAGGCGGGGCTGCTGGTGCCCGCCGAGGACGAGACGCTCACCGCGCGCGCCACGCGCGAGGCGCTCGCGAAGCTCGACGCCAATCCGGAGCGACTTCTGAACTAGGCGCTCAGTGTGCCGTGCGCCCTTCGCGGCTCTCGCAGAGTTCGTCGAGCACCAGCGCGTCGGGCTCGATGCCCGTGCTCCAGTGCACCATCAGCACGATGATCTTGAGGTCGTCGAGCGCGACCGGCGCATCGGGCGCCGCCATCGCGCGCTCGACCACGATCTCGCGCAGGCCGCAGGGCAGCAGCTTCGAGAGTTCGAGAAAGCGGATGAAGCCGAGGCACTCGGCACCGAGGTGCTCCTGCTCGGCCTGTGAATAGACGCGCATTGCGTCGCTCGACTGCGGCAGCGCCGCTTCAGGGGGGCCGCTCAGCGTGACCGTGGCGGTGTGGCTGTCGCCCGCATGGCGTTTGATCTGCAGTCCCTGAGTGGCCAGGCTCAGGCCGTCGAGCCATTGCAGCGCATCGTGGATCTCTTCGGGATCGAAGCCATGCGCGCTGAGCTTGCGCCCCAATTGTTCGGGTTCGGGGCAGGCATCGCCGCGCCAGTAGTTTTCGTAGACAAACACGAGCACTTCGAACATGAGGCCAATATAGCCGATGCGCGTGGCGCGCCTTCAAGGGCTTTTGCCCGGCAGCCTCTAGGCCGATGCCGTGCGCTGGAACAGGCCGCCGGGCAACCGCGCCACCAGCCCGTCGAGTTCGAGTTCGAGCATCCTGGCCTGGAGCTCGGCCGCGCTCCAGCCGGTGCGCGCGCTCAGCACGTCGAGGTGGACCGGGTCGAAGCCGAGCGCGTCGAGCAGCGGATGCGCAGGGTCGGCGCCATTGGCATCCGCAGCCTCCGCGGCCGAGCCGGAGCCCGCCTGCGCCATGCGCGGCGCGGGCAGTTCCTCGAGGATGTCGTGTACCGACTCGACCAGCTTCGCGCCCTGGCGGATCAGGGCATGGCAGCCGCGCGACTGCGGCGAGTGGATCGAACCCGGGATCGCGAACACCTCCTTGCCTTGTTCGGAAGCGAGGCGCGCGGTGATCAGCGAGCCCGACTGCAGCGCGGCCTCGACGACCAGCGTGCCGCGCGCCAGTCCGGCGATGAGGCGGTTGCGCCGCGGGAAATTCTGCGTCAGCGGCGGTGTGCCGAGCGGGAGCTCGCTCACGATCAGCCCCTGGCGCGTGATGCGCTGCGCGAGCTCGCGATGGCGCGCGGGATAGACGCGGTCGAGGCCGGTGCCGACCACCGCGACCGTGGCGAGCCGCGGCGCATCGCCCGCCGCATCGAGCGCGCCCAGGTGCGCAGCCCCATCGACACCGAGCGCAAGGCCCGACACCACCGGCAGACCGGCCTCGCCGAGTGCGCGTGCAAAGGCGCGCGCATTGGCCGCCCCTTGCGGCGTGGGATTGCGGCTGCCCACCACGGCAATGCTTTGGCCGAGCTGGTTCAGGTCGAAGGCCGCAGCGCCCAGCACATAGAGCATCGGCGGCGGGTCGGCCATTTCGAGCAGTGCGGCGGGATAGCCCGCATCGCCGAGCGTGACCACCCGGCGCGTGACGTCCTCGTCCGGTGCCGATTGCAGCCATTGCCAGGCCTGGTCGATGTGGGCCTGCAGCCCTTGCGGCAGCTGCAGCAGTGCTTCGGCCTGCGCCTCGGACACCACTTCGCGCAGCGCATCGTGCCGCTGCGCGAACACGTTCTCGGGCAGGCCGAAAGCCGCCAGCAGCCGGCGCGCGGCACCGTCGCCGATGCCTGCCGTCAGCGACAGCCGGAGCCAGCCTGCGAGTTCTGCGCGGTCCACGCGGAAAAAAGAAGCGCCGAAAGCTTCAGGGGTTGACGAGGAAGTCGCCCGCCTTCGGGGTGTCGGATATCTCGAGCACCAGCGCGTACGAGACCTTTTCGAACGTGCGGAATACCATCAGCAGCCCGATGCGCTCGTTCGGGAGCTTGAGCGTCTCCTTGCGTTCGCCGGTGCGGTCGACGATGGTTTCACCATTCTTCAGGATCGCCAGCACATGGCCGCTGTCGATGCCGTCGCGCGTGCCCTTGTTGATTGCCACCACCTGGTTCTGCGCCGCGAACTGCACCGCGTTGCCGTAGACCGAGATGATGCGGCCCTCGACCTGCGTCGAAGGGGCGCGTGGCGCATAGCTCACCAGCTGGCGCGGCGGTTCGGGCAGCAGCCGGTCGCCGGCGCGGATTTCCTCGCGCGACGCGATGATGTCGATGCTGGCCGGCACCACGGTGATGACGTCCTTTTCCTTGTCGGTCTCGACCGTGGTCGATTCGCCGCGCTGGAGCTGAGCCTTGCCGAGGTACTGTGCCTCGTAGCCGAGGATCTCGCCCGTGCCAGGGTCCTTGAGCGGCGTGGCATTGCGGAACACCCGAAAGCTCTGCAGCGGTCCGGGCTTCTCGACGAGCGGCGTGTCGGCATTGCCGCGCGCATAGGCGCGGTCGCCGCGCGACAGCAGCACGCGGTTGTCGTTGCCCGCGACGATGCGCGGCGCCTTCTGCAGCGTGTCGGCATCCACCACGATCGGTTCGCTGAGGAAGGGCTCGATCACGCTGGGGTTCAGCGTGGGCAGCGCCATGCCGGCCAGCGAATCGAAGCGCGTGCGCGGCGAGAGCTTGATCGTGCCGCCGTCGCCGCTCGCGCCCGTGCCGCGGCGCATGCTCAGGCGCGCGCGGCCGCCGCTCTTGTCGAGGTAGAGCACCTGCCCCGGATAGATGCGGTGCGGATTCGCGATCTCGTCGATGTTCATGCCCCAGAGCTCGGGCCAGCGCCAGGGGCGCAGCAGGTACAGGCGCGAAATGGCCCAGAGCGTGTCGCCGGACCTGACCGTGTACTCGTCGGGCGCGTTCGGCGAGAGTTCGGAGAGCGGCACGCCGGTCTGGGCGATCTGCTGCGCCGTGGCGCGCTGCTGCGCCGTGATCGGGTAGTTCTGGGCCCAGGCCGTGCCGCCGCCGCAGATCACCGCAAGGGCAGCCAACGTGGCGAGAACATGCGAGCGCTGGCGGGCAGGGATTCGGAACTTGTTGTTCATGTCTGGATGGGTGAGCGCCCGACGTATCCGGGCGCATACGAATCTCACAATTTGCTACGAATTCTGCGCCCGAAGCCCTTGGCAGGGCAACGTTTTCAGCCGATCCAGGCACGGGCCGTCGTGGAATTGGCGAAAATAGCGACAACTTCTTCCGTTTTCCATGGCCAAACGAATCATTCTGAGTTACCCGGACAAGCGGCTGCACACCGTCGCGAAACCCGTCCAGGGCGTCGACGCACGCATCAAGGCCCTCGTGGCCGACATGCTCGAAACCATGTACGACGCCAATGGTATCGGCCTGGCCGCGACCCAGGTCGACGTGCACGAGCGCCTTGTCGTGATCGACGTCTCCGAAGACCGCGACCAGCCGCTGGTGCTCATCAATCCCGAGATCGTATGGGCCAGCGACGAAAAGGTGCTGAACGAGGAAGGCTGCCTCTCGGTGCCCGGCATCTACGACGGCGTGGAGCGCTCCACCGCCGTCAAGGTGCAGGCGCTCGACGCCGACGGCGAAATGCGCACCATCGAGGCCGAAGGCCTGCTCGCGGTGTGCATCCAGCACGAGCTCGATCACCTGCTCGGCAAGGTGTTCGTCGAGTACCTGTCGCCGCTCAAGCGCAACCGGATCAAGAGCAAGCTGCTCAAGCAACAGCGCGAAGAGGCGCGGGAGGGCCGGGCATGATGCGCGCGGGCCGCCTGGTAACGCTTGGCTGCGTGTTGGCCGCAGCGCTGCTCGTGGCCGGCTGCGCGAGCGAGCCGACCCGCATCGCACCGGGCACGAGCGCGGCCGAAACCCTGCAGCGCCTCGGCCCGCCCACCGGACGCTACCCGCTCGCGGGTGGTGGCGAGCGGCTGCAGTATTCGCGCATGCCGGCGGGCTTCGAGGTGACCGACATCGACCTCGACGCCTCGGGCAAGGTTGTGTCGGTGACGCAGGTGCTCAGCGAGGCCCGCTTCGGCCAGGACATCCAGGTCGACCGCTGGCGCCAGAACGACGTGCTCGCGTTCTACGGCAGGCCGTTCCAGATCACCCGCGTGAGTTCGTTCGACGGCGCTGTCTGGACCTGGCGCTACAAGGCCGTGAACGAGCGGCGCATGCTCTACATCTACATCGATCCCACCGGCGTGGTGCGCCGCTATCACACGGGCGACGACCTCGAGTTCGATCGGATCCGGGATTGACCCCGCTGAAGGTCGTCTTTGCGGGCACGCCCGAGTTCGCGCGCGTCGCCCTCGAGGCGATCGCCGCGGCGGGCCATGACATTCCCCTGGTACTGAGCCAGCCCGACCGTCCCGCGGGGCGCGGCATGAAGCTGCAGGCCTCGCCGGTGAAGCAGTGCGCCGTCGCCCACGGCTGGCCCGTGGTTCAGCCGCGCAGCCTGCGGCTCGACGGCAAGTTTCCGGACGAGGCCACAGCCGCACGCGAAGCGCTTCTGGCCGCCCGGCCCGACGTGATGGTCGTCGCGGCCTACGGGCTGATCCTGCCGCAGTGGGTGCTCGACCTGCCGCGGCATGGCTGCCTCAACATCCATGCGAGCCTGCTGCCGCGCTGGCGCGGTGCGGCGCCGATCCACCGCGCGATCGAGGCCGGCGATGCGCAGGCCGGCATCACCATCATGCAGATGGACGCCGGGCTCGACACCGGCGACATGCTGCTGCGCGAGGCCGTCGACATCGGCAGCGACAGCACCGCCCGGCTGCACGACCGCCTGGCCGAGCTCGGCGGACGCCTGATCGTGCAGGCGCTTGCGAACCTCGGCCATCTCGCGCGCACGCCGCAGCCGGCCGAGGGCGTGACCTACGCCCACAAGGTCGAGAAGCACGAAGCGCAGATCGACTGGAACCAGCCCGCCGAGGCGATCGTGCGACGCATTCGCGCGTTCGATCCGTTCCCGGGCGCCAACAGCCCGCTCGACGGCGAGATCCTCAAGCTCTGGACCGCCGAGGCGGTGCCGGGCGAGACGGCGCCGGCGCCGCCGGGCACGATCCTGGCCGTGACCGGCGAGGGCGTCGCGGTGGCGGCGCAGGGCTCGGTCGCAATGGTCACCGAACTCCAGCGCGCGGGCGGCAAGCGCCTCGGCGTGGCCGACTTCATGCGCGGCTTCGAGCTGAAGCCAGGGCAGCGCTTCGGCTGATGTTCCTGTCCACGGCCATTCGCCGGCGCCCCGAGTTCCGCACGGGCATCCGCCACATGTCGTCGGCCGCGCTGGGCATCGGCGCGTGGGGGCTCATGACCGGCGTGGCCATGGTCAAGTCGGACATGAGCGTGGTGGAGGCGGTGGCGATGACGCTGCTGGTCTACGCCGGCAGCTCGCAGCTTGCGGCCATTCCGCTGCTCGTGGCGGGCGCACCGGCCTGGGTCGTCCTGGCCACGGGCTTCTGCGTCAACCTGCGCTTCGTGGTGTTCAGTCTGCACCTGCGGCCCTACCTCATGCACATGCCGCGCTGGCGCCGCATGCTGCACGGCTATCTCACGGCCGACCTCAGCTATGCACTCTTCACGCGGCAATACCCTGTGCCGCCCGTCGGCACCGATGCGCAGAAAGCCCAGGAGGCCTACCTCACCGGCAACTACTTCGTGACCTGGTGTTCCTGGATGGGCATGAGCCTGCTCGGCATTGCGCTGGCCAACTTCATTCCGCAGCACTGGGGCCTGGGCTTCGCCGGCGTACTGAGCCTGGTGGCGATCGTCTGCTCGATGGCGACCACGCGGCTGCGCGTTTTGGCGGCGCTGGTCGCGAGCGCCACGGCCGTGGCCGCCTATGCGCTGCCGCTCAAGCTCAACATCGTGGCCGCCATCGGCGCGGCGGTGCTGCTGTGCTTCTGGCTCGAGAAACGGGTCGGGCTCGATCCGGTGGCGGAGGACGACAAATGAGCGCAGGCGGCACCACCGACCTTTGGACCCTCGCCGTGATCGTCGGCCTGGCCGGCGTGACGGTGCTCACGCGCTGCTTCTTCTTCATTCTCGACCGCCCCTGGGGTCTGCCCGGCTGGGCGCACCGTGCGCTGCACTATGCGCCGGTCGCCGCGCTCGCGGGCGTGATCGCGCCCGAGATCGTGATGAGCAACGGCCAGCTGATCGCCACGCTGCACGATGCGCGCCTGTATGCCACCGTGGTTGGCGCCGCCTACTTCTACTGGCGGCGCGGCGTGCTCGGCACGATGCTCGCGGGCATGGCGGTGTACCTGCCGCTGCACCTGGGCCTCGGCTGGTAGGCGCGTTGCCCGTTGGCGCTCAGTCGAGCTTGACCCCGGCCGCCTGGATGATCTTGCCCCAGCGCTCGCTTTCGGCGCGCGAGAGCTTGTAGAAATCCTGCGGCGAGCCCGGCAGCGGCTCGAAGCCGAAGTCGGCGAACAGTTTCTCGACCTTCGGCGCCTTCATCGCCTTGCGAAGCTCGCTGTTGATCCGCGCCACGGCCTCGGGCGGCATGCCGGCCGGGCCGATCAGGCCGTGGAAGGCGTAGGCGTTGACGTCGCTGAAGCCGGCCTCGGCAAAGGTGGGCACGTCGGGCAGGGCGCCCGCGCGCTGCGGCAGCGCGATCGCGAGCACGCGCACCTTGCCGGCCTTGATGATCGGCAGGCCCGAGGCCAGGTCGAGCATCATCGTCGGCACCTGCCCGCCCATCACGTCGGTCATTGCGGGCGCGGCGCCCTTGTACGGCACGTGCGTGACGTTGATGCCGGCTTTCTGCTTGAACAGTTCCATCGCCATGTGGTGCGGCGAACCGTTGCCGGGCGAGGCGTAGTTGACCTTCTCGGGGTTGGCCTTCACGTAGCGCACGAACTCGGCCACGTTCTTGGCGGGAAAGTCCGGATGCACCACCAGCGCGACCGGGAAGCGGCCGATGGTGCCGATGTAGGTGAAGTCGCTCGCGGGCTTGTACGGCAGCTTGGCGAACATGTGCTCGTTGAACAGCAGCGCCGCGTTCTCGGCCTGCATGATCGTGTAGCCGTCGGGCTTGGCCTGCATCATCGCCGCCACGCCGATGTTGGTCGACGCGCCGGGCCGGTTGTCGATGATGAGCGGCTGCCCGAGCGACGGCTGCATCGCCTCGGCCAGCGCGCGCGCGAGGTTGTCGGTGCCGCCGCCCGCCACGTAGGGCACGATCCATTTGACCGGCTGGCTCGGGTAGGCGGCCGGCTGCGCGCCGGCAAAAGGGGCGGCGCCGGCGAGCGCGAGCGCTGCGGCGAACAGGGGAAGGTGGCGTCTTTTCATCATGTCTCTCGTCTCCGTTGCTTGGCTTGTAGTGAATGCTTGAATTCCGATGCGGCTCAGGCGCCGCGCAGCGTCTGCCAGAGCGCGCGGTCGCGCTCCGCGGTCCAGACCACCGGGTGCTCGATGCCGCTCAGCTCGTCGTAGGCGCGCGAGACGTCGAAGGGCAGCACGTGCTGGAACACGGGCCAGCTGCCGAAGCGCGGCGTCATGGCGGCTTCCGCGCGCGCGAAGCAGCCCTTGAGGGTGTCGCCCGCGGCGATGCCGGCGCGCACGCTCTCGAGCAGCGTCGAGAGAAAGGCCTGGGTGAGCGCGATCGCTTCGGCGCAGGCCGCTTCGTCCTGCAGCACCGCGCCGCGTCCCGGCACCAGCACGCGCGGCTGCAAGGCCGCGACCGCGTCGAGCGTGCCGGCCCAGTCGCCGATGTAGGCGTCGCCGGCATACACGCCGCAGTGGTTCTCGACCACGTCGCCCGAGAACAGCACGCCGCAGTCGGGCAGCCAGGCCACCGTGTCGCCGCCCGAGTGGCCGCGGCCCAGCGCCATCAGCCGGAGCTCGCGGCTGCCGAGCCAGAGGCTCATCTCGCGCTCGAAGCTCAGCGTCGGCCAGGTCAGTCCGGGAATCTCCTCGACGCCCGCGAACAGGCGCGGAAAGCGGCCGACCTCCGAGTCGAAGTCGGCCTGCCCGCGCGTGCGGATCCAGTCGAGCGTGCCGTGGCTCGCGATGATCTGGTCCACCGCGTCGAAGGCGCTCGCGCCCATCACGCGCACTGCGTGGTAGTGCGTCAGCACGATGCGCTTGACGGGCTTGTCGGTCACGGTGCGGATGGCCGCGAGGAAGTCACGCGCCATGCGCGGCGTGGGCCGCGTGTCGATCAGCACCACATGGTCGTCGCCGACCACGAAGCCGCAGTTGGGGTCGAAGTCGCTGATGTAGCCGTACACGTCGCGCGCGAGTTCGCGCAGCTGCGGCTTCTGTTCGCGCGTGTCGGAGGCCGAGGCGAAGGAGGGAGGGGCGGTCATGGGGTTTCGGGTTTCGTGGGATCTGCTTCGGCGGCTGCGCGGATGCACGCCAGCAGCACGCCCTGGTCGCCGCACTGATTGGCCAGCAGCAGCACCAGCCGTGCGTTGAGGTCGGCGCTCTGCGCCTCGGTCCGGCCTTCGTGCGCGGCGAGCAGCGCGGCGTAGAAGCCGTCGGGGTCGGGGATGCGGGGTTCGGTGATCATCATGGTGTGGCTTCGATGGCGAGGGCGCGGCGCACGGCCGCAGCGATGGCCTCGGGCGTGGCCTCGGACAGCGTTGCGGCGCGGTAGGCGTCCGGGCGCACGAGCACGAAGCTGCCGGGCGCGTGCAGGCCGAGGTGTTCGACGAGCCGGTCGTCGGCCTGCAGCGACGGCAGGCCGCTGTCGCCGCCGACCGCCAGCAGGCGCAGCGGCAGCGAGGCCGCGTTGGCTTCGGCTTCGGCGGCCTGTGCGCGCGTCGGCGCGCGCCAGAGCCCGAGGCAGCGGGTGCCTTCGGCCAGCAGTTGCATCAGCGTGGTCTCGCGGCCGCCGTCCGCCCAGCGCAGCGGCAGGTTCTGCACGCTGCGCCCGCCTTCGGGCAGCAGCGGCGCCGCCGGATAGTCGTTGGCCACCGACATGCGGCCGGTGTTCACCAGCGCCCGTGCGAACGGGTGGCGCGCCGCCAGCGACACCACCGCGCGCCGCAGCGTGTGCTCGGCCGGCGAACGCGGCGCGAGAAAGCGTGCCGAGCGGCTCGTGACGGTGAGGTTTTCCTTTGCAGCGGGCTGGCGTTCAGCGTCGTAGCTGTCGAGCAGCGCGTCGCCCGCCCGCCCCTTCGCGGCCAGCGCGAGCTTCCAGCCCAGGTTCGCCGCGTCCTGGATGCCGGTGTTGCCGCCGCGCGCGCCGAAGGGGCTCACCACATGCGCCGCATCGCCGATGAAGAACACCCGCCCGTGGCGGAAGCTGTCGAGCAGGTGGTCGCGGTAGCCGTAGGGGCCGATCCAGACGAACTCGAACGCCACGTCGGGCCCGAGCTGTGCGCGCAGCCGCGCACCGGCCACTTCGGGGCGGCTGATGTGGTCGGTGTCGCAGTCTTCGGCCATCTGGTAGTCGATGCGCCAGACCCCGTCGGCCATCAGGTGCTGCCAGACGCCGCGGCCTTCGTTGAACGGCGCGTCGACCCAGGTCCAGCGCTCGGTCGGCAGCGGCTTCTCGAAGCGCACGTCGCTGATGCACCAGCGGTCGGTGCTGCGGGAGGCATGGGCCTCGATGCCGAGCTGCGTGCGGATCGGGCTGTTGGCCCCGGTCGCGTCGATCAGCCGGTCGGCCTCGAGGGTGTAGCGGCCGGCAGGCGTCTCGACCTCGAGGCGCACGCCGTCGGCCAGCGGCTCGACGTGCGCGACGCGGTGCTTCCAGCGCAGGTCGGTCAGGCCGAGTTCGAGGATGCGGTCGACCAGGAACCACTCGATGTAGAACTGCTGCAGGTTGATGAACGGCGGCTGCGCGGAGACGTTCGCGGCCTGCAGGTTGAAGCTGTAGACCTCGGCCTCACCCGAAAAGGTGCGCCCGAGCGACCAGGTGATGCCCTTGGCCGCAATGCGTTCGTAGATGCCGAGCCGCTCGAAGATCTCCAGGCTCTTCTGCGCGTAGCAGATGCCGCGCGACGAGGCGCCGCGCACGCCCACGGTGTCGTCCTCGTCGAGCAGCAGCGCGCGCACGCCGCGCTGCGCGAGGTCGCAGGCGAGCGTGAGGCCCGCGGGGCCGGCGCCGACGATCACGATCGGGTGCCGCACGACCTCTAGTCTTTCCAGTTCGGGCGGCGGCACGAAGGGCCAGCTCGGTAGTTCGTAGGCGGGTGCGAAGTTGAAGCTTTCCATGCTTTCCATGCTTTTCTACGGCGGCTACAGCGCGTGGGCGAACTCGGCGATCGCGTCGGCCGCTTTCGGCACCAGCGCGGCCTGGCCCGCGAGATAGTGGTTGCCGCCCACGATGTCGACGTTGCGGATGCGCGCGCCGCCCGCGGCCATCCAGGCATCGCGCGTGCTCGGGAAGGTCGACTGGTCGGCGGTGTAGGTCAGCAGCAGCGTCGGCACCGTGGTGCGCGCGAGGTTCGTCGGTCCGTCGGCCTGCGAGCGCGACGACCATTGCGAGAGAAAAGCGGTCAGCGACGTGGTGCGGCCCATCGCATTGGCCGAGTAGTTGACCTGCCGCGCATCGCCCCAGACGCTGCCGGCGAGCCGGTCGTTCGCGTCGAGCGAGAGGTCGACACAGCGCGGATCGGCATGCGTGCGGTAGATCACGAAGGCCTGGTCGCGCGGCGCACCCGGCGTGACAGAGGGATTGCGCAGCATCGCGAGCCGCGCCACGCACCATTGCTCGATGCGTTCGAGCCGCGCCTGCTGGGCCGCGCCGAAGCGCGCGAGGAAATCGCGGTCGTAGGGCACGCGATGGCGCGCGTCGTACATGTCGAGTTCGGGATCGACCGAGAGCGGATCGTGTTCGTCGGTCACTGACGGATCGATCCAGTCGCGCATCAGCCGCGTGCGGCCCAGGTGCGCGGCGCACAGCGCGATGCCGTCCACGGGCGGCAGGTCGTGCGGGTGCAGGTGCGTGGGGTCTCCATCGGGAAAGTGCGTGGCGGTGAGCTGCTCGGCCTGCGCCTGGTAGAAGCTCGCGAGCGCCGCGCCGCCCGAGTTGCCGACCAGCAGCACCTTCTCGTAGCCCGCGGTGCGCAGGTACTGCACGCCGGCGCCGAGGTCCTGGATCGCGCGCTCCATCAGCAGCACCGTGTCGTTGCCCACGTAGCGCGAGTTCAGGCCCATGCAGCAGATGCCGCGTTCGGCCAGCGGGCCGATCAGGTAGTGGCCCATGAAGTTGCTGGTCGGGTGCATCACGATCGCAGCAACTTTCTTCGGCCCCGGGGGCGCCCGGTAGGCGCCGTAGATGCGCGGCCGCAGCATCTGCAGGCCCGACTGGCTCTCGAGTGCCGCACCGGGCTTCACGTCGATGACGGCCAGCTGCGGTTCAGCCATGGGCCTCCTCCTTCGCGGCGCGCAGCCCGGCCTTGCGCGCGGTCCAGGCGTCGAGCGCCGCGCGGGCGGTGCGCGCATGCGCGTCCATCTCGGCCTGCGGCACGGTGGGCGTGGTGAGTTCCACGCGGATGCCGTTCGGGTCGAAGAAGTAGATCGACTCGATGATGTGGTGGTCGGTCACGCCGAGCACCTCCACCCCGGCCGCTTCGAGGCGCGCCTTGGCGGCCAGCAGGTCGGCCACCGAATCGACCCGAAGCGCGATGTGGTTCACCCAGGCCGGTGTGTTCGGCGAGGGCAGCGCCGCCGTGTCGTCGCCGAGGTCGAAGAAGGCGATGAACGAGCCGTCGCGCATCTGGAAGAAGATGTGCACGTAGGGGCAGTACTCGCCCGTGCTCGGCACATGGTCGCTCTGGATGATGTGGGCCAGCGGCAGGCCCAGCAGGTCTTCGTAGAAGCGGCGCGTCTCTTCGCTGTCGCGGCAGCGCCAGGCGAAATGGTGCAGTCCGCGCACAGGCGGCGCGGGCGGTGGGGCCGGATGGGCGGTCGTCGGCATGGCGTGTCTTTCTTGAAGCCGCTATTGGGCGATGCCGCCTCTTATGATGCAATCGAAATTAATTCATCCATTGATGAAATAAACATATGAATCTGACATTGCGCCAGCTGCGCGCCTTTGCGGCCGTGGCCGCGACCGGCAGCTTCACTGCCGCCGCGCAGCAGCTGCACCTCACGCAGTCGGCGCTCAGCGTGCTGGTGCGCGAACTCGAGCGCGAGATGGGCGTGCAATTGCTCGACCGCCACACGCGGCGCGTGCAGCTGTCCGAAGCGGGGCGCGAGTTCCTGCCCGCGGTGCACCGGCTGCTCGGCGACCTGTCGAGCGCGGTGGCCGGCGTGACCGACCTGCGTGACAAGAAGAAAGGCCTGTTGCGGCTTGCAGCGCCGCAGCTCATGGCCTGCACGCTGATGCCGCGCGTCATGGCGGCTTACCGCGAGGCCTATCCCGACATCGACGTGCGGCTTGCCGACACGCTGCCCGAGCACCTGCTCGGGGGGGTCGTCGCGGGCGACGTGGAGCTCGCGGTCGGGCAGGACGTGGCGGTGGACGCCGCCATCGAACGCCGCGTGCTATTTCGCGACCGGCACTGGCTGATCTGCCCGCCCGACCACGCTTTTGCGAAGCGCCGCAAGGTGCGCTGGCACGAGCTCGACCCCTACACCTTCATCGCGCCCACGCGCGACTTCCGCCAGCGCGTGCTGCCCGAGCTCGGCCCCGCGGAGCGCGCCTACATGCTGCGCCCGGGCACGCAGGAGGTGTCGTACATGACCACCGCGCTCGGCATGGTGGCCTCGGGGCTGGGGCTCACCGTGTGCCCCACCTACTCGGCGCCGCTGGTGCGCGCGCACGGCCTGCAGATGGTGCGGCTCGAGGCGCCCGACTTCCACCGCGAGGTCTGCGTCTACAGCGCGGCGCGGCGTTCGCTCTCGCCCGCGGCGGCGAGCTTCGTCGGCATCCTCGAGCGCTTCGCGAAGGCGCAGCCCAGGGGTTGAGTGCGCACACGGAGCGAAACCTACAATGCAAGACGACCTGTTTTCCATCATCTCCAGAGACCCATGAACGTCATCCGATTCACCGACCTCTGCGCGCAGGGCCAGGCCGCCGGCCAGCGCGTTTTCATCCGTGCCGATCTCAACGTGCCGCAAGACGACGCGGGCCGCATCACCGAGGACACGCGCATCCGCGCCTCGGTGCCCTGCATCCGGCTTGCGCTCGATGCCGGTGCCGCGGTGATGGTTACTTCTCATCTGGGCCGCCCGACCGAGGGCGCCTTCAAGCCCGAGGACTCGCTCGCACCGGTCGCCAAGCGCCTGGGCGAGTTGCTCGGCCGCGAGGTGCCGCTGGTGTCCGACTGGGTCGACGGCGTCGACGTGCAGCCCGGCCAGGTCGTGCTGCTCGAGAACTGCCGCGTCAACAAGGGCGAGAAGAAGAACGACGAGGCGCTGGCGCGCAAGCTCGCCGCGCTCACCGACATCTATGTGAACGATGCCTTCGGCACGGCCCACCGCGCCGAGGCCACCACCTACGGCATCGCGCAGTTCGCCAAGGTGGCGGCGGCCGGTCCGCTGCTCGCGGCCGAGATCGACGCCATCACCAAGGCGCTGGCGCAGCCGAAGCGCCCGCTCGTGGCCATCGTGGCGGGCTCGAAGGTCAGCACCAAGCTCACCATCCTCAAGAGCCTGTCGGCCAACGTCGACCAGCTGATCGTCGGCGGCGGCATTGCCAACACCTTCATGCTCGCGGCGGGCCTCAAGATCGGCAAGTCGCTGGCCGAGCCCGATCTCGTCGATCAGGCCAAGGCCGTGATCGAGTCCATGCGTGCGCGCGGCGCCGACGTGCCGATCCCGGTCGACGTGGTCACGGCCAAGACCTTCGCGGCCGATGCGCCCGCGACCGTCAAGGATGCGAGCGACGTGGACGACGACGACCTGATCCTCGACATCGGCCCGAAGACCGCTGCGCAACTGGCCGCGCAACTGCGCGAGGCCGGCACCATCGTGTGGAACGGCCCGGTGGGCGTGTTCGAGTTCGACGCCTTTGCGGGCGGCACCCAGGCCATCGCGCAGGCGGTCGCCGAAAGCAGCGCCTTCTCGATCGCCGGCGGCGGCGACACGCTCGCGGCCATCGCCAAGTACGGCATCGAGAAGCAGGTCGGCTACATCTCGACGGGCGGCGGCGCCTTCCTCGAAGTGCTCGAGGGCAAGACCCTGCCCGCTTTCGAGATCCTGTCCAGGCGCGCGGCCGGTTGAACCCGGCGGGCGGGGATCTCGTGCGGGGTGCTTCCGTCGGACACACAAAGTGTATACAGTAGCGAATACAAACGGAGACCCAATTTCATGAGCACGGACCGCATCCCCCGCCACGCCACCAAGATCGTCGCCACACTCGGGCCGGCGTCCAGCACCCCTGAAATGCTGGAGCGGATGATCCAGGCCAAGGTCAGCGTGGTGCGGCTCAATTTCAGCCACGGCACCGCGCAGGACCACATCGACCGCGCGACCATGGCGCGCGAAGCCGCCCGCCGGGCGGGTCGCGAGGTGGCGATCATGGCCGACCTGCAAGGCCCGAAGATCCGTGTCGGCAAGTTCGCGCAGGGCAAGGTCTGGCTCGAGCCGGGCACGAGCTTCGTGCTCGATGCCTCGCGCACCGAGCCGGGCGACGAACAGGCCGTGGGCCTCGACTACAAGGACCTGCCGCGCGACGTGCGCCCCGGCGACCGGCTGCTGCTGAACGACGGCCTCATCGTGCTGGTGGTCGACGCGGTCAAGGGCGAGGCGGTGCACACGACCGTCAAGCTCGGCGGCGAGCTCTCGAACAACAAGGGCATCAACAAGCAGGGCGGCGGCCTCACGGCGCCGGCGCTCACGGCCAAGGACATGGAAGACATCAAGACGGCGATGAGCTTCCAGGCCGACTACGTGGCGGTGAGCTTTCCGAAGAACGCCACTGACATGGAGATGGCGCGCCAGCTGTGCAACGTGGCCGCGGCCGAATACGGCCACAAGCCCGGGCTGATCGCGAAGATCGAGCGCGCCGAAGCGATCCCCAAGCTCGAGGAGATCCTGCGCGCGAGCGACGGCATCATGGTGGCGCGCGGCGACCTCGCGGTCGAGGTGGGCAACGCGGCCGTGCCTGCGCTGCAGAAGAAGATGATCCGCATGGCGCGCGACATGGACAAGGTGGTGATCACCGCCACGCAGATGATGGAGTCGATGATCACCAACCCGGTGCCCACGCGCGCCGAAGTGAGCGACGTGGCCAACGCCGTGCTCGACGGCACCGACGCCGTGATGCTCTCGGCCGAAACGGCCTCGGGCCGCTATCCGCTCGAGACCGTGCAGGAGATGAGCCGCATCTGCGAAGCCGCCGAGGCGGCCGAAGACCAGCAGCTCGACGCCGACTTCAGCGGCAAGTCCTACAGCCGCATCGACCAGTCGATCGCGATGGGCGCGCTGTTCACCGCGCACCACCTGGGCGCCAAGGCCATCGTCGCGCTCACCGAGTCGGGTTCCACCGCGCTGTGGATGAGCCGCCACCGCGCGCACATCCCGATGTACGCGCTGACCTCGCGCCTGGCCACCCAGCGCCGGATGGCGCTCTACCGCAATGTGCGCCCGCTGCTGATGGATTCGGAAAGCGACCGCGACACCGCACTGCAGCAGGCCGAGAACCACCTGAAGAAGCGCGGCATCGTGCAAAGCGGCGACGTCTACGCCATCACCTGCGGCGAGCCGATGGGTGCCCCGGGCGGCACCAACATGCTCAAGATCTGCCGGGCGAGTTGAGCCCACCCCCGTCCCTCGCTCACTTCGTGTAGCTCGACTCCCCCTCAAGGGGGCAACACCAGTGGCCCGGCAAAGCCGGTTCCACGGTGTTCCCGGTTTTGCTCCCTCCCCTTTCGGGGGAGGGTTGGGGTGGGGGCCGACGGCGTGTCCATGCCCTCGGCGGCTCGCTATCCATTGCGGAACAGGAAGCTGTAGGCGTTCAGGGCCGGCACGCCGCCCAGGTGGGCATAGAGCACCTTCGAACCGGCGGGAAACTCGCCGAGCCGCACCTTCTCGATCATTCCGTGCATCGACTTGCCCTCGTAGACGGGGTCGGTCAGCATGCCTTCGAACCGGGCGCAGAGGCGGATCGCATCGAGCGTGCCCTCGTTCGGCAGGCCGTACTCGGGGCCGCCGAAGCGGTGGTCGAGCACCACGTCCTGCGCGCCGATCTCGCGGCCGAGTTCGACGAGCTCGGCCGTGTTCTTCGCGATGCGCACGATCTGCTCGAAGGTCTGGGCGGGCTTGGCCGAGGCGTCGATGCCGATCACGCGGTCGGCGCGCCCGTCGGCCGCGAAGCCCACCACCATGCCGGCTTGCGTGCTGCCGGTCACCGAGCAAACCACGATGTAGTCGAACCTGAAGCCGAGCTCGGCCTCCTGCTGCCGCACTTCCTCGGCAAAGCCGACGAAGCCCAGCCCGCCGAGCGGGTGCTCCGAGCAGCCGGCCGGAATCGGAAACGGCTTGCCGCCGGCCTTCCGCACATCGGCCATGGCTTCTTCCCAGCTCTTGCGGATGCCGATGTCGAAGCCGGCGCTGTCGAGCCGCACGTCGGCGCCGAGGATGCGCGACATCTCGATGTTGCCGACGCGGTCGTACACCGCATCCGAGTAGTTGACCCAGTTTTCCTGCACCAGCACGCACTTCAGGCCGAGGTGCGCGGCCACGGCAGCGACCTGCCGCGTCTGGTTCGACTGGATGCCGCCGATCGACACCAGCGTGTCGTAGCCGCCTTCGAGCGCTTCGGGGATCAGGTACTCGAGCTTGCGCGTCTTGTTGCCGCCGAACGCCAGGCCGCTGTTGCAGTCCTCGCGCTTGGCATAGAGCGCGACCTTGCCGCCCAGGTGCGCACTCAGGCGTTCGAGCGAGTGGATCGGCGTCGGGCCGAAGGTCAGCGCATGGCGGGGAAATTTCTTCAGGTTCATCGATGGACTCCAGGCTGGGGAATGCCATTGATCGTAGGAACAAGCCCCCGAAGGGTGGTTGCAAAGTTGGCGCGAAAACTGGCGCAAAACAGGGCAGGATGCGGTTGTTTGATCCGGTCTGTTTTGCAGGAGAGCCCATGCGCATAACAAAATTGCGTTCCCCGTCGCAGCCCGCCGACGCACTCGCGCCCGCGCTGGACCGTACCGACCGCGCCATCCTGCGTGCACTGCAGCGCGATGCCTCGGTGTCGAACGTGGCGCTCGCCGCCAAGGTCAACCTCAGCGCGCCGGCCTGCCTGCGCCGCGTCGAGCGGCTCAAGGCGGCGGGGCTCATCAGGGGCGTGGTCGCGCTGCTCGATCCCGATGCGCTCTCGCTCGGCATGCTGGTCATGATCGGCGTGGTGCTCGACCGCTCCACGCCCGAATCCTTCGCCGATTTCGAAAAAGCCGCGCAGAAGGTGTCGGGCTGCCTCGAATGCCATGTGGTCACGGGCGAATTCGACTATTTCATGCTCGTGCGCACGCGCGACAACGACAGCTTCAATCGGCTGCATGCCGAACAGCTGCTGTACCTGCCCGGCGTGCGGCAGATCCGGACCTTTGTGGTGCTCAAACAGGTGCTCTCGACCACGCAGCTGCCGATCTGAACCGCCGGCGTGCGCGTACAAGCGCGATGACCTCTCCGATCCTCGCGTCGATCCGCAAGCGCCGCTGCGCCATCGTTCCCTTGCTCGGCGCCCTGGCCGCGGCGGCCCTTTCGGCCTGCTCGCCGCTCAAGGTGCTAGACCGGCTGGTGCCCGAGGACACCTACCGCTTCCAGGGCGGGGTGCCCTATGCCAGCGCGCCGCGCCAGCTGCTCGACGTCTACCAGCCGCTCGCGGCCACGCCGCCCGCCGAGGGCGAGCGCCCGCTGGTGGTGTTCTTCTTCGGCGGCGCATGGACCAGCGGCGACCGCGCGAGCTACCGCTTTCTCGGCGAGGCGCTGGCCGCCCGGGGTGCGGTGGTGGTGGTGCCCGACTTCGGCCTCTCGCCGCGCCACACCTACCCGGTGTTCGTGCGGGACAGCGCGCTGGCGGTCAAGTGGGCGCTGGACAATGCCGCCCGGCTCGGCGCCGACCCCAAGCGGGTCTTTGTGATGGGTCACAGCTCCGGGGCCTACAACGCCGCCATGGTGGCGCTGGACGCGCGCTGGCTCACCGAGGTTGGCGCGCGCCCCGGGCAGCTCGCGGGCTGGATCGGCCTGGCCGGGCCTTACGACTTTCTGCCGATCGGCGACCCGAAGGTGCGGGTCGCCTTTCACTGGCCCGACACGCCGCGCGATTCGCAACCGATCGCGCACGTGGGCGCCGCGTCGCCCCGGGCGCTGCTGCTGGCGGCCGCGAAGGACGACCTGGTCTACCCCGAGCGCAACACCCTGCGCATGGCCGAGGCGCTGCGCACCGCGGGCGTGCCGGTGACGGTGCACCTGTACGACAACCTCAGCCATGTCACGCTGATGGGCGCCTTCGCAAGGCCCATTCAGTGGCTCGGCGGGCCGGTGCTGCCGCCTGTCGTCGATTTCCTCGGGTTGCCGTCAGTCCCGTCCCACAAGGGCGGTCGATAGAATTGCGGCAGTTTCTCCCGTCTTTCCGTCTTCATTCTTCTTCCTATTTCCCCGCGAGGTAATCCCATGGCACTCGTCTCGATGCGCGAACTGCTGGACCATGCAGCCGTCAACGGCTACGGCATTCCGGCCTTCAACGTCAACAACCTCGAACAGGTCCAGGCCGTCATGGAGGCCGCCAAGGAAACCGGTGCGCCCGTGATCCTGCAGGCCAGCGCCGGTGCCCGCAAGTACGCCGGCGAAGCGTTCATCAAGCACCTGATCCAGGCCGCGATCGAGCAGTACCCGAACATCCCGCTGGTCATGCACCAGGACCACGGCCAGAGCCCGGCGATCTGCCAGGGCGCCATCGACCTCGGCTTCTCCTCCGTCATGATGGACGGCTCGCTCAGGGAAGACGGCAAGACGCCGGCTTCGTTCGACTACAACGTCGACGTGACGCGCAAGGTCGTCGAGCTCGCGCACAAGGTGGGCGTCACGGTGGAAGGCGAGCTCGGCTGCCTCGGTTCGCTCGAGACCGGCATGGCCGGCGAGGAAGACGGCATCGGCGCCGAAGGCGTGCTCGACCATGCGTCGCTGCTGACCGACCCCGAGGAGGCCGCCCAGTTCGTCAAGGCCACGCAGCTCGACGCGCTGGCCATCGCCATCGGTACCAGCCACGGCGCCTACAAGTTCACGCGCAAGCCTACGGGCGACATCCTGTCGATCTCGCGCGTGAAGGAAATCCACGCCCGCCTGCCCAACACGCACCTCGTGATGCACGGTTCGTCGTCGGTGCCGCAGGACCTGCTCGAGATCATCCGCAAGTACGGCGGCAACATGAAGGAAACCTACGGCGTGCCGGTCGAGGAAATTCAGGAAGCCATCAAGTACGGCGTGCGCAAGATCAACATCGACACCGACATCCGCCTCGCGATGACCGGCGCGGTGCGCCAGTTCCTGGCCGAGAACCCCGAGAAGTTCGACGCCCGCGAGTGGCTCAAGCCTGCGCGCGAAGCTGCCAAGCAGATCTGCAAGCAGCGCTACATCGAGTTCGGCTGCGAAGGCCAGGGCGCGAAGATCAAGGGCGAGTCGCTGCAGGTCGTGGCCACCAAGTACGCCAAGGGCGAACTCGCACAGCAGGTCGTCTGATGCCGGCGGCACGCGGCGCGCGTTCCAAGGTCGCCGCGTTCCATTACCAGCTCTGGTGGCAGCGCCTGCGCGAGCAGCTGTGGTTCCGCCCGGCGCTCTGGAGCCTGGCGGCCATCGGCGCCGCATTGCTGGCCGCCGTGGCCAATGAGCTCGTCCCAGCGGGCCTGCTGCCCGACATCGCGCACGAGACGCTCGAGGGCCTTTTGTCGATCATTGCCGCGAGCATGCTCACGGTGAGCACCTTCTCGCTGTCGATCCTGGTCAGTGCCTATGCATCGGCCTCGTCCACCGCCACGCCGCGTGCCACGCGGCTCGTGATGGCCGACAACAGCGCGCAGAGCGCGATCGCCGCCTTCGTGTCGGCCTTCATCTTCTCGATCATCGCGCTGGCCGCGCTCGGCGTGCGCTACTACGGCGCGGCCGGGCGGTTCGTGCTGTTCGTCTTCACGCTGTGCGTGCTGGCCTACCTGATCCTCGCGCTGCTGCGCTGGATCGGCACGCTGTCGAAGCTGGGTCGCATGAACCACACCATCGAGACGGTGGAACGGGTGGCGACGCAGGCGATGCGCGACTGGTGCGCCGCCCCGGGCTTGGGCGCCCGCATCATTGCGGACACCGCGGCGGCCGATGTCGCCGGCGAGCCGGTGCATGCCGCCTGGACCGGCTATCTGCAGCACATCGACGTGGCCGGCATCGAGGCAGCTGCCGAGACCGCGGGCGCCCGGGTCCATGTGTGCGTGCGCCCCGGTTCGTTCGTCTCGCACGCAACGGTGCTGGCCCGCCTGCAGGACCTGCCGCCGGACCCGGACGCCCGTGCGGAACTGGTCGAACGGGTGGCGCAGGCCTTCGTGCTCGGCCGCGAGCGCACCGAGCGGCAGGACCCGCGCTTCGGCCTGGTCATGCTCAGCGAGATCGCGCAGCGCGCGCTCTCGCCCGCGGTGAACGACGCGGGCACTGCGATCGCCGTGCTCGGCGCCATCACGCGCGTGCTGATCGAAGGCACGCGCCCGCGCAGCGACGATCACGACGCATCCTCGGTCGCCGAGCCTGAAGAGGCTCGCCGCGTCACGATCGCGCCGCTCGCGCCGGCCGACCTGGTGCGCGACGTGCTGGAGCCCATCGCCCGCGACGGCGCAGCCAGCCTCGAGGTGGGTCTGCGCATTCAGAAGCTGCTGGCCCTGGTGGCCGCCAATACCGATGGCGCGCTCTCCACCGCCGCGGCGGCCCAGGCCGAGCGGGCGCGCGACCATGCGCTGGCGGGCCTTGCGCTGCCGCGCGAGCGGGAATGGCTGCAGTCGCAGGCGCCGAAGCCCTAAACTCCGTTCGTCCGCATTCTTCCGTTCATTCCGCGTCGCCGACGCGCCAGCCGCCCCTGCCATGACCACCGTTCACACCTCCTCCATCCAGAGCCTGCCCCTGCTTGCGCGTGGGAAGGTGCGCGACAACTATGCCGTCGGCGAGGACCGCATCCTGATGGTCGCGAGCGACCGGCTCAGTGCCTTCGACGTGATCATGGGCGAGCCGATCCCGGGCAAGGGCGAGATCCTCACGCAGATGGCGCTGTGGTGGTTCGACCGCCTCGGCCAGCTTTGTCCCAACCACCTGACCGGCGAGGCGCCCGAAAGCGTTGTCACGGCCGACGAGGTGCCGCAGGTCACGGGCCGCTCGATGCTGGTGAAGCGCCTGAAGCCGATCCCGGTCGAGGCGGTGGTGCGCGGCTACCTGGCCGGCAGCGGCTGGAAGGAATACCAGGAAAGCCGCTCGGTCTGCGGTGTGCCGCTGCCCGAGGGCCTCACCAACGCGGCCAAGCTGCCGCGCGCGATCTTCACGCCCGCCGCCAAGGCCGCGGCCGGCGAGCACGACGAGAACATCAGCTACGACCGCGTGGTCGAGATCGTCGGCCCCAAGCTCGCGCAGCAGATCCGCGAGATCAGCCTCGAGATCTACGAGGCGGCGGCGCAGATCGCGCTCGCCAAGGGCATGATCATTGCCGACACCAAGTTCGAGTTCGGCCTCGACGAGGCCGGCACGCTGGTGCTGATGGACGAGGTGCTCACGCCCGACAGCTCGCGCTATTGGCCGGTCGAGGGCTATCAGGCCGCGCTGGCCGCGGGCACCAATCCGCCGAGCTACGACAAGCAGTTCGTGCGCGACTGGCTCGAGGCCACCAAGATCAACGGCAAGCCCTGGGACAAGACGCCGCCGGCGCCGCGCCTGCCGGCCGAGATCATCGAGAAGACCGCCGCCAAGTACCGCGAGGCGCTCGAGCGCCTCACCGGCTGACGCTTTTCGTTCCGGCTTTCAGCGGCCGGCGGCGTTGAGCGTTGCCACCGTGCGCCCACCCGCGTCGAGCAGTGCGAGCCGCCCGGGCCCGGCCAGCCGGTAGCTGGCCGTACGCTCCAGCGCCGAGATGAACTGCGCCTCGGTGGCGGCGCGCGCGGGATCGGTGCAGGCCATGCGCGTCGAGGCCAGCTGGCCGATGCGCAGTGTGATGCCGCTGCGCGTGAACGACCCCGACATGCGGTTGCAGCCGCCCGAGCCGCTCACGCGGCCGCTGGAGGCGTCGAACTGGACCTGGGCGTCGCTGCCGGGCGGCACGGGCTCGGTGCCGAGCTGCGCGAGGCGCCAGAGCGGGCCTTCGATCGGCTCGTCGAGGCTGATGCCGCTGCCGCAGCCGGCGAGGGCGGCGCCCAGAACCAGGGTCAGGGTCGCAAGGACGGGGCGGGCGAGAAAACGCATGGACGGTCTTTCCTTCTTTGCTCGAGAAATGCAACAAGTTGAATCGCCGCCATCGTATTCGACGCGGCGCTAGCCTGCCAATGCGACCGCGCCCTGCAGCCGCGCGGCCACGCAGCGCCGCATGCTCGCGGGCGTGGCGTCGTCGGCCAGCAGTGCGGGCCATTCGGCCTGCGCCTGGCGGACCGTGTCGCGCGCGATCGCCATCAGCCGCGCCGGCCGCAGCAGCCCTGCCGCGCGCAGCAGCGCGTCGAGCGTGGCCCAGTCGAAGGCGCGCAGCCTGGCGTCGATGGCGCGGTTGACCGCGTAGTCGGGTGCCGGCACGTCCTCGAAGAAGGCCGCGACGCACACCGGGTCGTACAACGGCGCCAGCACCGGTGCGACGCCGTCGGGGTAGCGCAGCGCCCAGTTCTTCAGGTGTGCGTCGCTGTTGCCGAGCAGGATGAAGGCGACGATGCGCCGCACGCATTCGCGCACGTCGCCCACCGGGTTCGGCGACAGCCGGTCCAGCACGCGCAGCATCGCGGGCCAGTCGACCGCGAGGCCGCGGCCGTATTTCTGGCGCGGCTCGTACTGCAGCACCTGCGCGAACTCCTCCATGTGGATGCGGCCACCATCGGCGCTGCGGTCGAAGCGGCGCACCGCGAGGATCTGGCCGAACGGCACCTGCTCGGGCAGGTCGGCATCGGCGCGGTCGATCACGCTGGCTTCGGCGCAGTCGAGCCCGAGCGCACCGCAAAGGCGGTAGCCCGTGTATTCGTTGGCCACCAGATCGGGATGCCGCGTGGTCGGCAGCTTCAGGATGAAGGAGCCGGCCGCGCCATGGCGCCGCACCACGTAGCGGCGGCCGTCCTGCACCGCCGAGAACTTGGTCACCACGCCCGGGATGGCCGCCGCGTCTTCGACCGGCAGCTCGACGAAACCTGGTTCGAGCACGTCGAGGCCGAGCGCGGTGTGCCAGTGCCGGACCGTCTGCGGAATGCCGTCGGCGGCCGGCACCGGCTCGACCTCAAGCGCGCCCATCAGGTCGTGCCCCGCGGCGGCCAGCAGCTCGAATTCGTCGTCGGCGCTGCAGCCGCGCTGCAGCGCCAGGCGCTCGCGGTTGTGGCCTTCGGGCAGCAGGTTCTGGAAATAGCTCGGCCAATGGCCGTCGCCGCGCGACACGCGTGCATCGCGCGCCGAAGACAGGATTGCGCGCGTGGCGGCCTCGTCGGCGCCGCGGTAGGCGAGCGACAGCGTTGGGCGCGCCGGATCGGCGATGTAGGCCTCGTCGAACGAGACGCGCAGGATGTCGCCGTACTGCGAGAGATAGCCGATGGCGCGCCGCGCCGTGCCCTCGGCGCCGCCGCCGGGCGCATGCAGGTACATCCGCAGGTAGCGGATGCCGGTGTTGAAGGCGGCGGCGGTGCTCACTGGTGCACCCTTGGCGCTGCGCGCCTTCCCGCCAAGCGGGAGCGAGCTTGCTTGGGGCGGCCCGGCGCGGTGCTCACCGGCGTTCGTCGGCGAGGCTCTGCGCGATGGACGGCGGCGCGCCCGCGCCCGGCGGCTGGCCGAGCAGGCGGCCGCCCGAGCGCACGAAGTCCTCGAGCTGCGGGCGCAGCTCGGCGGGCACGGTCATGAGTTCGAGCCCCAGCGCCCGCGCCATCTCGAGCAGGGTGGAGAGCCGCGGATCGATCTGGCCGCTTTCGATGCGCTGGACGGTCATGCGCGAGAGCCCCGCCTGCGTGGCCAGTGAGTCCTGGCTCAGGCCTGCGGCCTTGCGGGCATTCTGGAGTTCATCGGTCAAATTGCGCATCAAGGTACTCTTTGTCGGAGATATGAGTATTCATGGTAGCTAATTTGAGGCCGTTCAGCAAATAAAAAAGCGACTTAGAAGTCGCTTTTTATGAGGAATGCTTATTTATCTGCGCATCTTTGCCTGCTCAGCTTAGAACCACGCTGCTGAGCCGGCGCCGGTAAGTCGCCACCACTGGATCGTCCGGCGGAATCTGTCCGTCGGCCACCTTCGGCTTCGGCTGCTCGATCAGATCGAGGACCGCGATGTAGGTCTTGCGTGCGAGCTCTTCGTTCCAGCCCTTGTCGCGCATCAGGATCTCGAGCAACTCGTCCATGGCGTCGGTCCAGCGCTGCGCATCCATCAGCAGCTGCGCGCGGCCGAAGCGGGCATCGAAGTCGCGCTTGCCGGCGGCGATCCGCGCGTCGAAATCGGCCAGCGACGGTGCGGCGCCCGAGGCCGGTGCCGCGAAATCGATGGCGTCCATCCAGCGCTGGAGCGAATCGAGGCGGCGCACCAGCGTGGTCTTGGCGATCACCGGCGCGAACGCCACCTTGGCGTCGTCGATGCGGCCCATCTGCAGCAGCAGCTTGACGTAGTCGAAGCGCGCATCGTCGTTGGCCGGATCGGCCGCCACCGCATGCTGCAGCCGCTCGAGCGCGCCCTCGGTGTCGCCTTCGGCCAGCGCCTCCTGCGCGGCGGCTTCCTCGGAGGCCGCCTCGACCTGCTCGGCGCCGGGCACATGCTTGTCGAGAAACTCGCGGATCTTCTCGGCCGGGATGGCGCCGACGAAACCGTCGACCGGCTGGCCGTCCTTGAACATCACGCAGAACGGGATGCTGCGCACGCCGAACATCTCCGACAGCTGCGACGAGATCTGCGGCACCTTGTCGGCGTCGAGCTTGGCCAGCGTGAAGCGGCCGGCGTACTCGACTTCGAGCTTCTCGAGCACCGGGCCGAGCTGCTTGCACGGTCCGCACCATTCGGCCCAGATGTCGAGCAGCACCGGTGTGGCCATCGAGGCTTCGATCAGGTCGGCCTGAAAATTTTCAAGAGTGATGTCGATCATCGGGAACAGCTGGGGGTGAAACGTAAAATTGAAACCATGAACGAAACCATTCAGGTCGGTGTGGTGATGGGCTCGAGCTCCGATTGGGAGACGATGCGCAACGCTGTCGAGATTCTCCAGCAATTCGGTGTCCGGCACGAAGCGAAGGTGGTCTCGGCCCACCGGATGCCCGATGCGCTCTTCGCGTACGCCGAAAGCGCCGCCGGCCGCGGGCTCACCGCGATCATCGCCGGGGCGGGCGGGGCGGCCCATCTGCCGGGCATGCTGGCCTCGAAGACCACGGTGCCGGTGCTCGGCGTCCCGGTCGCCAGCCGCCACCTGCAGGGGGTCGACTCGCTCTACAGCATCGTGCAAATGCCCAAGGGCGTGCCGGTCGCCACCTTCGCCATCGGCAACGCGGGTGCCGCCAACGCGGCGTTGTTCGCGGTGGCGATGCTGGCGCACGCCGATCCGGCGCTGCGCGCGCAGCTCGACGCCTTCCGGGCCGCGCAGACCGCCGCGGCCGAGGCCATGGCCCTGCCGCCGGCAGCACCCGGCACCGTCTCGCCTTTTTCGCCCCAGGGCGGGGGTGCGCTGTGAACGGCGCCGACGGCAACGGCTTTCCGCTCTTGCCGGGGGCCACGCTCGGCGTGCTCGGCGGCGGCCAGCTCGGGCGCATGTTCGTGCATGCGGCTCAGCGCATGGGCTATTTCACGGCGGTGCTCGACCCCGATCCCGACAGCCCCGCCGGCCGCGTGAGCCATCACCACGTCCACACCGACTACGCCGACGTCGACGGCCTCGCGCGGCTCGCGGGCCTGGCCGATGCGGTCACGACCGAGTTCGAGAACGTGCCTGCGCCCTCGCTCGAGAAGCTGGCGGTGGCGCGGCCCGTCGCGCCCGGCGCCCCGGCGATCGCGATCGCGCAGGATCGCATGGCCGAGAAGGCCCACTTCACCCGCTGCGGCGTGGCCTGCGCGCCCTACGCGGTGATCGAGACCGCGGCGCAGCTGGCCGCCGTCGACGAGGCGCTGCTGCCGGGCATTCTGAAGACCGCGCGTCTGGGCTACGACGGCAAGGGCCAGCTGCGCGTGTCGACGCGCGCCGAACTGGTCGACGCCTGGCAGGCCGTGGGCTGCGTGCCGTGCGTGCTCGAGAAGCTGCTGCCGCTCGAATTCGAATGCTCGGTGATCGTCGCGCGCGGCCGCGACGGCCATCTGGTGCACTTTCCGCCCCAGCGCAACCTGCACCGCGGCGGCATCCTCGCGGTGACCGAGGTGCATGCGCAGAACATGCCCAAGACCGTGGCGCAGGCGGTGGTCAATTCGGCCAAGAGCATCGCCGCCGGGCTCGACTATGTCGGCGTGCTCTGCGTCGAGTTCTTCGCGCTCGCCGACGGCTCGCTGGTGGTGAACGAAATGGCGCCGCGGCCGCACAACAGCGGCCACTACACGATGGAAGCCTGCGACGTGTCGCAGTTCGAACTGCAGGTGCGCACCCTCGCGGGGCTGCCGCTCGCTGTGCCGCGCCAGCACAGCCCGGCCCTCATGCTCAACCTGCTCGGCGACCTGTGGTTCCCCGACAGTGCCGAAAAGCCGGTCACGCCGCGCTGGAGCGAGGTGCTCGCGCTGCCCGGCGCGCACCTGCACCTGTACGGCAAGGTCGAGCCGCGCCGGGGCCGCAAGATGGGCCACCTGACACTCACCGGCGCCACGCTCGAGAGCGTGCGCGCCACCGCCGCCCAGGCGGCGCTGCTGCTCGGCCTGCCGGCGCTCTCGGCCGCCGATCTCGCATGATCCTCGACGGCCAGTCCCCCGACGCGCTCGACGAGGCCGTGCGCGTGTTGCGCGCGGGCGGCCTGGTCGCCTTCCCGACCGAGACCGTCTACGGGCTCGGCGCCGACGCCACCAGCGATGCGGCGGTCGCCGGCATCTTCCAGGCCAAGGGCCGGCCGGCCGACCATCCGCTGATCGTCCATGTCGCGGCCGGGCCCAAGGGCACCGAGGCGCTGTCGCGCTTCGCGCAGCCGCTGCCGCCGTTCGCGCAGAAGCTGGTGCAGGCCTTCTGGCCCGGTCCGCTGACGCTGATCGTCACGCGGCAGCCCGGCGTGGCCGCGGCGGCGGCCGGCGGGCAGGACACCATCGGCCTGCGCTGCCCCTCGCACCCGGTGGCGCAGGCGCTGCTCGAAGCCTGCGCCGAGCAGGGCGTGCCGGGCCTTGCGGGGCCCAGCGCCAACCGCTTCGGCCGCGTCAGCCCGACCACGGCGCAGCATGTGGCCGACGAGTTCGGCGATGCGCTGCCCGTGATCGACGGGGGTGCCTGCGAGGTGGGCATCGAGTCGACCATCGTCGATTGCAGCCGCGGCGCGCCGGTGCTGCTGCGGCCGGGCCTGATCACGCGCGTGCAGATCGAGGCCGCGCTCGGCGAGCATCTGCAGGACCGCGAGGTGCTCGAGACCCCCGAGCCGCGCGCCTCGGGCACGCTCGAGGCGCACTACGCGCCGAATGCCAAGCTGCGGCTGATGGACGCCAAGGCGATCCAGACCGGGCTCGACGTGCTCGGCCCCGGCGCGGCGCACATCGCGGTGTGGGCGCGCACCGAGGTGCGCAACCGGTCGCAGCGCGTGCTGCAGCGGCGCATGCCCGACGATGCGGCGGCGGCGGCGCACCAGCTGTTCGCGGTGCTGCGTGAGTTCGACGCCGAGGGCGTCAAGCTGATCTGGGTCGAGATGCCGCCCGCCACCCCCGAATGGGAAGGCGTGCGCGACCGCCTGCAGAGAGCGGCCGCGGCCTGAGCCGCCGCTTCAACCGCCCGCCGCCAGCACCTCCTGGAAGAAGCCGCGCGCCGAGGCCAGGCAGAACGGCGGCGCCAGCGTGCCGTGGTAGGCCAGCGTGACCGCCTGTGCCTTGTCGGAATCGCTGCCCGGAGTGTTCTGCGCCAGCGTGCTCTTGGCCTGCGCGAAGCCCGCGCGCGCCGCTGCGTAGGCGTCAGTGGCGCCGGTGTCCTCGAGGTCGACCACCGCGAGCGCGGCCGCGGGCATGCCGCGGGCGCGGAAGTAGCCGGCCGTGGCACGCGTGCTCACGAAGTTCACCGTCGGATCGTTGGCACCGCCGCACATCAGCACCGGCCGGGCCGGCAGCCAGTTGCGCAGGTCGTTGGCGCGCGCGGCCTTGCGGAAGCCGATCGCGGGCCGGCAATCGAGCGGCGTGGCCGAATTGAGCGAGGCGGCAGTCGCGGGCAGCGCGTTGCCGGGGCACGGATTCGCCTGGATGTCGCTTGCGGCCTGCGTCAGGTAGCTCTGGCGGATCAGGTTGTCGGGGCCGTAGAAGATCGACAGCTCGGGGCTCACCGGCCCCGGCGTGGCGCCGGCCGGGAACAGCGCGAGCTGCGGCAGCTTGCCGTCGGCGATCAGCTGGGCCACGGGCGTGCGGCTCGGCAGCAGCGTGTCGATACCGTTCGCGTACCGCGCTTCGTAGATGTCGGCGGTGCTGTTGTAGACGTCGCCGAACTGCTGCTGCCAGCTGGTCGACAGCAGCGGGATGAACAGCGTGCTGCCGAGCGCGGGCCAGCCCTGGTAGGTGTAGTCGGCGAGCAGCCCGATGGCCGACGGCGCCGACAGCGGTGCCGAGGCCGTCACCGGCTTGCCGGTGGCCTGCATCTCGCGGTGCGCCGCCATCGCCACGTAGCCGCCCTGCGAATAGCCGGTGATCAGCAGCGAGCCGGCGTCGTTGGCGCCGATGCCGGCGAAAGTCTTGCGTGCCGCCGTGAGCGCATCGACCATGTCCTTACCCTGCTGCTCGCCGTTGAGGTAGGGGTGGTACGGCAGCGTCGACCGGTCGTAGCCCGCATAGTTGGGCGCCACCACGATGTAGCCTTGCGCCGCGAACATGGCGGCGATCATCAGCCCCTCGCCGGCGGCCGGCTGCGCGGCATCGGTCCACTTCGCAAGGTTGTAGTCGCGCGCGGCGTTGGTGCCATGCGCATACAGCACAACCGGCCGCGGCCCGTTGCAGGCCACGTCGGCGCCGGAGGGCACCATGATCGCGGCGGTGGCGTTGGTGGCCTCGTTCTTGCCGCCGACGGTGCGGTATTCGAGGTAGCGCAACTCGAAGCCGCACTTGGGCGCGCCGGCCACCTGCAGCAGCGCCTTGCCCTGGTCGCTTGCCTGCAGGCTGGCGCGGAACTGGTCGGCCGAGAGCTTGGCGGTCTGCTCGGGCGGATCGGTCACGACCGAGCCGCGGCCGGTGTCGCCGCCGCCACCTGGCGGCGGAAAGACCACGCCGATGCCGCCGCCGCCGCCGCCCCCGCCGCAGGCCGAGAGCAGCAGAGCCAGCAGGGCGAATGGAAGTCGGGGCGTTTTCTTCAAGGCGGTCTCCTGTGATGGGCGTTGGAATCGAACGACCGTCCGATTCTGTGCAGCGCCCGTGCCGCACGCAAGCAGCGCCTACCCCGCAGAAGTTTTCAGTACACCGGCCCGCGGCGCCGCTCAGTTGTCCTGCGACGCCCAGTCGATCAGCGCATCGAACGCGGCCCGCGATGCGCCGGCGTTCTCGCCGTTGGCAATGGCCACGAGCACGTAGCGCCGGCCGCTCGCGCCATGCACGTACCCGGCCACGCCCGACACGTCGCGCAGCGATCCCGTCTTCAGGTGGGCCGCGCCGCCCGAGCGCAGTGCGCGCTTGCGCAGCGTGCCGTCGACGCCGGAGGCCGGCAGCGAGGACATCAGTTCGGGCATGACCGGCGAGCGCCAGGCGACCTGCAGCATCCGGCCGAGCGCTGCGGCGCTGATGCGCTCGTCGCGCGACAGCCCCGAGCCGTTGTCGAACACCGGCGGCGCCTCGCCAGTGCCGATGCGGTCGCGCCACCACTGGCCCATTGCGGCGCGCGAGGCTTCGAGCGTGCCGCGGTTCCTTTGGGTGAGCCCGAGCGTGAGGAACAGCTGCTGCGCCATCACGTTGTTGCTGAACTTGTTGATGTCGCGCACCACCTCCGCGAGCGGCGGCGAGGCGAACTCGAAGGCCGGCCGCAGGCCCGCGGGCACCCGGCCGTCGCGCATCTGGCCGCCGACGCGGCCGCCCATCTCGGCCCACAGACCGCCGATGGCGCGCAGCGCGTAGGTGCGTGGGTCGGCATAGGCCACGGCCCAGGCCTTCTCGCCGCAGGCGGCGGGCAGACCCCCCTCGAAGCGGATGCGGTTCGGATCGCTGAAGTCGGGCCGGAGCGCGGCGCGCCAGTCGCCGCATTCGCCAGGCACGAGCGCGACCGTGGGCTGCATCGACACGCTCGCAAGCGGGGGCTCGTAGTTCACGCGCGCAACCTGTCCGCCGCGTTCGGGCGTGAAGGTCATGGCGACCGACTTGAAGTTCACCAGCAGCGCCTCGGGCGAGGCGTTGTAGGGGCGCAGCGGCTCGCCGTCGAAGGCGGCCGGGTCGGTGTCGGCCGTGCCCTCGAAGGCCGTGCGGTCGAGCACGATGTCGCCGGTCACCGTCGTGATGCCGAGGCCCTGCACGCGCCGCAACAGCAGCCATGCGCGCTCCAGCACCAGCTTCGGGTCGCCCTGGCCCTTGATGTAGAGGTTGCCGTTGAGCACGCCCCCGTACACGGTGCCTTCGACGTAGACCGGCGTGCTCCAGCTGTAGGCCGGTCCGAGCGTGTCGAGCGCGGCGTAGGTGGTGACCAGCTTCATGACCGAGGCCGGATTGACGGGCACCTGCGTGCGCCAGGCCAGCCGCGGCGGACGCTGCCCCTCGGCGTCGGCCACGAGCAGGGTGACCGAATCGCGCGGCACCTTGGCGCGTGCGAGTGCGGCCTCGACCTGGGGGGGGAATTGGGCAGGAAGCTGGGCGGCAGTGGGCGCAGGCGCTTGCTGGGCATGGGCACCCGCAGCGGCGAGCGTGGCCAGCGAAAAGGCGAAGGCGGTGTGGAGGAAGGCGGGGCGGAACAGGCGCATCGGCCGATTATCCCGGGCCGAAAAAACGGCCAGCGGCACGGTCCGGCCGCCGCGGCAAATCCCCGCCCCGGCGTGGGCGCCGGCGGCCCTCGATAATCGCCCGATGCCCGCCTTGCCCCGCTTCTCGCCCCGCACGCTCGGCATCGGCGCGGCCGTGGTCACCGTGCTGGTCTGGACCGCGTTCATCGTGATCGCCCGGGCCTCGGCCGCGCGCTCGCTCACGCCGTTCGACCTGGCGTTCGCGCGCATCACCGGCGCGAGCCTGGTGCTCGTGCCCTGGGGCGCCTGGCTGGTCGTGCGCAGCCGCAGGCAGCAGTCCGGCTCCGCCGACTCGCTGTTCGGGCTTTCGCCGTTGTCGCTGCGGGTCACGGCGAGCGCCGGCATCTTCGGCGGCGTGGCCTACGCCTCGCTCGCCTACAGCGGCTTCTTCTTCGCGCCTGCCGGCCATGCCGCGGTGCTGATGCCGGGCAGCCTGCCGCTGTGGACCACGCTGCTGGCCGCGCTGGTGCTGCGCGACCGCATCACGCCGGCGCGGGCGTTCGGGCTCGCGCTGATCGTGGCCGGCGCCTTCCTGGTCGGCGGGCGCAGCCTGCTGCGTGCCTTCGAGGGCGGCGAGGTCTGGAAGGGCGACCTGCTCTTCATGGGCGCGGCCTTCTGCTGGGCCTGCTACGGCGTGGTGGCGCGCCGCCACGGACTCGACGCGGTGCGCGCGACGATCGCGATCACCGTCTTCGCCCTCATGACCTACGTGCCGGTCTACACGCTGCTGGTCGCGTCGGGCGCGGTCGTTAGCCACATCGGCGACGCGCCCTGGGGCGAGGTCGCTTTCCAGATGCTGTTCCAGGGCGTGGGCTCGGTGGTGATCTCGGGCATCACCTTCACCCGCATGGTCCAGTACTTCGGGCCGGTGCGCACCACCATGATCACCGCGCTCGTGCCCGGCCTTTCGGCCTTCGGCGCGGTGATCTGGCTCGGCGAGCCGCTCTACTGGAACCTCGTGGCCGGCCTGGCGCTCGTGACCGCGGGCATCCTGTTCGGCGTGCACAAGGGTGCGGCCGGTGCGCGTGCGGCGCCGCCGGTCCCTGCGGTGCCTGTGGCGGGGCGATGCGATGCCTAGGCTCCTGGCTTTCGACACCAGCACCGAGCACCTGTCGGTCGCGGTGCGCCACGGCGAGCGCCTGTTCACGCACAGCGGCGCGGGGGGCGCGCAGGCGTCGAGCACGCTGATCCCGCTCGTGCTGCAGCTGCTGGCCGAGGCCGGGCTCGAACTCGCCAGCCTCGACGCGATCGCGTTCGGCCGCGGGCCGGGCTCGTTCACCGGCCTGCGCACGGCCTGCGCGGTGGCGCAGGGCCTGGCCTTCGGCAGCGGCGTGACGCTGCTGCCGGTGGACACGCTGCTGGCCGTGGCCGAGGAGGCGCGCCATGCCTTCGGCGCGCGCCAGGTGGTGGCCGTGCTCGACGCGCGCATGGACCAGATCTACGCCGCACGCTACGACTTCGAGGCGGGCGGCGCGCTCGGCGGCGACGCGGAAGAAGGCGATGGCGCCGCGCCGTTGCTGCTGGCGCCCGAATCGCTCGAGGTGCCTGCGGGCTGGTCTCTTGCCGGCAACGCCTTTGCCGCCTACGGGCCGCGCCTTGCGCCCGCCGCTGCGCGCCACGAAGTGCTGCCGACCGCGGCCGCGATGCTGCGTCTCGCGCCGGCGCTGCTTGCCGCCGGCCGCACGGTCGATGCCGCGCATGCCTGGCCGCTCTATGTTCGCGATAAAGTGGCGCAAACGACCGAGGAGCGCGCGGCCATCAAGGCCGCCTCCGCCGCACCCCAGACCTGACCCATGAGCGCCGTTCTCCAATCCGTCGAAGCCCGCCTCGAGCCGCTCATCATCGAGCGGCTCGAGGCCGTCTGCGCGGTCGAGCAGACGGCCTACAGCCATCCCTGGACGCGCGCCAACTTCATCGATTCGATGGCCGTCGGCTACCACTGCCAGTGCCTGCTCGCACCGACGGCCGCGCCGGTCTCTGCCACGCCCGTGACCGGGCTCGGCGAAACCCTGATCGGCTACTTCGTGGCGATGAAGGGCGTGGACGAGGTGCACCTGCTCAACATCACCGTGGCGCCGGCCTTCCAGCGCCAGGGCTGGGCGCCGCTCATGCTGGAGGCGCTCACCGGCTGGTCGCGCGCGCAAGGGGCGCAATGGCTCTGGCTCGAGGTGCGCGAAAGCAACCGCCGCGCGCTCGACATCTACATGCGCCAGGGCTTCCGCAGCGTCGGCGTGCGCAAGGGCTACTACCCCGCGCTCGAGGGCCAGCGCGAGGATGCCGTCGTCATGAGCCTGCGGCTCAACGAGTCCGGCTCCGCCTGGGGGGCGCTGCGATGAGCGCCGCATCAAGGGTGCACCAATGAACGCGGTGCAGACACTGCAGCTCGATGCGCGCCGCCGCGCGATGCTCGACGAAATGGGCGTGAAGGTCTGGTGGCCGATGCCCGCGGTCGCCGAAGAATCCGCGCCAGCACCGATCGAAACGGCCGCCGTGGCCGAAGAAGCCCCGCCCGTCGCGGCACCGCGCGAGCGTGCCGTGGCCGAGGCGCCTGCGCCCACTGCCAGGGCCGCCCCCGCGCCGCGCCCTGCACCCGCCGCGCAGCCGCTCGCCCACGGTGCCGCCGTGCTGGTCGAAGCGCCGCGCCGGCTCTATGCCGAAGCCGGCGCCGAAGCGCAGCAGGGCGGCTGGCTGGTCGTGGCCGACATGCCGCCCGAGGCCGATGGCCGCCACGGCGAACCGTTTGCGGGCGATGCCGGCAAGCTGCTCGACAACATGCTGCGCGCCCTCGGACTGCAGCGCGGCGCCACGCCCGTGCACCTGATGCGCACGCACCGTGGCGTGGCCGCCGGCCAGCCCGGCAGCCCGCGGCCGATCGCCGAGGCCTTCGAGGAACATGCCGCCGCGCTCGCGCCCCAGGTGGTGCTCGCGATGGGCCCGCTGGCCGCGCAGAGCCTGATGCAGAGCGCCGATCCGCTCGGCAAGCTGCGCGGCCGCGCCCAACCGCTGCCGCTGGCCGGTGGCGCGGCGGTGGTGGTCGCCACCTACCACCCGGCCTACCTGCTGCGCAATCCGGCCGACAAGGCGCGCGCCTGGGCCGACCTGTGCCTGGCGGCGGAACAGCAGCAGCCGCCTGCGGCCTGAGCGCCGCGCCGGGCCGCCCCAAGCAAGCTCGTTCCCGCTTGGCGGGAAGGCGCGCAGCGCCAAGGGTGCACCAGTGACCCCGCGGGCGGGTCCGTAAAATCGGACCCATGACCTTCCTAGACCAGCTGGCCGCGGCACAGCAAAAAAACGGTTCGATGCTCTGCGTGGGGCTCGATCCGGAGCCAGCCAAGTTCCCCGGCCGACTGAAGGGCGACGCGAGCCGCATCTACGACTTCTGCGCCCGCATCGTCGACGCGACGGCCGGCCTGGTCATCGCCTTCAAGCCGCAGATCGCCTACTTCGCCGCCCACCGCGCCGAGGCCCAGCTCGAGCAGTTGATGGCGCACATGCGCCGCAACGCGCCGCACGTGCCCGTGATCCTCGATGCCAAGCGCGGCGACATCGGCTCGACCGCGGAGCAGTACGCGATCGAGGCCTTCGAGCGCTATGGCGCCGACGCGGTGACGCTGTCGCCCTTCATGGGCTTCGACTCGGTGGCGCCGTACCTCAAGCACGAAGGCAAGGGCGCCTTCCTGCTCTGCCGCACCAGCAACCCCGGCGGCTCCGACCTGCAGGGCCAGCGCCTCGCGGATGTCGAGGGCCGGCCCTTCCTCTACGAGCACGTGGCCCGCCTCGCGCAGGGTCCCTGGAACCTCAACGGCCAGCTCGGCCTCGTGGTGGGGGCCACCTACCCGGCCGAGATCGAGCGCGTGCGCGCGCTGGCGCCGACCGTACCGCTGCTGATTCCCGGCGTCGGCGCCCAGGGCGGCGATGCGGTGGCGACGGTGCGTGCTGGCTGGCGCGCCGATGCGCCGATCATCGTGAACTCGTCGCGCGCGATCATCTACGCCTCATCGGACGATGACTTCGCCGACGCGGCCCAAAAGGCCGCGCGCAGCACCCGCGATGCCCTGGAATCTGCGAAGGGCTGAGCGGGAGCGGACAGCCGAACGCAGAAGCCGCAAGAGATTCGATCCATAGTTCGGCTGTTCTTTTGCGCCTTTGCGAAACCTTCGCACCTTCTGCGCTGCTTGCGGTGAATGTCGCAGAGAGCGAGACTGACCTGCTTTTGGCAACAGTAAGAATACATACTGGCAGGCTGCTCACGGGGCGAGAAGCGGCCGTCCAGCCCAATTCTAGGATTCGGGTAAAGACTTAAAAGGGGGGAATAACCATGTCATTGCTACGACGGCTACGAGGAGAGCCCAGATTCTCAATCCCCTGCTTTGGCAGGACGTTGACGTTCTACCGGCAAGGCTCAAAGATCGGCATGTTTGCGGGACTTGCGACTGTCGCGCTGTACAACCTTCCATGGAAGTTGATATCTGCAGACTGCGCGCAAGTAGCGCAACCGATGGTTCTGGTTGCGGGAGGCTATTTTGCCGCAACGCTTATTGCGTCGCGTGCGCCGCTAGATGCCGATTCGCAGGAAGCCGCTTCTCGATGGCTGTGACTGCGGCAATCGGAGAAGACCGGTCATCCCCACAAACGGCGCGCTGCCTGAGAAACTGATGCACGGTCTCCGACAGCAGCGGCAAGGAAGCCTTGCCCCCAGAATTCCGCATTTGGCCCCCCTCAACCTCGGCGCAGCCGCGTGAACGCCTCGAACTCCCAGTTGCGCATGCCCAGCAGCAGCGTGTAACCCTCGCGGTCCTTGGCCGCGAGCTTCTGGTCGGTCTGGTGCTGCTGCGCAAAATCCTGCGCCACGCGCTGCAGCCGTTCCAGGAACGCCGGCGCCAGCGAGCGGCTGATCTGCCCGTGCACCAGCAGCAGGCCTTCGGCGGGGCCGTCGAAGCCGCCCGCGTAGTAGTCGAGCACCACGTTCTCGCGAAAGAACGACATCACCGGCCCGTGTGGGCGCCAGCGGAAGGTCTTGGCAAGCTTGAGCCGGTAGCGGTTGAGCGGCCGCAGCTCGATGATGCCGATGCGGTCGAGCTGCGCGAACAGGCCGATGCACTCCGCCTCGCTGATCCTGTAGGCCGCCACGATCTGCTCGAGCGTCCACTGGCTCAGCACGCTGATCGCCGCCAGCATCAGCTTCTTGTCCTTCACCACGGCCTTTTCCTGCTCGTGCGTGAGTTCCTTCAAGAGCGGCTGGGCGTCGGCCACGCGCCGCGCCAGCTCGGCAAAGTCGATTTTCAGCGCGTGGCAGATCGCATCGACGCGCGACAGCGGCATGTCGCTTCGGGCCAGCATGCGCTTGACGCTCGATTCGGCCATGCCGAGCGAGCGCGCCAGATCGGCGTAGGTCATGCGGGCGCTCTTGAGTTCGTTCTTCAAGGCCTGGACGAGGTCGACGGTGGTGCTCATGGGCGGATGCGGCGGGGTCGGCAGAGGTATTAAGAAAAGATACCGAGGGGTGTGAATTCGTACCTCGTATCGATTCTGGATGCCTTCGACCGGGGCTGGCAACTAAATTCCGCCGCTCGTTCCAACCCTCTCCGAAGGCCTGCCATGCTCCTGCCCTCACTCAGCCGCCGCGAACGCGGACTGCTCTTCACCGTCCTGCTGCTCACCCTCGTGGCCTGCTTCGGGCCCGAGCTGCCGGCCGCCGATGTCGCGATCGCCGCGGTGTTCGCCGACGGCCGCAGCTGGCACGGCCTGCCGAATGCCATGGACGTGCTGAGCAACCTGCCCTTCCTGCTGATCGGCGGCTGGGGCCTGTACCGGCTCAACCGCATCGACCGCACGCACCAGGCGGCGCTGGCCGTGTTCCCGCTGGCGCCGCCGGCCAACGACCCGCCGGCCAACACGCTCGACTGCGCCTGGCTTTTCTTTGCGGGCCTGATCGCCACGGCCGCAGGCTCGGCCTTCTTCCACCTGGTGCCCGATGCGCCGCGGCTCGCGGCCGACCGTGCGGGCATGGCGGTGGCGTTCGCGGGGCTGATCGGCATGGCGGTCTGCGAACGCGTGAGCCAGCGCGCGGGCTGGCCGGCGGCCTGGTTCGTGCTGGGCGCGGGCCTGCTCTCGGCCGAGGTGTTCCACGAAAGCGGCAACGTGCTGCCCTGGGCGATCGTGCAGTTCGGCGGGATGGCGCTGGTGCTCACGCTCGCGCTGGCCCGGCCGATGCCGCACGCGGTCGGCCTCCGGCTCGGCGCTGTCATCTTCTTCTATGTGCTGGCGAAGGCGTTCGAACTCGGCGACCACGCGATCTACGAGGCGACGCAGCACCGGGTGTCGGGCCACACGCTCAAGCACCTGACCGCGGCGCTCGCGGGCCTGCCGGTGCTGCTGGCGCTCGGCGCGATGGAGCAAGGCTGGCGCACGCAGCTGCTGCGGCACAATCCCGACCCAGCCGCGGCCGCGGCATGAGGAGAAACCGTCGAATGACCGATCCCGCTGCTGCTGCTGCTGCTGCTGGTGCCACCGCCGTTCCCGTGGCGCCCGAAGCGAACGCCCATGCCAATCAGTTCGCGCTTCTTGGGCAGCGGCGCTTCGCGCCCTTCTTCTGGACCCAGTTCGCGGGCGCGGCGAACGACAACCTCTTCAAGTTCGCCTTCACCGTCATGGTGACCTACCAGCTCCAGCTGAGCTGGATGCCGCCCGCCATGGCGGGCCTGGCGATTGGCGCGTTGTTCATCCTGCCTTTTCTGCTGTTCTCGGCCACGGCCGGCCAGCTGACCGACAAGTTCGACAAGACGAAGATGATCCGCTTCGTCAAGAACCTCGAGATCGCGATCATGCTGATCGCCGCCTGGGGCTTCGTGCGCGCCGACGCAGTGATGCTGCTGGGCTGCGTGTTCCTCATGGGGCTGCATTCCACGCTGTTCGGACCGGTCAAGTTCGCCTACCTGCCGCAGGTGCTCGACGCGCGCGAACTCACGGGCGGCAACGGCATGGTCGAGATGGGCACCTTCGTCGCGATCCTGCTGGGCCAGGTCGCGGGCGGGCTGCTGGTGGCGATGCCGCAGGTCGGCCACACCGCGGTGGCCGTGGCCTGTGTGCTGCTCGCGCTGGTCGGGCGCGCCACGGCGCAAGGGGTGCCGCCGGTGCCCGCCACCGACCCGGGGCTGGTGGTCAACTGGAACCCGTTCAGCGAGACCTGGCGCAACCTGAAGCTCGCGCACGGCAACATCGTGGTGTTCCGCTCGCTGCTCGGCATTTCGTGGATGTGGTTCTTCGGCGCGGTGTTCCTGAGCCAGTTCCCGAGCTTCGCGAAGGAAGTGCTGCACGGCGACGAGCAGGTGGCTTCGCTGCTGCTCGTGGTGTTCTCGGTCGGCATCGGCGTCGGTTCGCTGCTGTGCGAGACGCTGAGCCGCCGCCAGGTGGAGATCGGCCTCGTGCCGCTCGGCGCCATCGGCATGAGCGTGTTCGCGATCGACCTGTACTTCGCCTCGCGCGGGCTGCCGCCGTCGGGCGGCATGGGGCTCGCTGCCTTCCTGGGCCAGCCGGCGCACTGGCGCGTGATGGCCGACCTCGCGCTGCTGTCGTTGTTCGCGGGCCTCTACAGCGTGCCGATGTACGCGCTGATCCAGCTGCGCAGTCAGCCCACGCACCGCGCGCGGATCATCGCGGCCAACAACATCCTCAATGCGCTGTTCATGATCGGCAGCTCGGTGATCGCGGGCGCGCTGCTCGGCGCCGGCTTCACGATCCCGCAGATCTTCCTTTTCACCGGCATCGCGAATGCGGTGGTGGCGTTCTACATCTTCCTGCTGGTGCCCGAATACCTGCTGCGCTTCGTGGCCTGGGTGCTGTCGCGCTTCGTCTACCGCTTCGACATCCAGGGCGACGCGCACATTCCCACCGAGGGTGCGGCGGTGCTGGTGTGCAACCACGTGAGCTTCATCGACGCGGTGCTGCTGATGGCTGCGAGCCCGCGGCCGATCCGCTTCATCATGGACCACCGGATCTTCAAGGTGCCGGTGCTCGGCTGGCTGTTCCGGCTTGCCAAGGCGATCCCGATCGCGCCGCAGAAGGAAGACGCCGCGGCCTATGAGGCCGCGTTCGCCAAGGCGCTGGCCGTCCTGCGCGAAGGCGACCTGCTCGCGATCTTTCCCGAGGGCGCCATCACGCGCGACGGCACGCTGCAGCCGTTCAAGGGCGGCGTGATGAAGATCGTCGAGGGTGCGCGCGCCGAGGGCATCGAGCCGCCGGTGATCCCGATGGCGCTGACCAACCTCTGGGGCTCGTACTTCAGCCGCATCGAACTGCGCGGCGGCCAGAACGTGGCCATGGCCAAGCCCTTTCGCCGCGGCTTCTTCAGCCGCGTCGGCCTGCGCGTCGGCCCTGCCGTGGCCGCCCACGAGGTGCGGCCCGAGGCGCTGCAGCAGCGCGTGAGCGGGCTGCTGGCCGCCGGGTAAAAGTATCTTCTGGCGATACTACCGGCGTACAAAACCTGGACCGGTCGAAGAATTAGAGCCCCGCGGTGCGGGAGCGAACCATCATTCGCTCACCTTCACTACGCCGCGAGGCTTTCATGCAAACCACCCCTTCTTCCACCGTTTCGATCCAGCGCGACACGCGGGCCTGGCAGCTCCAGGTCTGGGCTTCGTTCGCGATCGCCGT
The DNA here is from genome assembly GCF_057656815.1 of Variovorax sp. Soil_C_39. Taxonomy (NCBI): domain Bacteria; kingdom Pseudomonadati; phylum Pseudomonadota; class Betaproteobacteria; order Burkholderiales; family Comamonadaceae; genus Variovorax; species Variovorax sp. Soil_C_39. The sequence continues at coordinate 363,369 of NZ_JBDGJQ010000005.1, forward strand.
GTTCCTCTGCGCCACCGGCCTGAGCTGGCTGCCGGGCGAGGCGCTGGACCGGGCCTTCATGGTGATGGGCTACGTGTTCTGCCTCAGCACCGCCTTCATGCTGGCCAAGTTCGTGCGCGACAGCCAGCATGCCAAGGACGATGCGGCCGCCGGCCGCGACGTGCCGATGTGGCGCCTGGTGGTCTGGGGCAGCTTCTTCACCGCCATGGGCCTCACGGGCTGGGGCTTGTTGCGCATGGAGATCAACGAGACCTACAAGGCCTTTCTCGGCGTGAGCTGGCTGTTCCTCATCAGCGCGGCCTTCACGCTCGCCAAGACGCTGCGCGACCGGCACGAGGCCGACCTGATCGAAGCGCGCCTGCAGGGCCGCCGCGCCGCCCGTGCCGAAGCCCTCACGGCGGCCGAATGAAGCCACGAAAGACCGCCATGAAAAAGTCGATGATTACCTTTCTACTGGCCGCCAGCGCCCTGTTCGCCGGCACCACGCTGCCCCTGCATGCCCAGGCCCACGACGGTGCGTCCGAGGCGTCCGCGGCCCTCTCGTTGATGCCCGTGGCGTCGGTGGTGGGAGCCGCTTCGGCCGTGGGTGCCTCGGCCACCGCGGTGGTCGCGCTGCCCGCCGCGCTCTCAGTCGGCGGCTCGGTGCTGACGGTGCTGGCCGTGGAGGCTGCGGTCGACGGCACCGTCTACCTGCTCGAGCGCGCATCGGACGGTGCGCGTGCCAGCATCAAGGTCGCGGGCCGCGCCGCCGGCGGCGTCTCGGCCGCAGTCGGCACGAGCGTGCTCGTGACCGCGATCGGCAGCGGCGCGGTGATCTCGGCCGCGGGCGAGGTGCTGGCCTTCGTGCCCAATGCCATCGGCCGCGCGCTGCTGCACAACGAGAAGCTGTCATGAAGCCGCTTGCTTTTCGCGCATTGCTGCCGCTGGTGCTCGCGATCGGGCTGCCGCTGCAGGCGCAGGCCGGCCGCTCGTGCCAGGAGGTGAAGCCGACCACCGCGATGCTGGTGCAGGGCCTGCAGCTGGCCGCGCGCACCTCGGAGCGGCTCGACGCCAGCGGCGCCCGCGTGGTGCTGCTCGCCCGCGCCGGGCAGGATCTGGGCAAGTACGGCCTGCGCTATTCGCACATGGGCATCGCCTACAAGACCGACGCCGGTCCGTGGCGCGTGGTGCACAAGCTCAACCAGTGCGGCACGGCCGTGGCCGCGGTCTACCGGCAGGGGCTCGGCGAGTTCTTCCTCGACGACCCCTGGCGCTACGAGGCAGCCTGGGCCGTGCCCACGCCGCAGGTGCAGGCACAGCTGTTGGCGGTGCTCCAGGCGCCGGCGGGGCGCATCACGCGGATGAACATCGCGCCGTACAGCATCGTGGGCTACGCCTGGGGCCAGAAGTACCAGCAGTCGAACCAGTGGGCGATCGAGACACTGGCCGCGGCCATGGAGCCCGCGACCATCGCGAGCCGGTCGCACGCCCAAGCCTGGCTCCAGTTCAAGGGCTACGCGCCCACCACGCTGCGGCTCGGGCCGCTCGCCCGGCTCGGCGGCCGCGTGGGCTCGGCCAACGTGGCCTTCGACGACCATCCGAACGAGAAGCGCTTTTCGGACCGCATCGAGACGGTCACGGTCGATTCGGTGTTCGAATGGCTGCCGCGCGCGGGGCTCGCCGCGGCACCCACCGTGCTCGGGCTCTGACCCGCGGCGCTGCATATCCGAAAAGCAAGAACGAGGAAAAACAAATGAGCAAGTCATTGCGCCTTTCAGAGAAATGGTTTCGCCGCGGGCTCTGGCTCGTGGCGCTGGTGTTCGCGAGCTTCCTCATCGGGCTCGGCGGTACGCTGGTGGGCGATCTGCCGCAGGTCGAGCGCGCGCTCGAACTCGACGACTTCATCGACCGGCCCGCGGCCGAGCCGCTGCGCAACGCGATCAAGGCATCGGAAGAGGCCGAGCGGGTCGCCTCGCGCGAACTCGAGCAGGCGCAACTGCAGCTCAACATGGCGCGCCAGGCCAGCGCCAACGCGCGCGAGACCTTCGGCAACTGGATCGCCACGCGCCGCGCCACCGCCCAGCCCGACCAGGACCCGGAGCTGATCGCGCGCACCCGCGCGCTCGATGCGCTCAAGCAGAAGGAAGACGAGGCCCAGCGCAAGCTCAACGTGCAGCGCCAGGTCGCGCTCGACGCGCGGCAGGCGGACGAGCGGGCGCGCGAGTCGCTCGCGGTGCTCGAACGGGCGGCGCAGGAGAAGCTCGAGGCCGAGTACCGCCGCGTCGAGCTGCGCGTGTTCGGCTACCGCCTGGCGCTCACGCTGCCGCTGCTGGTGGTGGCCGGCTGGCTGTTCGTGAAGAAGCGCAAGAGCACCTACTGGCCCTTTGCCTGGGGCTTCATCCTGTTCGCGCTGTTCGCCTTCTTCGTCGAGCTGGTGCCCTACCTGCCGAGCTACGGCGGCTATGTGCGCTACATCGTGGGCATCGTGGTGACGGCGCTCGTGGGGCGCTATGCCATCGTTGCCCTGAACAGCTACCTTGCGCGCCAGAAGGCGGCCGAGCAGCAGCCCGACACGGTGCGGCGCCAGGAGCTCAGCTACGACACCGCGCTCGCGCGGCTGGCCAAGAACGTGTGCCCGGGCTGCGAGCGGCCGGTGGACCTGAAGAACACCGAGATCGATTTCTGCCCGCATTGCGGCATCGGCCTGTTCGACCACTGCGGGCATTGCCAAAGCCGCAAGAGCGCGTTCTCGCGGTTCTGCCACGCCTGCGGCACGGCGGCCGCGGCGGACGGCGCAGCGCCCCAAGCTGCCTGACGGCGCGGTTCAGGTCCAGCCGGCGTCGACCACGAAATCCTGCGCGGTGCACATGCGCGAGTCGTCGGCAGCCAGGAACAGCGCCATGGCGGCGATGTCCTCGGCCATCAGGCGCCCCGGCAGGCATTGCGCGGCCTCGATCTTGGCGCCGGACTCGGGCTTGACCCAGAGCTTGAGCTGCCGCTCGGTCATCACCCAGCCCGGCACGATCGTGTTGACGCGGATGCCGTCCTTGCCGAGGTCGCGCGCGAGCGAGCGCGTGAGGCCGCGCGCGGCGGCCTTGCAGGCCTGGTACACCGGATAGCCGGGGTCTTTGATCATCCAGCTGATCGAACCGAAGTTGACGATCGAGCCGCCGCCGAGTGCGCGCATGTCGTCGGCCACCGCCTGTGCGGCAAAGAACTGGTGCTTGAAGTTGACGGCCACGAGACGGTCGAAATCGGCGTCGGTCACGTCGGCCATGTCGTGCCGGCGGTCGTTGGCCGCGTTGTTGAGCAGCACGCCGACGGGGCCGAACTGGGTGCGCACGGAAGCGATGGCGGCGGCGAGCGCGGCGGTGTCGGTCACGTCGCAGGCCACGAAGCGCGCCGGGTGCTCACCGCGCAGCTGGTTGGCGAGCACGTCGCCAGCGGCGGCGTCGATGTCGCAGAAGCCGACCTTCGCGCCCTGTGCGTGGAAGGCCCGCACCAGCGTTTCGCCGATGCCGCTCGCGCCGCCCGAAATGAATACGGTGCGCCCCGCCAGCGAGGGGTAGCGGGCGGTGTACGTGGTGGAGGAGGGAGTGGTTGCGCCTTGGGTCATGGCACCAGCGTAGCGGATGCGGCTGCCCAAGTGAATCGGTGCGTGCCTACACCCCGCGCGCCCGGTCGGCCTTGAAGCGCGCGCGGAATTCGCCGAACGTGCCCGCCTCGAGCGCTTCGCGCACCTCGCGCATGAGGTTCAGGTAGTAGTGCAGGTTGTGGATGGTCGTGAGCATCGGCCCGAGCATTTCGCCGCAGCGGTCGAGATGGTGCAGGTAGGCGCGGCTGAAGCCCTCGCGCCCGCCGTCGTTCCAGCTCACGCCCGAGGCGCCCGCGCACGCATGGCAGCTGCAGCTCGGGTCGATCGGCTGCGGATCGCTCTTGTGGCGCGCATTGCGCATCTTCAGGTCGCCGAAGCGCGTGAAGAGCGTGCCGTTGCGCGCATTGCGCGTGGGCATCACGCAGTCGAACATGTCCACGCCGTCGGCCACGCCCTGCACCAGGTCCTCGGGCGTGCCCACGCCCATGAGGTAGCGCGGCTTGTCCGCGGGCAGCCGGTGCGGCGTGTGGCCCATGATGTGCAGCATCTCTTCCTTGGGCTCGCCCACGCTCACGCCGCCGATCGCGTAGCCCGGGAAGTCCATCTCGACCAGCGCCGCGAGCGACTCTTCGCGCAGGTTCTCGAACATGCCGCCCTGCACGATGCCGAACAGCGCGTTCGGGTTCTCGAGCCGCGCGAACTCGTGCTGGCAGCGCTTGGCCCAGCGCAGGCTCAGTTCCATCGAGATGCGCGCTTCGGCCTCGGTCGTGATGTGGCCCTGGGTGTCGTAGGGCGTGCACTCGTCGAACTGCATCACGATGTCGCTGTTGAGGATGGTCTGGATCTGCATCGAGACCTCGGGCGTGAGGAACAGCTTGTCGCCGTTGACCGGCGAGGCGAACTTCACGCCCTCCTCGCTGATCTTGCGCATCGCACCCAGCGACCAGACCTGGAAGCCGCCCGAGTCGGTGAGGATGGGCTTGCTCCATTTCTCGAAGCCGTGCAGCCCGCCGAAGCTCGCCATCACGTCGAGGCCCGGGCGCATCCAGAGGTGGAAGGTGTTGCCCAGGATGATCTGCGCGCCCATTTCCTCGAGGCTGCGCGGCATCACGCCCTTGACGGTGCCGTAGGTGCCCACGGGCATGAAGATCGGGGTCTGCACCACGCCGTGGTTGAGCGTGAGCGTGCCGCGCCGCGCGTGGCTTGCGGGGTCGGTCTTGAGGAGTTCGAAGGAGAGCATCAGGGCTTCGGAAAATATTTGACGCCAGGCAGGCCGTCGAAGTGCGCGTCTTGGGTCCAAAGTGCGGCGCCGCGCGCCAGCGCCGTGGCATAGATCAAGCTGTCTGCGAATGGCAAGCCGTTGTCGGCTGCCGAAAGGCACAAAGCCGCATCAAGCTCCACCACTTCACCCTGCTGCATGTAAGCCGCGGCACGCGATGCGATCGATGCGTCGCGAATGCGGCGCAGGGTCTTGTAGACCTCATACAGGATGACGACTGGGACGATCAGCAGGCTGGGCTCTGCTGCCGCGGATTGGTAAAGCTTGGCGCGGTCGGTGGAGCCGAAGACTTCGAGCCAGCACGATGAATCCAGGATCAGGGGCCCGAGGGGCGCGTTGGCGGGGGCGCGCGCCATCAGAAGCGCTCGGGGTCGTCGATGACCTCCGTCGGGATTCCACGCAATTCGGCCTGCAGTTCCTGCAACGTGGGAACGGGAATCAGTTCAATGGCCTTGCCGTGTCGCACCACGCTGAACCGTGTACCGGGTTCGATGGCCATCTGCTCGCGAATGGCTTGGGGAATCACTACCTGGAATTTGGACGAAACTGTGACGGTCGGCATATCGATCTCCATTTGGTAAGTGCAATTATATCGATCGTCAATTCGGGGTGTTTGCCCGTGCCAGCAGCATGGCATCGCCATAGCTGAAGAACCGGTAGCGCTCGGCGATCGCATGCGCATAGAGCGCCATCACGCGCTCGTAGCCCGCCAAGGCCGAGACCAGCATCATCAGCGTGCTCTTGGGCAGGTGGAAGTTGGTGACCAGCAGGTCGACGTGCGCGAACGCGAAGCCCGGCGTGATGAAGATGCGCGTGTCGCCGCTGGCCTCGCCGCTGCGTGCCCACGATTCGAGCGTGCGCACGGTGGTGGTGCCGACCGCGACCACGCGGCCGCTGCGCGCCTTGCACTCGGCGATGGCGCGCTGTGTGGCCTCGGGCACCTCGTAGCGCTCGGCATGCATCTGGTGCTCGGCGATGTTCTCGGTCTTCACGGGCTGGAAGGTGCCGGCGCCGACGTGCAGCGTGACGCTGGCGCGCTGCACGCCGCGGGCCTCGAGCGCGGCCAGCAGGGCCTCGTCGAAATGCAGCGCCGCCGTGGGGGCGGCCACCGCGCCGGGCACGCGTGCGAACACGGTCTGGTAGCGGCGCTCGTCCTCGGCCGAATCGGTGTGGGTGATGTAGGGCGGCAACGGCACGTGGCCGCAGCGCTCCATCAGCATGTAGGGGTTCTCGCCCGCGTCGCTCTCGAACGCGAAGCGGAACAGCGCGCCGTCCTCCTCGGGCCAGCGGCCGAGCAGCGTGGCGCGAAAGCCCCCGGCCATCTGCAGCATGGTGCCGACGGGGGGCTTCTTGCTGACCTTCATGTGGGCGACCACCTCTCTTCCCTGCAGCACGCGCTCCACGAGCAGTTCGAGCTTGCCACCCGTGGGCTTTTCGCCGAAGAGGCGCGCCTTGACGACGCGGGTGTCGTTGAAGACCAGCAGGTCGCCCGCGCGCAGCAGCGAAGGCAGGTCCCGGAAGATGCGGTCGGCCGGCGCGGGGCCGGTGCCGTCGAGCAGGCGCGAGGCGGTGCGCTCGGGCGCGGGATGCTGGGCCACCAGATCGGGCGGCAGGTCGAAGTCGAAATCGGAGAGCGTGAAGTCGCGCATGGTGCTTGAGGGTCGGACGGACCCGTGCCAAGTGGCGGAAAGAAGGGAAACGGGAAAGCGGAGGGCCGGAGCCGGGCAGAATTGTCCCATGCCCGCGTCCGCGAAATCCGCCCCGTCCCGAAAGCCCCCGGCCACCGCTGCGGGTGCCGCGGCCGGTGTGGCGGCGGCGCCGCCAGCCGGCCCGCCGGGCAGCGGCCTGAGCCAGGTCCAGCGCGCGCTGCGCAAGCTCGGCCTGGTGCGCGACATCGACTTCGCGCTCTACCTGCCGATGCGCTACGAGGACGAGACGCGCATCGTGCGGCTGGCCGACACGCGCGACGGCGACCTGGCGCAGGTCGAGGGCGTGGTGACCGAATGCGAGGTGGTGTACCGGCCGCGCCGCCAGCTCATCGCCACCATCGACGACGGCAGCGACACCTGCCAGCTGCGCTTCTTCAATTTTTATCCCTCGCAGCAGAAGCAGCTCGCGGTCGACGCCCGCGTGCGGGTGCGCGGCGAGATGCGCGGCGGCTTCGTGGGGCGGCAGATGATGCATCCGACGGTCAAGGCCGCGGGCACCTCGCTGCCCGAGGCGCTGACGCCGGTCTATTCGACGGTGGCCGGGCTGCCCCAGCCGGTGCTGCGCCGCGAGGTGCGCTCGGGCCTTGCGCGTGCGGTGCTCGACGAGACCATTCCGGTGCAGATCGGGCTGCGCGGCGCCTGGGACCTGCGCAGCGCGCTCAACTTCCTGCACTACCCGACGCCCGACGTGGCCATGGCCACGCTCGAGGACCACAGCCATCCGGCATGGCAGCGCATCAAGGCCGAGGAACTGCTCGCGCAGCAGCTTTCGCAGATGCAGGCACGGCGCGAGCGGGCGGCGCAGCGCGCACCGGTGCTCGACGCGGCGGCCGCGCCCGCGGGCGGCAAGGGCTCGCTGCACGACGAACTGCTGGGCGTACTGCCGTTCGGCCTCACGGGGGCGCAGGGGCGCGTCGGCGAGGAGATCACGCGCGACCTCGAGCGCGAGGTGCCGATGCACCGGCTGCTGCAAGGCGACGTCGGCTCGGGCAAGACGGTGGTCGCCGCGCTCGCGGCGGCGCGCTGCATCGACGCGGGCTTCCAGTGCGCGCTCATGGCGCCCACCGAGATCCTCGCGGCCCAGCATTTCGGCAAGCTGGTCGGCTGGCTCGATCCGCTGTTGGCCGAGCGCGGGCTGCGCGTGGCCTGGCTCACCGGCAGCCAGAAGAAGAAGGAGCGCGATGCGATGGCCGCCGCGGTCGAGAGCGGCGAGGCCGCGCTCGTGATCGGCACGCACGCCGTCATCTCCGAGAAGGTGCGCTTCCACAACCTCGCGCTCGCCATCATCGACGAGCAGCACCGCTTCGGCGTGGCGCAACGCCTGGCCCTGCGGGGCAAGGCGCGCAACGGGCGTGAACCCCACCTGCTGATGATGAGCGCCACGCCGATCCCGCGCACGCTCGCCATGAGCTACTACGCCGACCTTGACGTCTCCACGCTCGACGAACTGCCGCCGGGCCGCACGCCCGTCGTCACCAAGCTGGTGGCCGAGCACCGGCGCGACGAGGTGGTGGCGCGCATCCAGGCGCAGATCACGCAGGGGCGGCAGGTGTACTGGGTGTGCCCGCTGATCGAGGAGAGCGAGGCGGTCGACCTGCGCAACGCGACCGCCACGCGCGACGAACTGGCCGACCTGCTCGGGCCGCAGGTCAACGTGGGCCTGCTGCATTCGCGCATGCCCACGGCCGAGAAGCAGGCGGTGATGGCGGCCTTCACCGCCAACGAGATACATGTGCTCGTGAGCACGACCGTGATCGAGGTCGGCGTGGACGTGCCGAATGCCTCGCTGATGGTGATCGAGCATGCCGAGCGCTTCGGCCTCTCGCAGCTGCACCAGCTGCGCGGCCGGGTCGGGCGCGGTGCGGCGGCCTCGGCCTGCGTGCTGCTCTACGCGCCGGGCGACAGCGGCCGGGTCGGCGAGGCGGCGCGCGCGCGGCTCAAGGCGATGGCAGAGACCGGCGACGGCTTCGAGATCGCACGCCGCGACCTCGAGATCCGCGGGCCCGGCGAGTTCCTCGGGGCGCGCCAGTCGGGTGCGCCGCTGCTGCGCTTCGCGGACCTCACGACCGACACGCTGCTGCTCGACTGGGCGCGCGAACTCGCACCGCGCATGCTCGACGAACATCCCGAACTCGCCCGGCGGCATGTGGACCGCTGGCTCGGCACCAAGGCCGAGTATCTGAAGGCTTGAGCTCGCCGCCCCTCCGGTCGCGCGTCAGCTCGGCCGCCGCGTCGGCGCGAGCGGGCAGCCCCCGCACTTCACAGGCCGCGCGAACCTCGCTACATTCGATGGCCGCTGACGCGCTCTGCGCCGGGCGCGCGCTTCCGGCACCGCCTGCAGTCCGATCCTCGGGGTCGCCCGCACTTCGACCAGCCGCCGATTCAAACCCAGCGTCCCTGCGCCATGCCGATGTATGCCGCAGGCGCCCCGTTCCTCTTCGAATCAAGGCTCACCATGATTGAAATCGATGTTGCCCATGCGCGGCAGTTCGCCCAGGCTTCGCCCGAGGTGCGTGCATGAAGACGCCCCAAAGACTTCGGGGCCTGGTCGACGAAGGCCTGATCGACAGCGTCGTTCGCCAGCTCATGAGCGGCAAGGAAGCGATGGTCTACGTCGTGCGCTGCGGCGAGGAGACGCGCTGCGCGAAGGTCTACAAGGAAGCCGACAAGCGCAGCTTCCGCCAAGCGGTCAACTACACCGAGAACCGGCGCGTGAAGAACTCGCGCGAGGCGCGCGCCATGGCCAAGGGCACGCGCTTCGGCCGTCAGGTCAGCGAGGCCAACTGGCAAAGCGCCGAGGTCGATGCGCTTTACCGCCTTGCCGCGGCCGGCGTGCGGGTGCCCACGCCGCACAACTTTCTCGACGGCGTGCTGCTGATGGACCTGGTGACCGATGCCGCCGGCGACGCCGCCCCGCGCCTGAACGACGTGGCCTTCTCGCCCGAAGACGCACTGCGGCACCACGCGAGCCTGCTCAAGGAAGTGATGCGCATGCTCAGTGCCGGCGTGGTGCACGGCGACCTGTCGGAGTTCAACGTGCTGCTGGCGGCAGACGGCCCGGTGATCATCGACCTGCCGCAGGCGGTGGATGCGGCGGGCAACAACCACGCCAAGCGCATGCTGCTGCGCGACGTCGAGAACCTGCGCAACTTCTTCGGCCAGTTCGCACCCGCGCTGCTGCACACGCACTACGGCGATGAGATCTGGCAGCTCTACGAGCGCGGGCTGCTGCGGCCCGAGACTGAATTGACGGGGTTGTTCGAGCGCGACGACCGCCCAGTCGATGTGGGCGCCGTGCTGCGCGAGGTGGACGATGCGCGCGCGGAGGAGGCGGCGCGGCTGCTGCGGATGCAGGCGCCGCGGCCATAGCGCACCTCACGACGGGAATTGCGACCTTCGGCAAGGCGATTCCATTGCTGGTGAACGCCCGTCACGCCCCTTGCGCATAATTGACGCAAGCTATGACTCTGACCGAACTCAAATACATCGTTGCGGTGGCCCGGGAGCGGCACTTCGGCAAGGCCGCCGAAGCCTGCTACGTCTCGCAGCCGACCCTCTCCGTGGCCATCAAGAAGCTCGAGGACGAACTCGAGGTCAAGCTCTTCGAGCGCAGTGCCGGCGAAGTCACCGTCACGCCGCTCGGCGAGCAGATCGTGCAGCAGGCGCAGAGCGTGCTCGACCAGGCCGCGAGCATCAAGGAGATCGCCAAGCGCGGGAAAGACCCGCTCGCCGGCCCGCTGAACCTGGGCGTGATCTACACCATCGGCCCCTACCTGCTGCCCGACCTGGTGCGCCAGGTGATCGCGCGCACGCCGCAGATGCCGCTGGTGCTGCAGGAGAACTTCACCGCCAAGCTGCTCGAGATGCTGCGCGCCGGCGAGATCGACTGCGCGATCATGGCCGAGCCCTTTCCCGACACCGGCCTGGCGATGGCGCCGCTCTACGACGAGCCCTTCATGGCGGCGCTTCCGGCGAAGCACAAGTTCGCCGACCGCGAGGCCATCACCTCCGAGGAACTGCAGAACGAGACCATGCTGCTGCTCGGCACCGGCCACTGCTTTCGCGACCACGTGCTCGAGGTCTGCCCCGAGTTCGCGCGCTTCTCGAGCAATGCCGAAGGCATCCGCAAGAGCTTCGAGGGTTCGTCGCTCGAGACCATCAAGCACATGGTGGCCTCGGGCATGGGCGTGACGCTGGTGCCGCGCCTGTCGGTGCCGGCCGAGGCGCTCAAGCCCAAGGCGAGGGGGCGCAAGGACAGCGAGCAGATGGTGCGCTACCTGCCGGTGCGCGACGCGAACGATCGTGATCCGCCGACCCGGCGCGTGGTGCTGGCCTGGCGGCGCACCTTCACGCGCTACGAGGCGATCGCCGCGCTGCGCAATGCCATCTATGCCTGCGAGCTGCCGGGCGTCAAGCGGCTGTCATAGGAAGTGCGCAGAACGCGAACTTTGCCTACGCCGGCACCGTTCGAATTCGTTGATCGCTGGGATAGAGTGACGCTGTTGCGAAGCTGCGCGCCGGCTTCCACAATCACGAGTCCCCTCAAAGCCTGAAGAAAGAGATTCACGCCATGGCAAAAACCCCCAAGAAAACACCGTCATCCTCCTCGTCGGGCAAGGTGCCCAAGAAGGGCGACGCCTCCGTGGCCCAGGAGTCCGGCAGCCGCAATGCGCCGATCATCAACATCGGCATCGAGCGCCAGGACCGCGCGGCCATCGCCGAGGGCCTGAGCCGCGTGCTGGCCGACACCTACACGCTCTACCTGACCACGCACAACTTCCACTGGAACGTGACCGGTCCGCACTTCAATTCGCTGCACGCCATGTTCATGACGCAGTACACCGAGCTGTGGGGCTCAACCGACGTGATCGCCGAGCGCATCCGCGCGCTGGGCCACTACGCGCCCGGCTCGTATGCCGAGTTCAGCAAGATCGCCACCGTGCCCGACGTGCCGCAGCAGCCGCCCAAGGCGATGGAGATGGTGCGCATCCTCGTGAAGGGCCACGAGACCGTGTCGCGCATCGCGCGCGAGTTCATCCCCGTGGCCGAAGAGGCCGGCGACGACCCGACGGCCGACATGCTCACCGCGCGCTGCACGGTGCACGACCAGACCGCCTGGATGCTGCGTTCGCTGCTCGAAGATTGACGACCCGGCCTGCACCCCACGGCCTCACGCCCGCGCCGCGCCGCGGGCGTTTTGCCGTGTACCTCGACCTGATCCGCTGGAACCGGCCCGCGGGCTGGCTGCTCCTGCTGTGGCCCACGCTCGGCGCGCTGTGGTTTGCCGCCGACGGCTGGCCCGGCTGGCACCTGCTCGCGGTGTTCGTGCTCGGCACCGTCCTGATGCGCAGCGCGGGCTGCTGCGTCAACGATGTGGCCGACCGCGATTTCGACCGCCATGTGAAACGCACCGCAGCGCGCCCCGTGACGAGCGGCGCGGTCTCGGTGCGCGAGGCGCTGGCCGTCGGCGCGGTGCTCGCGCTCGGCGCCTTCGCGCTGGTGCTCACGACCAACCGGCTCACCGTGTACGCATCGTTCGCGGCGCTTGCGGTCACGCTGATCTATCCGTATGCCAAGCGCTTCGTGTCGATCCCGCAGGCGGTGCTCGGCATCGCGTTCAGCTTCGGCATTCCGATGGCCTTCGCCGCGGTGCAGGCCTCGGTGCCGGCTTTTGCCTGGTGGCTGCTCGCGGGCAACCTGTTCTGGGTGCTGGCCTACGACACCGAGTACGCGATGGTCGACCGCGACGACGACCTCAAGATCGGCATGAAGACCTCGGCCATCACCTTCGGCCGCTTCGACGTCGCGGCGGTGATGGCGAGCTACGCCGTCTTCCTGGCTATCTGGGCCTGGGCCGGCGCCAGCCGCTCGCTGGGCGTGGCGTTCTTCGCAGGCATCGCCGTTGCCGCGGGGCAGGCGCTGTGGCATTGGCAACTCATCCGCGGGCGCACGCGCGACGGCTGCTTCAAGGCCTTCCGGCTCAACCACTGGCTGGGCTTCGCCGTGTTCGCGGGCATCGTGGCCGGCTATGCCCTCGGCTGAAACGGCCCCCATGCTTGAGCGTCTCCTTCAGAAGGTCGGCCGGGAAGGGAGTTCCGAATGGCATGCCATCAGCCAGGACATGGTCGACCGGTACGCGGCGCTGTCGGGCGACGGCGAAGGCGAGTGGATCCACCTCGATCCCGAGCGCGCGGCGCGCGAGGCCGGCTACGGCGGCACGATCGTGCCGGGCTTCTTCCAGGTCTCGCACCTGATCCGGCTGACCGCCGAAGCCATGCGCACGCTGCTGCCCTTCGACGCGAACCATGCGCTGAACTACGGTTTCGACCGCCTGCGCTTCGTCCGGCCGATGCCGGTCGGCGCGCGCTTTCGGGCGCGGGTGCGCATTCTCGGCGCGACGCCCAAGGGCGACGACGGATTCCTGCTGAAGGAAGAGGTGCTGCTCGAGCTCGAGGATGGCACCGTCACGCTCGCGGCCGAGTGGCTGTTCTTTCTCGGGCCGGGCGCGCTGCCGGCGTGACCGGGCTCAGCTGCGCCCGAACTCCTCGCCGAGCTCGATGGCCCGCTGCTGCGCGGCCCGGATCGCGGTCTTGAATTGCGACTTGACGTCGGCGCCCTCCAGCGACGTGAGGGCCGCGTAGGTCGTGCCGCCCTTGGACGTCACGCGCTCCCGCAGCACCGAGGGCGGTTCGGTTGCGCTGTGCGCCAGCGCCGAGGCGCCAGTGAACGTGCCGATGGCCAGGCGCTGCGCTTGCTCGGGCGAGAGGCCCATTTCGACGCCGGCCTCGGTCATCGCCTCGATGAAATAGAAGACGTAGGCCGGCCCCGACCCCGACATGGCGGTGACCGCATCGAGCGCCGGTTCGGCGTCGACCCAGAGCAGCTCGCCCGTGGGCGCCAGCAGCTGGTCGACCAGTGCGCGGTCGTCCGCACTGACGCCCGCGCGCGCGTAGAGGCCGGTCATCCCCTGGCCGACCAGCGCCGGGGTGTTGGGCATGGCGCGCACCACGCGCTCGGTGCCGAGCCAGCGCGCGATGCTCCCCGACGGAATGCCGGCCGCCACGCTCAGGTGCAGCGCGTTCCCGGCGAAGGGCCGCACCGGCCCCGCGGCATCGGCGAAAGCCTGCGGCTTCACGGCCCAGACCACCACGGCGCAGCGCGCCAGGGCTTCGCCGGCCTCGGCCTGGGCCGCGATGCCGAACGACTGCGCGAGCTTCGTGCGCGCGGCTTCGAAGGGCTCGACCACCTCGAATGCGCCGGGCGACATGCCTTGCTGCACTAGGCCGCCGATGATGGCGCTGGCCATGTTGCCGCCGCCGATGAAGGCGATCGGGGGAAGGGATGCTGGTTCGAGGCGCGAGAGGAAGGGGGCGGCGATGGTCATGGTCGATCTGAAGTGGCGAATGTGCCGCAAGGCGGGTTGTCTTCGGCGGATGGAAATTGTCGTCGCACCGGCCGCTTCTGCATCTGTTTGCCAGCGGACCGACGGGCGGCGAATATGTCTGCAAGTGCACGCTTCTTCCTTTCGCCTTAAAATCTCGGGTCTTCTTGCCTTTCGAGCCCGTGGAATGCGCAAAGACGCATCAAACGGGGGGCAAAAGAAAAGTCCGCACAGAAGGCAGTTGACATGCCTCGTTGTGCGTGCAACAATCGTGGGCTTCGCTTCAAAAAGGCGAAGCTTTCAGCCCAAAGCGGAAATGCCTCGAGTGGTTCGAGGTGTGGACGACGGGCCCAAGACTGACCGAAGTGCATCCCTTTTGGATGTGCAACGGTACAAGTTGGGAACTACTAGCAATGATCCAAACTGAATCCCGGCTCGAAGTGGCCGACAACACGGGCGCGAAATCCGTCCTGTGTATCAAGGTGCTCGGTGGCTCCAAGCGGCGTTATGCCAGCGTGGGCGACGTCATCAAGGTCAGCATCAAGGAAGCCGCTCCGCGTGGTCGCGTCAAGAAGGGCGAGATCTACAGTGCAGTGGTGGTCCGCACCGCCAAGGGCATCCGTCGCGCCGACGGTTCGCTCGTCAAGTTCGACGGCAATGCCGCCGTGCTGCTCAATGCCAAGCTGGAGCCGATCGGCACCCGCATCTTCGGACCGGTGACGCGCGAACTGCGCACCGAGAAGTTCATGAAGATCGTGTCGCTGGCACCCGAAGTTCTCTAAGGACACAACGCCATGAACAAGATTCGCAAAGGCGACCAGGTCATCGTGTTGGCCGGGCGCGACAAGGGCAAGCGTGGCACCGTCACGCTGCGCAAGGACGATTCGCACGTGATCGTCGAAGGCGTGAACATCGTCAAGAAGCACGCCAAGCCGAACCCCCTCAAGGGTACAACCGGCGGCATCGTCGAGAAGACCATGCCCATCCATCAATCCAATGTGGCGATCTTCAATGCCGCGACCGGCAAGGCCGACCGCGTGGGCATCAAGGTCACCCAGGGTGCCGACGGCAAGCGCGTGGCTGTTCGCGTCTTCAAGTCGAGCGGCGACGAAATCAAGTTCGCCTAAGAGGTACTCACATGGCACGTCTCCAACAACACTATCGCGAGAAAGTCGCGAAAGACCTGACCGAGAAGTTCGGCTACAAGTCGCCGATGCAGGTCCCTCGCCTCACCAAGATCACCCTGAACATGGGTGTCGGTGAAGCTGTCGCCGACAAGAAGGTCCTCGACAACGCCGTTGCCGACCTGACCAAGATCGCCGGCCAGAAGCCCGTGGTCACCAAGTCGAAGAAGGCCATCGCCGGTTTCAAGATTCGCGAGAACCAGCCGATCGGCTGCATGGTCACGCTGCGTGGCGTGCAGATGTACGAGTTCCTGGATCGTTTCGTGACCATCGCGCTGCCGCGTGTTCGCGACTTCCGTGGTATCTCGGGTCGTGCCTTTGATGGCCGTGGCAACTACAACATCGGCGTCAAGGAACAGATCATTTTCCCTGAGATCGAATACGACAAGGTCGATGCCCTGCGCGGTCTCAACATCAGCATCACGACGACGGCCAAGACTGACGAAGAAGCCAAGGCGCTTCTCGCTGGTTTCCGTTTTCCGTTCAAGAACTGAGGCGCACCGTGGCTAAACAATCCCTGATCCAACGCGAACTCAAGCGCGACAAGCTGGTCGCCAAGTACGCTGCGAAGCACGCGGAACTGAAGGCAATTTCCAACGACGTGAAGAAGAGCGACGAAGAGCGCGCTGCTGCCCGCCTGGGCCTGCAAAAGCTCCCGCGCAACGCGAATCCCACGCGTCAGCGCAACCGCTGCGAAATCACCGGTCGCCCGCGTGGCACCTTCCGTCAATTCGGTCTGGCCCGCGCCAAGATCCGCGAACTGGCTTTCAACGGCGACATCCCCGGTGTCACCAAGGCCAGCTGGTAAGCCAGGCAGGAGCAAACAACATGAGCATGAGTGATCCCATTGCCGACCTGCTGACGCGTATCCGCAACGCGCAGATGGTGGCGAAGCCCACTGTGTCGGTCCCGTCTTCGAAGGTGAAGATCGCGATCTCGCAGGTCCTGAAGGACGAAGGCTACATCGACGGTTTCCAGGTCAAGACCGAAGACGGCAAGACCGAGCTTGTCATCACCCTGAAGTACTACGCTGGCCGTCCGGTCATCGAGCGCATCGAGCGCGTGAGCCGTCCCGGCCTGCGCGTCTACAAGGCCAGTGCTTCCATTCCGCAAGTCCAGAACGGCCTGGGCGTCGCGATCGTCACGACCCCCCAGGGTGTGATGACCGACCGCAAGGCGCGCGCTACCGGTGTCGGTGGCGAAGTGCTGTGCTACGTCGCCTAACCGAGACATCGAGGAGTCACTGAAATGTCCCGAGTAGGAAAAATGCCGGTCACCATCCCCGCAGGCGTGGATGTGTCGATCAAGGAAGACCAGATCAGCGTCAAGGGTACGGGCGGCACGCTCAACCTGGCGCGCAATGCCCTGGTCAAGGTCGTCAGCAATGACGGCAAGCTGAGCTTCGAGCCGGCCGACGAATCGCGTGAAGCCAACGCGATGAGCGGCACGATTCGCCAGCTGGTGAACAACATGGTGGTTGGCGTGACCAAGGGCTTCGAGAAGAAGCTCAACCTGGTCGGCGTCGGCTTCAAGGCTGCAGCGTCCAACAACAAGTTGAACCTGCAAGTCGGCTATTCGCACCCGGTCAACATCGACATGCCGCAAGGCATCACGGTGGCCACTGCGACCCCGACCGAAATCGTGATCAAGGGTGCTGACCGTCAGCGCGTTGGTCAAATCGCCGCTGAGATCCGTGCTGTTCGTCCGCCTGAGCCCTACAAGGGCAAGGGTATCCGTTATTCGGACGAGAAGATCGTGATCAAAGAGACCAAGAAGAAGTAAGGGGCAGCAAAATGATGTTGACCAAAAAAGCACAGCGCCTTCGCCGCTCGCGCCAGACCCGCATCCGCATCGCGACGCAAGGTGTGGCCCGTCTGACGGTGAACCGTACCAACCTGCACATCTATGCCACCGTCATTTCCGACGACGGCACCAAGGTGATTGCCACCGCATCGACGGCCGAAGCCGAAGTGCGCGCTGCAATCGGCGGTTCGGGCAAGGGCGGCAATGCCGCCGCTGCAACGGCGATCGGCAAGCGCATCGCTGAAAAGGCGAAGGCTGCCGGCGTCGAGAAGGTCGCCTTCGATCGCGCTGGTTTCGCGTACCACGGCCGCGTCAAGGCGCTGGCCGACGCTGCCCGCGAAGCCGGCCTGCAGTTCTAAACGGACACGAGATTCAAAATGGCAAAGATTCAAGCAAGAACGCAGAACGAAGGCCCTGAAGACGGTTTGCGCGAGAAGATGATCGCGATCAACCGCGTCACCAAGGTGGTGAAGGGCGGTCGTATCCTCGGTTTCGCAGCACTCACCGTCGTGGGCGACGGCGATGGCCGCGTCGGCATGGGCAAGGGCAAGTCCAAGGAAGTGCCCGCTGCAGTGCAGAAGGCGATGGAAGAAGCCCGTCGCAACCTGGCCAAGATCTCGATCAAGAACGGCACGCTGCATCACCGCGTGACGGGCCATTGGGGCGCTGCCTCGGTGGTCATGATCCCGGCCCCCAAGGGTACCGGCATCATCGCCGGCGGCCCGATGCGCGCCGTGTTCGAAGTCATGGGCATCACCGACATCGTGGCCAAGAGCCATGGTTCGTCGAACCCCTACAACATGGTTCGTGCCACGCTCGACGGGTTGAAGAACTCGACGACCGCGTCCGCAGTGGCTGCCAAGCGCGGCCTGACCGTCGAAGAAATCTTCGCCTGAGCGCAAGCTCTCGCAAGGCTGAAGGAAGCATTCAAATGACGACGCAACAACAAACCCTCAAGGTGCAATTGGTCAAGAGCCCGATTGGCACCAAGGAATCGCATCGCGCGACGGTGCGCGGCCTCGGTCTGCGCAAGCTCAACAGCGTGAGCGAGCTGCAGGACACCCCGGCGGTGCGCGGCATGATCAACAAGATCAGTTATCTGGTCAAAGTTCTGTAAGAGAGACTGATATGGAACTCAATGGCATCAAGCCGGCAGCCGGCGCCAAGCACGCCAAGCGCCGTGTCGGTCGCGGTATCGGCTCCGGTATCGGCAAGACCGCAGGCCGCGGTCACAAGGGTCAGAAGTCGCGCGCAGGCGGTTTCCACAAGGTCGGCTTCGAAGGCGGTCAAATGCCGCTGCAGCGCCGTCTGCCGAAGCGCGGTTTCAAGTCGCACCTGCTGAAGTTCAACGCCGAAGTCACGCTGACTGCCCTCGAGCAGCTCGGCCTGGCCGAAGTCGACGTCCTGGCGCTCAAGCAAGCCGGCCTCGTGGGCCAGCTCGCCAAGGTCGTCAAGATCATTAAGACCGGTGAACTCACCAAGGCCGTCAAGCTGACGGGCGTGGGTGCGACCGCTGGTGCCAAGGCTGCTATCGAAGCAGCCGGCGGCAGCGTCGCCTGATCACACTGGACTGAAAGAAGTTCTTCGTGGCAACTAACGCGGCAACGATCGCAAAGACAGGCAAGTTCGGTGACCTGCGTCGCCGGCTCGTCTTCTTGCTGCTCGCGCTCGTGGTCTATCGGATCGGCGCGCACATTCCTGTGCCGGGCATCAACCCGGACCAGCTGGCAGCGTTGTTCCAGGGCCAGCAGGGCGGCATCCTGAGCCTGTTCAACATGTTCTCGGGCGGGGCGCTGTCGCGCTTCACCGTGTTCGCGTTGGGGATCATGCCGTACATCTCGGCGTCGATCATCATGCAGTTGATGACTTACGTGGTTCCTACCTTCGAGCAATTGAAGAAGGAAGGCGAGGCTGGCCGCCGCAAGATCACGCAGTACACGCGCTACGGTGCACTCGCCCTGGCGGTGTTCCAGTCGTTCAGTATCGCGGTGGCGCTCGAGTCGTCGGCCGGCCTGGTGATCTCGCCCGGTTTTGGCTTCCGCATCACTGCCATGGTGAGCCTGACGGCGGGTTCGATGTTCCTGATGTGGCTCGGCGAGCAGATCACCGAGCGTGGGCTGGGCAACGGCATCTCGATCCTGATCTTCGCGGGCATTGCAGCTGGTCTGCCGTCTGCCATCGGCGGACTGCTGGAACTGGTGCGCACCGGTGCCATGCATGTGATCGTCGCGCTGCTCATCGTCGCGGTGGTGGCCCTGGTGACCTACTTCGTGGTGTTCGTCGAACGCGGCCAGCGCAAGATCCTCGTGAACTATGCGCGGCGCCAGGTGGGCAACAAGGTGTATGGCGGCCAGTCGTCGCACCTGCCCCTGAAGCTCAACATGGCCGGCGTGATTCCGCCGATCTTCGCGTCGTCGATCATCCTGCTGCCGGCCACGGTGGTGGGCTGGTTCAGCACCGGCGAGGGTGGTTTCAGCTGGATCAAGGACATTGCGAGCGCACTGCGCCCGGGCGAACCGATCTACGTGCTGCTGTACGCTGCTGCGATCGTTTTCTTCTGCTTCTTCTACACGGCACTCGTGTTCAACAGCAAGGAAACGGCCGACAACCTGAAGAAGAGCGGTGCGTTCATTCCGGGCATTCGCCCGGGTGACCAGACGGCGCGGTACATCGACAAGATCCTGGTTCGCCTGACGCTGGCCGGTGCGGTGTACATCACCTTCGTCTGCCTGCTGCCCGAGTTCCTGATCCTGAAGTACAACGTTCCGTTCTACTTCGGCGGTACCTCCCTGTTGATCATCGTGGTCGTCACGATGGACTTCATGGCTCAGGTGCAGAACTACATGATGTCCCAGCAGTACGAGTCGCTGCTGAAGAAGGCCAATTTCAAGACTTCGTAAGGCACAGGGCACTGGGCCCGCCGGGTTGAACAGAGTTTTAGGAGAATGAAATGAGAGTTTCGGCTTCGGTCAAAACCATTTGCCGTAATTGCAAGATCATCCGCCGCAAGGGTGTGGTGCGCGTGATCTGTACCGACCCGCGCCACAAGCAGCGCCAGGGTTGATTGAAAGAGTATTAGAGGACGCACATGGCACGTATTGCTGGCATCAACATTCCGCCGCACAAGCACGCTGAAATCGGCCTGACGGCCATCTTCGGCATCGGTCGCACCCGCGCCCGTCAGATCTGCGAAGCGAGCGGCATCGAATATTCGAAGAAGATCAAGGACCTGACCGACGCCGATCTCGAGAAGATCCGCGATCAGATCGCCTTGTTCACCATCGAAGGCGATCTGCGCCGCGAGACGACGATGAACATCAAACGCTTGATGGACATCGGCTGCTATCGCGGCTTCCGTCACCGTCGCGGCCTGCCGATGCGCGGTCAGCGCACGCGCACCAATGCCCGCACCCGGAAGGGTCCGCGCAAGGCTGCGCAGTCCCTGAAGAAATAAGGATAGACCAGCATGGCTAAAGCACCTGCAAACAACGCCGCACAGCGCGTTCGCAAGAAGGTTCGCAAGAACGTCGCGGACGGTATCGCCCACGTGCATGCCTCGTTCAACAACACCATCATCACGATCACCGATCGCCAGGGCAACGCCCTGTCGTGGGCTTCGTCGGGTGGCCAGGGCTTCAAGGGCTCGCGCAAGTCGACCCCGTTCGCTGCGCAGGTGGCTTCCGAAGTGGCCGGCCGTGCTGCGGTCGAACAAGGCATCAAGAACCTCGACGTCGAGATCAAGGGCCCAGGCCCCGGTCGCGAATCGTCGGTGCGCGCACTGGCTGCGCTCGGCATCCGGATCAATTCCATTGCCGACGTGACGCCCGTTCCGCACAACGGCTGCCGTCCCCAGAAGCGTCGCCGCATCTGAGCGTCAGTCCGCAAGGCGCAGCCGGCTTTTGAGCGGCTGCGCATTTGTTTTTTTACTAAGCCCACCGCCATCCGCGCCCGCGCCGATGGCTCCCGCAGGCAACTGCGGCAGATGACACAAAGGAAAACTCGTGGCACGCTACCTCGGCCCCAAGGCCAAACTCTCTCGCCGTGAAGGCACCGACCTCTTCCTGAAGAGCGCCCGTCGCTCGATCCAGGACAAGGCCAAGTTCGACTCCAAGCCGGGCCAGCACGGCCGCACTTCGGGCCAGCGCACTTCCGACTACGGCCTGCAGCTGCGCGAGAAGCAGAAGGTCAAGCGCATGTACGGCGTGCTCGAGAAGCAGTTCCGCCGCTACTTCGAGGAAGCCGATCGTCGCCGTGGCAACACCGGTGCCAACCTGCTGTTCATCCTCGAATCGCGCCTGGACAACGTGGTTTACCGCATGGGCTTCGGCTCGACGCGCGCCGAAGCACGCCAGCTCGTGTCGCACAAGGCCATCACGGTGAACGGCCAGTCGGTCAACATCCCGTCGTACCTCGTGAAGACCGGCGACGTGATCGCCGTTCGCGACAAGTCGAAGAAGCAGACCCGCATTGCCGAAGCGCTCCAGCTGGCCCAGCAGGTCGGCATGCCGGCCTGGGTCGAAGTGAACGCCGACAAGGCCGAAGGTACCTTCAAGAAGGTGCCGGACCGCGACGAGTTCGCAGCAGACATTAACGAATCGCTGATCGTCGAACTGTATTCGCGTTAAACGCACGACAACGGGCCGCTTCGCGGCCCGCACTTGTATTTTTTGTTCCCATCGGGAGGCCCCTTCTCCCGACGGGTGCTTCACCAGCCTTACCGGTGTAACGAGCCGGGGGTATTGAGAGGAAGTCTGCATGCAAACCACCCTGCTGAAACCCAAGACCATTCAGGTCGAGCAACTTGCCGCCAACAAGGCCAAGGTCACGCTCGAACCTTTCGAGCGCGGCTACGGCCATACGCTCGGCAACGCGCTGCGCCGCGTTCTGCTGTCGTCGATGGTCGGTTATTCGGCCACCGAAGTCACGATCGCAGGCGTTCTGCATGAGTACTCGTCGATCGACGGCGTCCAGGAAGATGTCGTCAACATCCTGCTGAATCTCAAGGGCGTGGTGTTCAAGCTCCACAACCGCGACGAAGTCACGCTGAGCCTGCGCAAGGACGGCGAAGGCCCGGTGCTGGCCTCGGACATCCAGACCCCGCACGATGTCGAGATCATCAATCCCGACCACGTGATCGCGCACCTGTCGCAAGGCGGCAAGCTCGACATGCAGATCAAGGTCGAGAAGGGCCGCGGCTACGTGCCCGGCACGATGCGCCGCTATGCCGACGAGCCGACCAAGTCGATTGGCCGAATTGTGCTCGATGCTTCGTTCTCGCCCGTCAAGCGCGTGAGCTACACGGTCGAAAGCGCCCGTGTCGAACAGCGTACCGACCTCGACAAGCTGCTGGTCGAGATCGAGACCAACGGTGCGATCTCGGCCGAAGACGCGGTGCGCGCCTCGGCTAAAATCCTGGTCGAGCAACTCGCGGTGTTCGCACAGCTCGAAGGTGGCGAACTGGCCGCATTCGATGCGCCGGCACCGCGCAGCGCACAGCAGTTCGATCCGATCCTGCTGCGCCCTGTCGACGAGCTCGAGCTCACCGTGCGTTCGGCCAACTGCCTGAAGGCCGAGAACATCTACTACATCGGCGACCTGATCCAGCGTACCGAGAACGAGCTGCTCAAGACCCCGAACCTGGGTCGCAAGTCGCTCAACGAGATCAAGGAAGTGCTCGCCTCGCGCGGCCTGACCTTGGGCATGAAGCTCGAAAGCTGGCCGCCGGCCGGCCTCGACAAGCGTTGATTTTTTAGAGGCCCTCCCAAAGGGGCCAGTGCACCGGGCAGTACCTGATACGGCTGCCTGTTTTTATAAGTTAGGAAAAAGCACCATGCGTCACGGACACGGACTCCGCAAACTCAACCGCACCAGCTCGCACCGCCTCGCGATGCTGCAGAACATGATGAACTCGCTCATCGAGCACGAAGTCATTAAGACCACGGTCCCCAAGGCCAAGGAACTGCGCCGGGTCATCGAGCCGATGATCACGCTCGCCAAGAAGCCCACGCTCGCCAACAAGCGCCTGGCCTTCGACCGCCTGCGCAACCGCGACAGCGTCGTCAAGCTCTTCGGAGACCTTGGCCCGCGTTTCGCAGCGCGCCCGGGCGGCTACACCCGCATCCTGAAGATGGGTTTCCGCGTGGGCGACAATGCACCCATGGCGCTCGTCGAACTGGTCGACCGTCCTGAAATTAAAGAAGAAGCAGCTGAGCAAAGCGCTGCCGAATAAGGTATAATTCCATCTTGCCGCGCGATGGAGCAGCCTGGTAGCTCGTTGGGCTCATAACCCAAAGGTCGCAAGTTCAAATCTTGCTCGCGCAACCAATTTAAAAAGCCCTTTGAGAAATCAAAGGGCTTTTTTTCTTTGCGGGGCAGAAGGCGCCGAATTGCGCTCCGATTTGTCCAACAACAAAGCCCTCGCAATGAGGGCTTTGTTGTTTCCGACGGGCGTGGGCCGGGCTCAGTCCGGAACGACGGCCGTGACCTCGATCTCGACCTTGGCCCGCCGTTCCACCAGCGCCGCCACCTGCACACAGGTCATTGCCGGGAAGTTGCGGCCCATCGCGTCGCGGTACACCGGCCCGAGTTCGGCGAGACGGCGGCTGTACTCGTCGCGGTCGGTCACGTACCAGGTCATGCGCACCATGTGCTCGGGACCGGCGCCGCCCGCGCGCAGCACCTCGGCGATGTTGCGCAGTGCCTGGCCGCACTGGTCGATGAAGTCGTCCGACTCGAACTGCTGCTGGCCGTTCCAGCCGATCTGCCCGCCGACGTACAGCGTCGTGCCGCGCGCGGCGATGCCGTTCGCGTAGCCCTTGGGAGGCAACCAGCCCTCGGGCTGAAGAAGTGTGTGGATCATGGTGTGGTGTTGTTCAGTTGTCTCAGTTTGAATCGCTGGAGCTTGCCGGTTTCGGTGCGCGGCAGTACAGCCACGAACGCGATCTCCCGCGGGTATTTGAATGGCGCGATGGTTGCCTTCACATGGTCCTGCAGCGCCTTGACGAGTACCGCATCGCCCACGTGGCCGGGCTTGAGCACGCAGAACGCCTTCACGATCATGCCGCGGTCGTCGTCGGGCTTGCCGACCACGCCGCACTCGGCCACGGCCGGGTGCTTGAGCAGGGCGTCTTCCACTTCAGGCCCGCCGACGTTGTAGCCGGCCGTGATGATCATGTCGTCGGCGCGCGCCTGGTAGAAGAAGTAGCCGTCGTCGTCCTGCACGAACGAGTCGCCGGGGTAGTTCCAGCCGTTCTTCACGTAGTCGGACTGCCGCGGGTCGTCGAGGTAGCGGCAGCCCACCGGCCCCTGCAGCGCAAGCTTGCCGACGGTGCCGCGCGGCACTTCGTTGCCGTCGTCGTCCACCACCTTGGCGGTGAAGCCGGGCACCACCTTGCCGACGGCGCCGCGGCGCACCTGGTCGCCTGCGGCGGAGATGTAGATGTGGAACACCTCGGTGCCGCCGATGCCGTCGAGCATCTCTATGCCGGTGGCCTCCTTCCAGAGCTGGCGTGTCGCGTCGGGCAGCGCCTCGCCGGCGCTCACGCAGATGCGCAGGCCCGGCGCGCCGTGTTGGCGCACGAAGGGCGCCATCTGGCGATAGAACGTGGGCGCGGTGTAGCAGATGGTCGCGCCGACCTCGTTGATCAGCTTCACGAGCCCTTCGGGCGTGAACGGCGCATCGGCAAAGTACACCGACGCGCCAGCCCACATCGGGAATACCAGCAGCCCGCCGAGCCCGAAGGTGAAAGCCAGCGGCGGCGAGCCGATCACGATGTCGTCGCTGCGCGCTTGCAGCACATGGCGCGGCCAGGTATTGCACATCGCGAGCACGTCGCGGTGCGTCGTTACCGGCGCTTTCGGCTTGCCCGTGGTGCCCGAGGTGAACGCCAGCAGCGCAATGTCGTCCGCCGCCGTGGGGCAGGCCGTGAACACGCCGCTCTTCTTGGCTGCACGCGCCGACAGCGAATCCGGCGCGTCGGGCTGGTTGAACGCGATCACCGACGCGAGCACCGGATGCTCGCGCTGAGCGAGCACCAGTTCGTCGAGCAGGCGCGCGTCGCACAGCGCAGCCACGGGCCGCGCCTTCTCGATGATCTCGCCCAGTTCCTTGGCGCGCAGCAGCGGCATGGTCGCGACCGCGATCAGGCCGGCCTTGACCACCGCCAGCCACGCGAGCGCCATGGCCACCGAATTGCCGCCGCGCAGCAGCACGCGGTTGCCGGGCACCAAACCCAGGTCGTCGGTGAGCACCTGCGCGATGCGGTTGACCTCGATGGCCGCCTGCGAATACGTCAGCACGCCCGCGGGCGAGCGCAGCATGGGCCGGTCGCCGAAGCCCTTGGCGGGCGCCTTGTCGAGCAGTTCTTCGACCAGGTTCAGCTGGTCGGGCAGCTGCAGCTCAGGCAGCTCGTAGCGAAAGACCGGCAACTGCCCGGCAGGCGGCAGGCGGTCATGAACGAAGCGGTCGACTTGGGCAGACACGGCATCACCCCCGCAGCACGGACTTGCCGATGATGAGTTGCTGGACCTCCGTCGCGCCTTCGTAGATGCGCAGCGAGCGGATGTCACGGTAGAGGCTTTCGATCTTCGTGCCCACCTTCACGCCGAGGCCGCCGTGCATCTGCAGCGCCATGTCTATCACGCGGCTCGCGTTTTCAGTGGCGCACATCTTGGCCATGGCCGCGGCGGCCGACACGTCGCCCACGGCCGGTGCGCCACGCTGCTCGGCGTCGTCGCGCATCCATGCCGCGCGGTAGGTCAGCAGTGCCGCACCGTCGATCAGCGCGGCCATCTCGCCGAGCTTGGCCTGCGTGAGCTGGAAGTCGGCGAGCGTCTGGCCGAACATGCGCCGGCCCTTGGCATGCGATACGGCTTCGGCGAGCGCGCGGCGCCCCATGCCGAGCGCAGCGCCCGCCACCGAGGCGCGAAAGATATCGAGCGTGCGCATCGCAAGCTTGAAGCCGCCATTGAGTTCACCCAACTGCGCACTGCGCGGCACGACGCAATCGTCGAAGCGCAGCGTGGCGAGCGGATGCGGCGCCATCACGTCGATGTGCGCCGACGTGTCCAGGCCCTTCGCCGTGGCATCGACGATGAACGCGGTGATGCCGCGCGTGCCCGCCGTCGGCTCGGTCTTCGCGAACACGCAATAGAAGTCGGCAATGCCGCCGTTGCTGATCCAGGTCTTCTCGCCGTGGAGGCGCCAGCCGTCCGCGGTAGCTTCGGCGCGCATTGCCATGGCAGCCACGTCGGAGCCCGCCTCGGGTTCGCTCAGCGCGAAGGCTGCGATCTTCTCGCCCTTGCCCACCGCGCCGAGGTACTGCGACTGCTGCTCGGGCGTGCCCGCGAGCGTGATCGCGCCGCTGCCCAGCCCCTGCATCGCGAACGCGAAGTCGGCCAGCGGCGAGTGGTAGCCGAGCGTCTCGCGCAGCAGCACGAGTGCACGCGAGTCGAGCCGGTCGAGCGCGCCGCCCGCGCTGCCGGGCACGGCATAGCGCAGCCAGCCGGCGTCGCCGAGGCGGCGCACCCATTCGCGACAGGCCGCGCGGTCGTCGCGCTCGTCGATCTCCTGTGCGGCGCACCAGGGCAGCAGGTCGCGTGCGAGCGCGCGATGGGCCTCGTCGAAGAAGGGCAGCGCGAGGTGCGTCGTCGAGGGCGGCGCGGGAATCTTGGTCATCATGGTTTCAGTCCCCACCGAACACCGGCTTCTGCTTGGCCGAGAAGGCCTCGTAGGCGCGCCGGAAGTCCTCGGTCTGCATGCAGATCGCCTGCGCCTGGGCCTCGGCCTCGATCGCCTGGTCGATCGTCATCGACCATTCCTGCGCGAGCATCGTCTTGGTCATGCCATGCGCGAAGGTCGGGCCTTCGGCAAGGTCGCGCGCCACCTTGGTGGCGGCCGCGAGCAGCGCATCGCTTTCGTGCAGCGCGTTGAAGAAGCCCCAGGCATGGCCCTCTTGCGCGGTCATCGCGCGGCCGGTGAACAGCAGCTCCGACGCGCGGCCCTGGCCGATCACGCGCGGCAGCAGCGCGCAGGCGCCCATGTCGGCACCCGCGAGGCCCACGCGCGTGAAGAGGAAGGCTGTGCGCGTGGCCGGCGAGCCGTAGCGCAGGTCGCAGGCCAGCGCGATCATCGCGCCGGCGCCGGCGCACACGCCGTCGATCGCGCCCACGATGGGTTGCGGGCAGGCGCGGATCGCCTTGACCAGGTCGCCCGTCATGCGCGTGAACTCGAGCAGCTCGGGCATGCGCATGCCGGTAAGCGGTCCGATGATCTCGTGCACGTCGCCGCCCGAGCAGAAGTTGCCGCCTGCGCCGGTGACCACGATCGCCTTCACGTCGGTGGCGTAGGCCAGCGCGCGGAACAGGTCGCGCAGTTCGGCGTACGAGTCGAAGGTCAGCGGGTTCTTGCGCTCGGGGCGGTTCAGCGTGACGGTGCCCACGCCGTTCTCGCAGTGCCAGGCGAAGTGCTTCGCGGTATAGGCCGCCTTGGCCTCGAATTGCGCGCGCATGGGATTGCCTGCGCCGATGTAGTGCTTCATTCGGTCTCCACCAATGGGTTCTGTGAGTGTTGCTTGACCTTGCCGAGCAGCTTGTGAAGCTGCGCGATCTCCTTGCCGCTGAGGCCCGCGAAGGCATCGACGATCCAGTCCTCGTGCTGTTCGGCCATCTCGTTGAAGAGCTTGCGTCCGCGCGGCGTGAGCCGCACGCGCCAGGCACGGCGGTCGCCCTCGACGTCGACGCGCTCCACCAGCCCTTCGGTCACGAGCTGGTCGGTGATGCCGGTGACGTTGCCGCCCGTCACCATCATGCGGCGCGAGAGCTCGTTCATCTTCAGGCCATCGGGCGCGCGCTCGAGCTGCGCCATCAGGTCGAAGCGCGGCAGCGTGGTCGCGAACTGCGCGCGCAGGCCATTGCGCACCTGCTTCTCGACCAACTGGGTGCAGGTGAGAAGCCGCAGCCAGAGGCGCAGGGCCTCGGGGTGCTCGCTGTGGGCGCGTGCTTCGAGGTCCATGTCAGTGCCGCCCGGCCGCCCGTAGGCACTGACGCGCCCCCTCGGGGGGAAGCGATACGCGAAGCGATGAGCGTGGGGGCGTCATATCAGAGGGTCTCTTCGGCGTTCTGCGCGGCGATCGCGGCATTCGCCGCCGCAGCCATCTGCTGCTGCTTGGCGATCTCGCGGTACATCTGGTCGCGCCCGCTCAGGTACTGCTTCGGCCAGTCGACGTCGCGGCTCTGCAGCTTGGCGGCCTCGTGCAGCGTCCAGGCCGGGTCGGCCAGGTGCGGCCGCGCGATCGCGCAGAGGTCGGCGCGCCCGGCCGCGATGATGCTGTTGGCCTGGTCGGCCTCGGTGATCGCGCCGACGGCGATGGTCGCGATGCCGACCTCGTTGCGGATGCGGTCGGCGAACGGCGTCTGGTACATGCGGCCGTACACCGGCTGGGCGGCGCGCGTGGTCTGTCCCGACGACACATCGATGAAGTCGGCGCCGGCTTCCTTGAAGAGCCGGGCCACCGCCACTGCCTCGGCATCGGTGTTGCCGCCCGGCGCCCAGTCGTGCGCCGAGATCCGCACGCTCATCGGCTTGTCCTCGGGCCAGGCGGCGCGCATGGCGCGGAACACCTCGAGCGGATAGCGGCAACGCGCCTCGATGCCGCCGTTGTATTCGTCGGTGCGCAGGTTGGTGAGCGGGCTGATGAAGGACGACAGCAGGTAGCCGTGCGCGCAGTGCAGTTCGAGCCAGTCGAAGCCGCATTCGACCGCGCGGCGGGTGGAGGCGACGAACTGCTCGCGCATCTCGTCCATCTGCGCGCGGGTCATTTCGGCCGGCAGCTGGTTTTGGTCGCCGTAGGCCACGGCGCTGGCGGACAGCAGCGGCCAGTTGCCGCTCTCGAGCGGCTCGTCGGTGCCTTCCCAGCCCACGCGCGTCGAGCCCTTGGCGCCGCTATGGCCGATCTGGATCGCGATCTTCGCACTCGATTGCGCGTGCACGAAGTCGACGATGCGCCGGAACGCCGCCTGCTGTGCGTCGTTGTAGAGGCCGGTGCAACCGGGCGTGATGCGGCCTTCGGGTGTCGGGCTGGTCATTTCGACGAACACCATCGCGGCACCGCCGAGCGCGCGTGCGCCCAGGTGCACCAGCAAGAAGTCTTGCGGCACGCCGTCGACCGCGCTGTAGGTGGCCATCGGCGAGACCAGGATGCGGTTCTTCAGCGTGAGGCCGCGCACCTTGTAGGGCAACAGCATCGGCAGCGTCGGCTTGCCGCCCGCCAGCCACTGCTCGTAGCCGCCGAGCCAGGCGGTGTCGCGCAGTCGCAGGTTCTCGTGGCTGATGCGCTGCGAGCGCGTGAGAAGCGAATAGGCGAACTGCTCGATCTGCATGCCGGTGTAGCGCGGCACGTTCTCGAACCACTCGGTCGAGTTGCGTGCGGCATTCTGGATCTTGAGCACCTCGACGCTGCGACGCGCCTCGTAGCCTTCGAGCACATGGTCGACCGTGCCGCCCGCGGCAAACTCATCGGCCAGGTCGATGGCGTCCTCGAGCGCGAGCTTGGTGCCCGAGCCGATCGAGAAATGCGCCGTATGCGCCGCGTCGCCCATCAGCACCACGGGCACCGAGCGGCCTTCGACGTCGATGCGGTGCGTCCAGCGCTCGCACACCACGCGCGGAAAGCGGATCCAGTTGGCCGAGCCGCGCAGGTGCGTGGCGTTGCTGATGAGCGCATGGCCGCCGAGGTATTTGGCAAACAGCTTCTCGCAGAAGGCGACGGCCTCGGGCTGCTCCATCTGGTCGAGCCCATGGGCCTTCCATACGGCCTCGGGCGTCTCGACGATGAAGGTCGATGTCTTGTCGTCGAACTGGTAGGCGTGCGCCTGGAACCAGCCGTGCTCGGTTTCTTCGAAGGCGAAGGTGAAAGCGTCGAAGGTCTGGTGCGTGCCGAGCCACACGAAGCGGCAGTTGCGCAGGTCGACGTCGGGCTTGAACACATCGGCATAGCGCTGGCGGATGCGGCTGTTGAGGCCATCGCTCGCGATCACCAGGTCGGCGTTGTATTTGGCGGCCATGGCCTGGTCGTCGGCCACGTCGGTCTCGAAGACCAGCTGCACGCCAAGCGCGAGGCAGCGCTCCTGCAGGATGTTCAAGAGCCGCTTGCGCCCGATGCCGCAGAAGCCGTGGCCGCCCGAGCGCACCTGGCCGCCCTTGAAGAACACCTGGATGTCGTCCCAGTGGTGGAACTCGTTGCCGATGAGCTCCGCGGTGTCCGTGTCGGCGGCGGCCAGGTTGGCGAGCGTCTGGTCGCTGAGCACCACGCCCCAGCCGAAAGTGTCGAAGGGCCGGTTGCGTTCGACCACGGTGATCTCGAGTGCGGGGTTGCGTGCCTTCATCAGCAGCGCGAAGTACAGGCCGGCGGGGCCGCCGCCGATGCACAGGATGCGTTGGAGGTCCATGGCGGGGGCGGCAGAGGCGCCGGGGGCAAGGCTGTTCATGGTTGAATAGTTTAGGCATAAACAATCTGCTGTCAATCGGTGCACTCATCCGTGATGCTGGCGCGGGCAACTGCATGCAAAAGAATCAAAAAATCAATACCATGGCGCACCATGCAAAGCTTGATACCCAAGATCGAGTCGCAGCTTGCGTCGCTGCCGGTGCCTATCGCACTTGAATTGCCTGACGGGCGCAGGGTTTCCAAACCGGGGTCGCGTGTGACCCTGGCATTCAGGGAGTGGTCGGCCCTGGCCCAGCTCGCCGCGCGCCAAGTGGGCGCCATCGGCGAGGCCTATGTGGAGGGCAAGGTCCAGATCGAAGGCGCGATGCGCGACATCATCGATGCGACAGTCGGCATGCTGCCGGGCAACCCGGCCGAAACAGACACCATCTGGTGGACCCGCCTGCTGCGGCTCGCCAAGTCCCGCGGCTCGCATTCGCTCCACAAGGACGCGGAGCAGATCCAGTTCCACTACGACGTCTCCGACGATTTCTACGCGCTGTGGCTCGACCCGCGCCGGGTCTATTCGTGCGCCTACTTCCGAACGCCCGACCTCACGCTTGCTCAGGCGCAGGAGGCCAAGCTCGACCACATCTGCCGCAAGCTGATGCTGCAGCCGGGCGAGCGCTTCCTCGACATCGGCTCGGGCTGGGGCGGGTTGCTGCTCTGGGCGGCCGAGCACTACGGCGTGGACGCGACCGGCATCACCCTGTCGAAGAACCAGCATGCGCACGTGCAGCGGCTGATCGAAGAAAAAGGCCTGCAGCATCGCGTGCGCGTCGAACTGCGCGACTACCGCGAGCTTCCGCTCGACGCGCCCTTCGACAAGATCTCATCCGTGGGCATGTTCGAGCACGTGGGTTCGGCCAACATGCCGACCTATTTTCGCCAGGTCTACGCACTGCTCAAGCCGGGCGGCCTGGTGCTGAACCACGGCATCACCTCGGGCCAGCTCGACTACCGCCAGCTCGGGGCGGGCATGGGCAACTTCATCGAGAAGTACATCTTCCCGGGCGGCGAGCTGCTGCACGTGACGCACGTGCTGCGCGAAACGGCTGCCGCGGGCCTCGAGATGGTCGACACCGAAAGCCTGCGTCCGCACTATGCGCGCACGCTCTGGGCCTGGTCGGATGCGCTCGAGGCGCAGCTCGACACCGCGCTCGAGGTGCTCAGGCGAACCGGTGGGCGCCAGGGCGAGAATGCCGAGCGCATCGTGCGCGCCTACCGGCTCTATCTCGCGGGTTCGGCGATGAGCTTCGAGCAGGGCTGGATCTCGCTGCACCAGATGCTTTCCACCCGGCCCGACGGCAAGGTCGACCGCGGCGCGCTGCGCGGCGCGCAATCGGTGTACCCTTTTGCCCGTGACTACATCTACAAGTGATCAAGGAAGGACCTGCATGCTCTATCGATTCCAGTCCCGCGCCACGCCGGAGTTCGTGATGCTCGAGGCGCACGCGCGCCAACTGCTCGACGTCGTCGGCAAGCCGGCTGCGCCCCAGGGCGTCATCACTGTCGAACAGATCCCGGCCGCCATTGCCGCACTGGAGTCCGCTGTGGCCCGCGAGTCCGGCAATGCGCACAACCATGACGACCACGTCGTCGAAGGCCATGACGACGATGCCGAAAAGCAGCATGTCGGCCTGCACCAGCGCGCGGCCCCGTTGCTTCACATGCTCAAGGATTCACTCGCCGAGCAAAAGGACGTCACCTGGACGACCTGACGCGGGAAAAAGGCCCTCGCGCCGCGCAAGCCGCGGCCTGAGCCAGGGCACCCGTGGAACCGGCTTTGCCGGGCCACTGGGTGCGCCCCCCAGTGGGGGAGGCGGCTACACGAAGTGAGCCGCTTCGGGGGGTGTCCTTAGTCCACTTTCGCGCCGGAGTCCTTCACGACCTTTGCCCACTTCACGTGCTCGCTGGCGATCAGCTTCGTGAAGTCGGCCGGCGTGTTGCCGCTCGGGATTGCGCCCTGGGCGAGCATCTTCTCCTTGATGGCCGGCGTGGCGAGCGACTTCGCCACTTCCTGCTGAATGCGGTTCACGATCTCGGGCGACGTGCCGGCCGGTGCGAGCAGGCCGAACCACGAACTCGCCTCGAAGCCCTTGAGTGCCGGTCCGCCCGCCTCTTCGACGGTCGGAACGTCGGGCAGGGCCGGTGAGCGCTGCGCGCTGGTCACGGCCAGGGCGGTGAGCTTGCCGCCCTTGATCTGCGCCATCGATGAAGGCAGGTTGTCGAACATCACGTCGGCGTTGCCGGCCACCATGTCGAGCAGCGCCGGGCCCGAGCCCTTGTACGGGATGTGCGCCATGAAGGTGCCCGTCATGCTCTTGAAGAGTTCGCCCGCCAGGTGGATCGAGGTGCCGTTGCCGCTCGACGCCATGTTGAGCTTGCCCGGGTTCGCCTTGGCGTACTTGATGAAATCCTGCACGTTGCGGATGTTCAGTTCCTTCGCTTTCTCGGCATTCATCTCCATCACGTTCGGCACCGCGGCCACCAGCGTGACGGGCGCGAAGTCCTTGATCGGGTCGAACGCCAGCTTGGGATAGAGCGCCCGGTTGATGCCGTGCGTGCCCACGGTGCCCATCAACAGCGTGTAGCCGTCGTTCTGCGAACGAGCCACGATCTCGGCGCCCACGTTGCCGCCGGCGCCGGCACGGTTGTCGACGATGAACTGCTGGCCGAAGGCCTTCGAGAGCTCGGGCGCCACGGCGCGCGCGAGGATGTCGGTGGTGCCGCCGGCCGCAAAGGGCACGACGATGCGCACCGGCTTGGTGGGCCAGGTGCCCTGGGCCCACGAGGGCATGGCCACGAGGGCTGCTACGGCTGCGGCGGAGGCTGCAAGTGCAGCGCGGCGGGTCGGTTTGAATGAAAAAGTCATACGGCGTTTGTACAGGCTAACGATGGCAGGCGCCGCAGGTAAAACCCCGGGCGTCCGGTGGGAAATTCTTCTTCAGGCCGCGTGCATGCGCGCGGCGAAGCCTTCGCTTCGAAAGCGTTCCAGGATGAAGTCGATGAACACGCGCGTCTTGGCGGGCAGCAGCTTTTTGCTGGGGTAGTAGAGCCACAGCGCGCCCGCGTCGAAGTGCCAGGCGGGCAGCAGGCGCACCAGCGCGCCGCTTCGCAGGCCGCGCTCGACGAAGGGCATCGGCAGCATCGCCACGCCCAGGCCCATGAGCGCGGCATGCGCGATCGCCTCCGGGTCGTTGAAGATCGCGCGCGGGCGCGGCTGCTCGACCGTGGCCCGGCGGCCATCGGCATGCTGCAGCGTCCAGCTGCGCAGGCGGCCCGTCGGCGAGGAGCGGCGCACCAGCGCATCGAGCTGGGCAAGGTCGGCCGGCTCCGCGGGCAGGGCGCGGTTCGCGAAGTAGGCGGGCGCGGCCACCGCGACCACATGGATGCGCGCCAGCTCGCGCGCCACCAGCCCGGGCGGGAGCTCGATGCCGCCGCCGATCGCCGCGTCGAAGCCTTCGCCCACGAGGTCCACCTGCCGGTTGTCGAAATGCCAGTCGGGCAGGATCGCCGGATAGCGTGCCAGGAAGTCGCCCATCATCGGCAGCACATGCTCGCGGCCGAAGGCCTGGCCCATGCTGACCTTGAGCGTGCCGGCGGGTTGGCCGTCCTGGTGCGTGATGCCGGCCACCGCGTCCTGCAGCGTCGCGAGCGCCCCGCCGATCTGCCGCAGGAAGCGCTCGCCGCCTTCGGTCAGCGTGAGGCGTCGCGTGCTGCGCTGGAACAGCCGCACGCCGAGACTGGCCTCGAGCCGTGCCACGTTCTTGCTGACGGCGGCCGGCGTGAGCCCGAGCCGCCGCGCCGCGGCCGAGAAGCTGCCGCTATCGGCACTCTGCACAAAGGATTCGAGGTGGTTGAGAGGGGGCGCCATCACGCTATTTTTCAACCCTTGGTTGAATCTGATTGCGCTGATTATGGGCTACCGCAAAGGTAATCGAATGCCCAAACTGAGCCTGTCCATTCACAAAACAAGGAATCCACATGGCTCCCAATTCGACCCTTTCCCGGCCCCTTTCGGGCAAGACCGCTTTCGTGACCGGCGGCTCGCGCGGCATCGGTGCCGCCATCGTGCGCCGGCTCGTCCAGGACGGCGCGGCCGTCGCTTTCAGCTATGCCAGCTCGGCCGGCCCGGCCGAGGCGCTCGTGCGCAGCATCGAGGCCGAGGGCGGCCGCGCGCTGGCGCTCAAGATCGACAGCGCCGACGCCGCCGCGCTCACCGCGGGCATCGACGATG
This sequence comes from Variovorax sp. Soil_C_39, assembly GCF_057656815.1. Classification (NCBI taxonomy): domain Bacteria; kingdom Pseudomonadati; phylum Pseudomonadota; class Betaproteobacteria; order Burkholderiales; family Comamonadaceae; genus Variovorax; species Variovorax sp. Soil_C_39. The sequence goes on from NZ_JBDGJQ010000005.1 coordinate 398,023, forward strand.
CCGCGCGCCGGCTCGGCCGCATCGACGTGCTGGTCAACAATGCCGGCGTCTTCCTGCCCGGCACCGTCGACGACATGCCGCTCGCCGATTTCGACCGCACCTGGCAGGTCAACGTGCGCGCGGTGTTCGTCGCGGCCCAGGCCGCCGTGCGCCACATGGGCGAGGGCGGCCGCATCATCAACATCGGCAGCACCAATGCCGAGCGCGCGCCCTGGCCCGGCTTCAGTGCCTATGCCATGAGCAAGTCGGCACTCAAGGGCCTGGTGCAGGGCCTCTCGCGCGACCTGGGACCGCGAGGCATCACGGTCAACAACGTGCAGCCAGGTCCGGTCGACACCGACATGAACCCGGTCGATGGCCCCAACGCCGCCGCGATGCACGGATTGATGGCCGTGGCGCGCCATGCGCGGCCCGAAGAGATCGCCGCGATGGTGGCCTACCTCGCAGGGCCCGAGGCGGGCTTCGTGACCGGCGCCAGCCTCAACATCGACGGCGGCTTCGCGGCCTGATCAACCGGCGCGCTGCACGGCCGCGACGAGCTTGTCGAGCGTGGCGTCGAGCCGCGCCAGCTCGTCGCCCGACACGCCCGCGAACAGCTCGGCCTCGCGCTCGCGCCCCAGCGCACTCACGATGGCATGCAGCGCCTTGCCGGCCGCCGTGAGGTGAAGCCGCGCGCGGCGCTGGTCGGTCGGGTCGTGGTGGCGCTGCATGCGCTTGTGGCGCCGGAGGCCCGCGAGCGCGCGGCTCACGGCCATCTTGTCGAGCCCCGTCAGTTCGGCCACCTGCGTGGCGGTGAGCCCGGGCTGCGCGCCGAGCACTGCCATCGCGCGCCATTCGTTGAGCGTGAGCTGGTGCTCGCGCCCCACGCGCTCATGAAAGGGCCGCGCGGTCAGGTTGACCACCCGCACCAGCTTGAAGAACAGCGGGTCCACGGCGCCACGGGCCTGTTCAGCGCCCCTGGCCGACCAGCTTCCTCGCCGCCGCCGCGATGGCTTCGGCGCCCACGCGCGACGCGGCCTCGAGCACCGGAGCATAGCCGACCGGGATGCGCGGCGCACCGAGCCGCGCCACGCGGCAGCCCGTCGCCTCGGCGGCGCTCGCGGCGATCTCGGCGCCGAAGCCAGCCACCTGCACCGCCTCGTGCACCACCAGCAGGCGCCCGGTGCGCGTGCACGAACCGAGCACCGTCTCGCGGTCCCAGGGCCAGAGGGTGCGCAGGTCGATCAGGTCGACCGCGATGCCTTCGGCCGCCAGCGTTTCGCAGGCGGCGGCGCAGGCCTGCATCTGGCGGCTCCAGCTCACGAGCGTGAGCGCATCGCCTTCGCGCACGCGGCGCGCCAGGCCGAGCGGCACGGCCAGATCTTCGTCGACCTCGCCGCGCAGGCCCCAGAGCGTCTTGTGCTCGATGTAGGCCACCGGATCGCCGCACTGCATCGCCGCGCGCAGCAGGCTGTAGTTGTCTTGCGGCGTCGAGGGGCACACCACCACCAGCCCCGGCAGGTGGGCGAACCAGGCTTCGAGCGATTGCGAATGCTGCGCGGCCGACGCATCCCAGATGCCGCCCGGCATGCGCGCCACCAGCGGCACGCGGCCCTGGCCGCCGAACATGAAGCGGTTCTTGGCGGCCTGGTTCACGAGTTCGTCCATGCCGCAGAGCGCGAAGTCGACCACGCGCATCTCGACCACCGGGCGCAGGCCCGCGAGCGCCATGCCGACGCCGGCGCCCATGATCGCGGCCTCGCTGATCGGCGTGTCGATCACGCGGCCTTCGCCGAAGCGCTGCTGCAGCCCCTTGTACTGGCCGAAGATGCCGCCGCGGCCCACGTCCTCGCCGAGCACCACCACGCGGGCGTCGGCCTGCATCTCGCGCGCCACCGCGCGCACCGCGGCCTCCGAATAGCTGAGTTCCTGCTTGTCGATCGTCAATGCCATTGCCCGGCTCCGGTGGTCTGCACGTCGGTGAATGCGGCGCCGGGCTCGGGCCAGGGCGCCGCGTCGGCCGCGGCCAGCGCGGCGGCGACCTCGTCGCGCGCCGCGTTCTCGATCGCGTCGAGCACGGCCGCATCGACGCCGGCCGCGAGCAGCCGGCCGCGGGCGCGCGCGATGGGATCGGTCTCGAGCGCCGCGGCCAGCTCGGCCGGGTCGCGGTACGCCGCCACGTCGACCGACACGTGCCCTTTCACGCGGTAGGTCAGCGCATGCAGCAGGCGCGGCCCGCCGCCGCCGCGCACCTCGCCCACCAGCGCCGCCGCGGCCTCGTGCACCGCGAACACGTCGTTGCCGTCGACCTGCGTGGCCGCGATGTCCATCGACGCCGCGCGCGCCGAGGCGCCGTCGCCGGCCCTCATCGGCCCGCTTGCCGTGGTGGCGCTCCAGCGGTTGTCCTCGCAGACGAAGAGCACGGGCAGCGCATACACCCGCGCCCAGTTCAGGGCTTCGAGGAACGGGCCGCGGTTGATCGCGCCGTCACCGAAGAAGCAGGCGGTGATGCCGCCGTCCACCGCGCCCAGCAGCTTCTGCGCATGCGCCGCGCCCACGGCGATCGGCAGGCCCGCGGCCACCACGCCGTTGGCGCCGAGCATGCCGACCGAGAAGTCGGCAATGTGCATCGAGCCGCCCTTGCCGCCGTTGAAGCCCGAGGCTTTGCCGAACAGCTCGCACATCATGCGAGAGAGGTCGGCGCCCTTGGCGAGCGTGTGGCCGTGGCCGCGGTGCGTGGAGGTGAGGTAGTCGCTTGTGCGCAGGTGCGCGCACACGCCCGCGGGCACCGCCTCCTGGCCGGTCGACAGGTGCAGCGGCCCGCGCACATGCGCGCTGCCGGCGGCTTCCTGGCCATAGGCGCTCACGCCGCCCTGGCTGGCCGTCTCGGCGGCATTCTCGAACGCTCGGATGCGCACCATCGTTCGGTAGAGCGCCTCGCCGGCGGGGATGTCGTTGCGCTTGTCCATCTTGTCTCCAGCGCCTGTGGGACCGGCGTTGCGGCAAAAATCGTATCAAGCGTGACGAGGTGGCGAAACCGGGCTTACCCCGTGCCCTTGCTGTTGCGGCCCGCTGCCGCCGAACCCTTGCGCACTGCCTCCTGCAGGCATTGCGCAAGCCGGCCCACCACGGCCGGGCTGGACTGCGGCGCGCGCTGCAGCAGGCCGACCTCGCGGTGGAAGGTGGCCTGGCCGAGCGAGACCGTGCGCATGCCGCCCGGCAACGGCAGGTGCGCCTCGACCATCGGCACGAGCGCCACGCCCAACCCCTTGGCTGCCATGTGGATGAGTCCCGGGATCTCGTCGACCTCGATCGACTCGTTGACGGCGATGCCCTCGCGCCGCAGGAACCGCTCGACCATGCGCCCGCCGAAAGAGGCGCGGTCGTAGCGCAGGAAGGGCTGTTCCTGCAGCAGGCGTCGCCAGTCCCTTCCCGGCAGTGCCTCCGGTGCGGCGAGCACGTAGCGCTCGCGCACCAGCGTCTGCCAGCGCAACTCCGGCGGCATGCCGAAGGGCGGCCGGATGATCAGCGCCGCGTCGATCGTGCCCGCGTCGAGGTCGTCCATCAGCCGCATCGACACGCCCGGCGACACGTGCACGCGCAGCGACGGCGCAGCCTTGCGCAGCTTCGCGAGTGCGCGCGCAAGGAGCGTCGACTGGGTCGAGGCAATGGCGCCGATCCGCAGCAGCCCGCCTTCTGCACCATCGTCCGCCGGAGGCTCGCCGAGACGGTCGTACAGGGCACAGATCTCCACCGCACGCGCCAGCGTGGTCTCCCCGGCCGCATTCAGCGTGGCGGAGCGGCCGGTCCGGTCGAAGAGCGCGAAGCCGAGCGAGTCTTCGAGCCGCTTGATCTGGCTGCTGACGGCCGACTGCGTCAGCCCGATCCGCTCGCCCGCCGCGACGAAGGTGCCGTGGCGGCAGACGGCGATGAAGGTCTTGAGTTCACTGATCATCCACCGAGCATCGCAAGGATCGATGCCCGACTCAAGGATCGATCGACATGCATGATCGATGCGCCTCAGGTCGCGAACAGCGCATCGAGGTTGGCGAACGATTTCATCTCGATCGCATTGCCCGAGGGATCGAGAAAGAACATCGTGGCCTGTTCCCCGGGCTCGCCCTTGAAGCGGATGTAGGGCTCGATGATGAATTCGACGTGGCGTGCCGCGAGCCTGTCGGCCAGGGCCTGCCACTGGTCCATCGGGAGGATGGCGCCGAAGTGCCGCACCGGCACAGCGTGCCCGTCGACCGCGCCATGCGCCTTGTGGCCGCATTCGTCGGGCGCGAGGTGCGCCACGATCTGGTGGCCGTGAAAGTCGAAGTCCACCCATTCCGGCGCGCTACGGCCTTCGGGGCAGCCGAGCAGCCCGCCATAGAAGGCGCGGGCTTCGGCGATGTCGCGCACGGGAAAAGCCAGGTGGAACGGAATGCGGGCGGGGGAGGGGTGCATGGTTCGGCTCCTGTGTGGAATGCGGAAACCCGAAACTCTACGCAGCGCAAGGCATGAATGAAAACGATATGTTTCGTTGCTGAGCATCACCGATTTCGATGAAACGAAAGTTGGCGTGCGCCCGAAAACCGGGCACCGCCGCCCCGGGAATTCCCGGGTGCCCAGCACCTCCGCACGATGGGATAGTTAATTCGTCGGTCGAACTAACTAATTTCTTACATTGTTGGGCGCGCGCCCAAGGAGACACCGATGCACCTCAAGCACTCCCTGGCCGCCATGGCCTTCGGCCTCACTGCGGCGAGCGCGCTGGCGCAGACCGTGGTCGGCGTGAGCTGGTCCAACTTTCAGGAAGAGCGCTGGAAGACCGACGAGGCCGCGATCAAGGCCCAGCTCGAGAAGCTCGGCGCCAAGTACATCAGCGCCGACGCGGGCGGCTCGCCCGAGAAGCAGCTCGGCGACATCGAGGGCCTGATGGCCAAGGGCGCCAAGGCGCTGATCGTGCTGGCGATGGACAAGGACGCGATCCTGCCCGCCGTCACCAAGGCCACGCGGCAGAAGGTGCCGGTGGTGGCGTACGACCGGCTGATCGAGGCGCCCGGCGTCTTCTACATCACCTTCGACAACGTCGAGGTCGGGCGCATGGAGGCGCGCGAGGTGTTCAAGGTCAAGCCCAAGGGCAACTACGTGATCATCAAAGGCTCGCCGAGCGACCCGAACGCCGACTTCCTGCGCGCAGGCCAGCAGGAGGTGCTCGATGCCGCGGTGAAGAAGGGCGACATCAAGATCGTGGGCGACGAATACACCGAGGGCTGGAAGCCCGAGGTCGCGCAGAAGAACATGGAGCAGATCCTCACCAAGGTCGGCAACAAGGTCGATGCCGTGGTGGCGGCCAACGACGGCACCGCGGGCGGCGCAGTGGCGGCGCTCACGGCCAAGGGGCTGCGCGGCATTCCGGTGTCGGGCCAGGACGCCGACTTCGCGGCGCTCAACCGCATTGCGCTCGGCACCCAGACCGCGACCATCTTCAAGGACTCGCGCGAACTCGGCCGCGAGGCCGCCAATGCCGCGATCGCGCTGTCGCAGGGCAAGCCGGCCGAGAAGGCCGCGACCTGGAATGCCGGGCCGAAGAAGATCGCGCTGCAGTCGCGCCTGCTCACGCCGGTGCCGATCACGCGCGACAACCTCGACGTGGTGGTCAAGGCCGGCTGGATCAAGAAGGACGAACTCTGCAAGGGTGTGCCCGCGGCCAACGCGCCGGCCGCCTGCAAGTAAGCAGGCAGATGGGCGATCCAACGACGCCGGGCCTCTGGCGGCGCACCGGCATCGACCTGCGGCTGGCGCTGATGAGCGTGCTGCTGGTCGCGATGGGCGTGGTCTTCAACATGCTCTCGGGCGGCGTGTTCCTGTCGCCCGAGAACCTCTACAACGTGGCGCAGCAGACGGCGGTGGTGGGCATCGTGTCGACCGTGATGGTGCTGGTCATCGTGGCGCGCCACATCGACCTGTCGGTCGGCTCGGTGATGGGCTTCGTCGGCGTGCTGATCGCCTACCTGCAGTACACCTCGGGCTGGTCGTGGCCCGCGGCCTGCCTCGCGGGGCTCGCAGTGGCGCTCCTGGTCTCGATCTACCAGGGCTGGCTCACGGCGATGCTCGGCGTGCCCTCGTTCGTCGTCACGCTCGGCGGACTGATGTCGTTCCGCGGTGCGGCGTTCCTGGTGGCCGACGGCAAGACCCAGCCGGTGAACGACGAGTTCTTCCAGCGCCTGGGCGGCGGCTACGACGGCGGCATCGGTACCGCCGCCACATGGGCGCTCGCGGGCTTCGTGGCGCTGGTGCTGTTTGCGCGCATGCTGCAGAAGCGCCGCGCACGCGCGCACCACGGCATGCCCAACGAGCCGCTCTGGCTTGCGCTGCTGCTCACGGCCGTGCCGGCGGCGGTGGTGCTCGGGTTCGCGGCGGTCATGAACAGCTACCAGATCGCCTCCAAGGACGCGCCGCAGGGCCTGCCGATCCCGGTGCTGATCTGGGCCGTGGTCGCCGTGGTGCTGTCGTTCATCGTGCACCGCACGCGCTTCGGCCGCTACGTGTTCGCGATGGGCGGCAACCCCGATGCGGCGGCGCTGGTGGGCATTCCGGTCAAGCGCGTCACGCTGATGCTGTTCGCGCTGCTCGCGGTGCTGGTCACGGTGGCAGCGATCGTGTCGATCGCGCGGCTCAACGCGGGCACCAATTCGCTCGGCACCGGCATGGAGCTCTATGTGATCGCGGCGGCCGTCATCGGCGGCACGGCGCTCGCGGGCGGAACCGGCTCGATCTTCGGCTCGGTGCTCGGCGCGCTGATCATGCAGTCGCTCGACAGCGGCATGCTGCTGCTCGACGTGCCGATCGGCAAGCGCATGGTGATCATCGGGCAGGTGCTGATCGTGGCGGTGGTGTTCGACGTGCTGTACCGCCGCAGGTTCGGCGAGAACTGACATGATGGCCACCGATACATCCCGGCCGCTCGTCGAATTGCGCGAGATCCGCAAGGCCTTCGGCGGCGTGAAGGCCGTCGACGGCGTGAGCGTGAACCTGCATGCCGGCGAAGTGGTCGCGCTGCTCGGCCACAACGGCGCGGGCAAGTCCACGCTCATGAAGATGCTCGCGGGCGCCTACCCGGTCGATGCGGGCGAGACGCTGGTCGCGGGCGAGACGGTGCAGATCCGCACCCCCTCCGAAGCGCAGGCGCTCGGCATCGAAACCATCTACCAGACGCTGGCCCTGGCCGACAACCTCGACGCGGTGGCGAACCTGTTCCTGGGCCGCGAGAAGATGACGCGCTGGAACACGCTCGACGACCATTTCATGGAGGTCGAGGCGCGCAAGGTGTTCCAGCGCCTCAACCGCAACTTCAGCAACATCCGCACGCCCGTGCGGCGGCTCTCGGGTGGCCAGCGGCAGGTGGTGGCGATCTCGCGTGCGCTGTACTTCAACGCCCGCATCCTCATCATGGACGAGCCCTGCGCCGCGCTCGGCCCGGAAGAGACGGCGATGGTCGGCGGCCTCGTCAAGCAGCTCAAGGCCGATGGCGTGGGCATTTTCCTCATCACGCACGACATGCCCGACGTGTTCGCGCTCAGCGACCGCGTGGCCGTGATGAAGAACGGCCGGTTGGTCGGCACCTACTGCACCGCCGACGTCACCGAGGACGAGGTGCTCGGCATGATCATTGCCGGCAAGCGCCCCGAGGGAAAGGAACAGGCCCCGCGGTGAACCCTGGCCCTCCCGTGGAAGCGGCTCCGTGAACATCGGCGACCAGCAGCTGCTCAAGCGCATGAACCGCAGCGTGCTGCTGCGGTTGCTGCGCGCGCAGCCCGGCCTGTCGCGCGCGCGGCTGTCGGGTGCGAGCGGGCTCACCAAGTCCACCGTGAGCCTGCTGGTGCGCGAGCTGCTCGACGAAGGCTGGCTCAGCGAAGCCGGCGCCATCGCGGCCGACGGGCTCGGCCGGCCTTCGACGCCGCTGCGCATCAACACCGGCGTGCGCGCGCTGATGGGCGTGGAGATCGCGGTCGAGACGGTGCGCCTGGCCTGCGTGTCGCTGCAGGGCGAGGTGCTCCATGCCGAGCGCCAGGCGCTGGCCGACAGCGCGCCGGCCGGCGTGTGTGCGCAGGTTGCGCGCATGGCTGCCGCTGCGCACCGGCAACTGCGCCAGGCCGGACTGCAGCTGTCGAGCATCGGCGTGGGCGTGCCCGGCGCGGTCGACGACTGCACCGGCGTGGTCCGCTTCGCGCCCAACCTCGGCTGGCGCAACGTGAGCCTGCTGCCCGCGCTCGAGCAGGCGCTGGCCGAGGCGAAGCTGCCCGGCGTCACTGTGCAGCTGCAGAACGACGCCGACGCCGCAGCGCTCGGCGAGTACGAGTTCGGAAGCGATGGCAGCGGCGACGGCGGCGAGCCGCTGATCTTCGTCAGCTGCGACGTGGGCGTGGGCGCGGGCGTGGTGCTCAACGACCGGCTCTTCACCGGTGCGCAGGGCATGGCAGGCGAGATCGGTCACACCATCCTGCAGCGTGATGGGCCGCGCTGCTCGTGCGGGCGCAACGGCTGCGCCGAGGCGTTCTTCGGATCGCGCGCGCTCGAGCGCGAAGCGCCCGGCGTGGCGCAGGCGGGCGCCTTTCTCGGCGTGCTGCTGCAGAACCTGTGGGTCACCTTCGATCCGCGCGCGATCGTGCTCGGCGGCAAGTCGTGCACCGGCGACGCGCGTTTCGCGGAGGCCGCCTTCGCGCAGGTGCAGCGCCATGCCGAGGCGGCCGGCATGCCCGCGCCCGCGCTGCGCATTGCGCGCTACGGCGAGCTGGCCGCGGCCGTGGGCGCCGCGGCGCTCGCATTGCATGAGTACCTGCGGCCGCTCCAGCCCGATGCGCGTGCGCGCCGGGCCCGCGCCGCACGCATCGCTGCGCCGGCCTGAGCAGCCATCCGCGCACAATTGCGCGGTCGGCCTACGCACAAGGCCCTGTGCTTTACCTAGTCTGGGGTGTCCATCAATGGCGCGCCCCGCCCTCGCGCCTGGCATCGAAAGCGCCTCGCCATGACCGACACTGCTGTGCATCCCCGTGCGTCTTCTTCCACATCCGAACCGCCACACACCAGGCGGTCGGCGTTGCTAATTGCCACGGCCGTGGTCATCGGCCTGGCCGGCCTCGGCCTTGCAGCCGCCGGCGCTTGGCTCGTCATGCTCGGCGGCTCGTGGTACTACCTCGTCGCGGGGCTGGGGCTGCTCGTGGCGGCGCTGCTGCTGCCGCGCGGCGGCGGCGCCGGCCTCTGGGTCTACGCCATCGTGGTCGCGTTCACGCTCGGCTGGGCGCTGTGGGAAGTGGGCTTCGACTGGTGGCCGCTCGCGGCGCGCGGCGACGTGTTCTTCGTCATCGGCGCGTTCCTGCTCACGCCCTGGGTCGCGCGTGCGTTGGCACGGCGCAGCACCGCGGGCGTGGCGCCCGCGCGCGGCTTTCTCGGCGTCGTGCTGCTGGTCTTCCTGGCTGCCGCAGTGGTGGCCATGACGCGCCATCCGCATCGCATCGAAGGCACGGCCACGCCGCCCGCAGCAACTGCCGCGCCGGCCGTCGCCGCAGCTGCCGGCAGCCCGGCCCCGCCCGCGGACGACTGGACCGCCTACGGCGGAACCGGCATGGGCCAGCGCTATTCGGCGCTCGACCAGATCACGCCGGCCAACGTCGGCCAGCTCGAGGAGGCGTGGCACTTTCGCACCGGCGACGTGCGCGGCCAGCCCGGCGATCCGGAGGAGACGACCTTCGAGGTCACGCCACTGAAGATCGGTGAGCGGCTCTTTCTCTGCACGCCGCACCAGTCGGTGGTGGCACTGAACGCCACCACGGGCGAGCAGCTCTGGCGCTACACGCCCGAGATCCGGCGTCCGCTCGCGCTGCAGCACCTGACCTGCCGCGGCCTGTCTTACGACCCCGGCAGCGCCGTGCGCCCTGACGCCACAGCCAGCGCGGGCGCCGACTGCGATGCCAAGCTCTTCATGCCCACGGCCGACGGCCGCGTCATTGCGCTGAACCCCGAAAGCGGCAAGCCCTGCATGCGCTTCGGCGGCGGCAGCGGGCAGATCGACCTGTGGAAGAACATGCCCAACGTGAAGCCCGGCGCGTACTACTCGACCTCGCCGGTGGTGGTGACGAAATCGCTCATCATCGTAGGCGGCACGGTGCTCGACAACGTCTCCACCGAGGAGACCTCGGGCGTGATCCGGGCCTTCGACATCGACACCGGCGCACTGGTCTGGAACTGGGACGCGGGCAACCCCGACGAGACCGCGCCCATTGCGCCCGACCGCACCTACACCGCCAACTCGCCCAACAGCTGGTCGATCTCGAGCGTGGACGAGGCGCTTGGCATGGTCTACGTACCCATGGGCAACCAGCCGCCCGACCAGTGGGGCGGCAATCGCACCGAAGGCGCAGAGCGCTATTCGTCCGCGGTGGTGGCGCTCGACCTGGCCACCGGCCGCGTGCGCTGGAGCTTCCAGACCGTGCACCACGACCTGTGGGATTACGACGTGCCGTCGCAGCCCACGCTCATCGACCTGCGCGTGGGCAACGACACCGTGCCCGCGCTGGTGCAGCCGACCAAGCAGGGCGAGCTGTTCGTGCTCGACCGGCGCAACGGCGAACCGGTGGTGAAGGTCCATGAGCGCCCCGCGCCGCAGGGCGCGGCCGAGGGCGACCACACATCGCTCACGCAGCCGGTATCGGCCCTGTCGTTCGATCCGCCCGCGCTCACGCCGGCCGACATGTGGGGCGGCACGGTGTTCGACCAGCTCGCCTGCCGCATCTCGTTCCACCGGCTGCGCTACGAGGGCCGCTACACGCCGCCGTCCACGCAGGGCTCGCTCATCTATCCGGGCAACTTCGGTGTCTTCAACTGGGGCGGCATCGCGGTCGATCCGCAGCGGCAGCTCGCTTTCACCACGCCGGCGTCGCTGGCCTTCGTGTCGAAGCTGATCCCGCGCGCCGACGACACCACGCTCTACGTGCAGGGCAAGGATCGGCCGAGCGACAGCCTGCCCGCGCTCAACGAGAACTTCGGCGCGCCCTTCGCGGTGCAGCTGCGCGCGTTCACCTCGGTGCTTGGCCTGCCCTGCCAGGCACCGCCCTGGGGCTATGTGGCGGGTGCCGACTTGCGCACCGGCCGCGTGGTGTGGATGCACAAGAACGGCACCGTGCGCGACAGTTCGCCGTTGCCGCTGCCTTTCGCGATGGGCGTGCCGAGCCTCGGCGGGCCGCTCATGACGGCCGGCGGCGTGGCCTTTCTATCGGGCACGCTCGACTACTACATGCGCGCCTACGACGTGACCAACGGCAAGGAGCTCTGGCGCAGCCGCCTGCCGGCGGGCGGACAGGCCACGCCCATGAGCTATCGCGGCAGCGACGGGCGGCAGTATGTGGTGGTGGCCGCGGGCGGGCACGGCTCGCTTGGAACGAAGACCGGGGACAGCGTCATTGCTTACGCGTTGCCGAAGCGCTCGAACTGATCGCCGTATTGAGCCAGCGCACCCGCGGAACCGGCTTCGCCGGGCCGCCGGGTGCGCCCCCCAGTGGGGGGAGGCGCCGAAGGCGCTTCGGGGGGCGTCTATCCTTCGCGCCAGCCGCGCAGCCGCCGGTACAGCGTGCCGCGCGACACGCGCAATTGGCGCGCGGCCTGCGACACGTTGCCGCCGTGCGCGGCCAGTGTTTCCTCGATGAGCTTGCGGCTGTGTTCGCGCAGCGTGCCGGCCTGGGTGGGTGAGGCCGGTGCGTCCTGTTCGTCCTCTTCCATTGCCGCCGCCATGTCGCCGTGCGGCGTGCTCGGCGTCGCCAGCGCCGGCGCCGGCGCATCACCCGGCACCGCGACCGCATGGCGGAAGTCGGCCCCGTCGGCTGCCTTCAGGCTGGCCTGCACCCACACGCCCAGGCCGCTTGCCAGGCGCAGCGGCTGCGCGGCGTCGCGCCGCTGCAGCCGCAGCAGGCTCGCCAGGTCGTGGCCCAGCATCGACTCCACGTCGCGCTCGCCCGCATCCTCGGGCAGGCGGCCGATCAGGCGCGCGCCGGCGCCGTTGAGCCAGGCGATGGTGCCGTCGGGCGCCACGCCGGCCAAGGCTTCCATCGGCGTGCCCAGCAGGTTCGGGCTGGCCTGGAAGCGCAGGATCAGGTGGTCGCGCGACTGCGCCTGCAGCAGGCGGTTCTCGATGATCGTGGCATAGAGCGCGACCATCGACGCGGCGTCGAAGCCGAAGCGCCGCGCCTCCGCCGTGAGGTCGAGCACGCCCGCGAGCCGGCCGCTCACATCGCGGATCGGCGCCGCCGCGCACTGCATCTGCGACAGCACCTCGAAGTAGTGCTCCGCGCCGTCGACCGTGCAGGCCTGCCCCGTGGTCGCTACGATGCCGGGCGCCGTGGTGCCCACGATGCGTTCGGAGATGTTCACGCCCACGCGCGCCGTCTTGCGCAGCACCGGCTGGTGGGCCGCGGCGGGGTGCTGCGTCACATGGACCACCACGCCTTCGCGGTCGGTGAGGATCACGCGGCAGTCCGTGCCCGCCAGCGCGCCCTCCATGCTCGCGAGCTCCTGCCGCGCCACGTCGAGCAGCTCGCGGTTGCGCGCCAGCGTGGCATGCAGCCGGCTCGGCGTGACCGCGTCGAACGGCACGATGCGGCGGCGGTCGCTGTGGTTGCGGTTGCAGCGCAGCCACGACTGGATCACCGCCTCGCCGACCAGGCCCGAGGGGCGCACGCCTTCCTCGAAGAACTGCTGCCGCGCGAGCGCCACGCGCTGCGCCGGCGTGGTGGAGAAGAGTTGGCGCGGCGCATTCGCCGTGCCCAGCCTTTCGAATGCCATGGGGTTGCTGCTCCTCGTGGGGTTCTGCCTGCTGCTGCCCCTTCGAATGTGTTCCGCAATGGAACAGCGCCGGACTGGGGAAATCCCGAAGGTGAACGCGGACGCGACGCAAACGATCCTTGCGGCACAAAGGAGACCCACGATGACAAGAACGATCCACCCCGGGCTGCGTCTGCTCGCCGGCGCGCTGCTGTGCCTTGCCAATGCGGCGCCGGTTGCGGCGCAGCAGCAGCAACAACAGGGCACGGCCTCCGATCCGCAGGCGCGCGCCGCCGCCGCCGTGCAGCGCGTCGACGGCAACTTCATCCGCGCCAACGCCGCGCAGAAGAAGACGCCCGACTGGCCGAGCTACGGGCTGGACCACGCCGAGACGCGGTTCAGCAGGCTCGACCAGGTCAACGCCGGCAACGTCAAGCAGCTGGGCCTGGTCTGGTCGTACAACCTCGAATCCACGCGCGGCGTCGAGGCCACGCCGCTCGTGGTCGACGGCATCATGTATGTCACGGCCTCGTGGAGCGTGGTGCATGCGATCGACACGCGCACCGGGCAGCGCCTCTGGAGCTTCGACCCGCAGGTCGACCGCTCGAAGGGCTTTCGCGGCTGCTGCGACGTGGTCAACCGCGGCGTGGCGCTGCACCAGGGCAAGGTCTTCGTCGGCGCCTACGACGGCCGGCTCATCGCGCTCGACGCCGCCAGCGGCCGCAAGCTCTGGGAAAAGAACACCATCGAGGGCCAGAAGGGCAGCTACACCATCACCGGCGCGCCGCGCGTCATCAAGGGCAAGGTCATCATCGGCAACGGCGGCGCCGAGTACGGCGTGCGCGGCTATGTCACCGCCTACGACGCCGCCACGGGCGAACAGAAATGGCGCTGGTTCACCGTGCCGGGCGATCCCTCCAAGCCCTTCGAAGACGAGTCGATGGCGCGCGCCGCCAAGACCTGGGACCCGTCTGGCAAGTACTGGGAGGCTGGCGGCGGCGGCACCGCGTGGGACACCATGGCGTTCGACGCCGACCTCAACCTGATGTACATCGGCACCGGCAACGGCTCGCCGTGGGCGCACAAGAAGCGCAGCCCGCAGGGCGGCGACAACCTCTACCTGAGCTCGATCGTGGCGCTCGACCCCGACACCGGCAAGTACGTGTGGCACTACCAGGAGACGCCCGGCGACAACTGGGACTACACCGCCACGCAGCCCATGATCCTGGCCGACCTCAAGGTCAGCGGCAAGCTGCGCAAGGTGATCCTGCATGCGCCGAAGAACGGCTTCTTCTTCGTGATCGACCGCACCAACGGCAAGTTCATCTCGGCGAAGAACTTCGTCGAGGTGAACTGGGCCACCGGCTACGACGCCAACGGCCGTCCCATCGAGGTGGCCGCCGCGCGCCAGAACCAGAAGCCCGGCGACAGCATTCCCGGGCCGTTCGGCGCGCACAACTGGCACCCGATGTCGTTCAACCCGCAGACCGGGCTGGCCTACATCCCGGCGCAGCATGTGCCGCTGAACCTCATGGACGACAAGGACTGGTCCTTCGACCAGAACGCGCCCGGCCGGCCGCATGCCGCGCTCGGCTGGAACACCGCCATGTTCGTCAATGCGGAGGCGCCCAAGTCGAAGCCCTTCGGCCGCCTTGTCGCCTGGGACCCGGTGAAGCAGAAGGAAGCCTGGGGCGTCGACTACGCCTCGCCGTGGAACGGCGGCACGCTCACCACCGCGGGCAACCTCGTGTTCCAGGGCACGGCCGACGGGCGCCTGGTGGCCTACAACGCCAAGACCGGCGACAAGCTCTGGGAAACGCCCACCGGCACCGGCGTGGTCGCGGCGCCGTCCACCTACATGGTCGACGGCAAGCAGTACGTGTCGGTGGCCGTGGGCTGGGGCGGCGTGTACGGCCTCGCGCAGCGCGCCAGCGACCGCCAGGGGCCGGGCACCGTCTACACCTTCGCAGTCGGCGGAAGCGCCAAGATGCCCGAGTTCGTGGAGTACCGGCTGGGCAAGCTGCTGCAGGGCGTCAAGTACGACCCCGCCAAGGTGCAGGCCGGCACCATGCTCTACGTGAGCAACTGCGTCTTCTGCCACGGCGTGCCCGGCGTGGACCGCGGCGGCAACATCCCGAACCTCGGCTACATGGACGCCGCCTACATCGAGAACCTCGACAAGTTCGTGCTCAAGGGCCCGGCCATGTCGCGCGGCATGCCCGACTTCACGGGCAAGCTCTCGGCCGACGACATCGAGAGCATCAAGGCGTTCATCCAGGGCACGGCCGACGCGATACGGCCGAAGTAGCAGGCGCCGTGCCAAAGAAAAAGCCGCCGGCCCGGGAGGGCGGCGGCTTTTTCGCTGAGGGGTCTTAGCTCAGAGGGCTTCAGTCTGCATAGACGCCCGCAGCCTTGATGATCGGACCCCACTTGGCGATCTCGGCCGCGACGAACTTCTTGTGTTCGGCGGGGTCGGTGCGGTTGTCGGTGACGATCACGGCGCCGAGGCCTTCCTGGCGCTTGATGAAGCCTGGGTCCTTCATCGCGGCCTTGATGGCATCGTTGAGCTTCTTCAGCACCGGGGCCGGCGTGCCCTTGGGCGCATACACGCCGTGCCAGATCGACACTTCGAAGCCCTTCAGGCCGGCTTCGTCGAGCGTGGGCAGATCCTTCAGGGCCGGAGTCGTCAGGCGCTTGGCCGTGGTCACGGCATAGGCCTTGACCTTCTTGGCTTCGATCTGCGGCGTGGTGTTGGTGGTCTGGTCGCACAGCAGGTCGATCTGGCCGCCGAGCAGGTCGGCGATCGCCGGCGCGGTGCCCTTGTAGGGAACCGTGGTCATCTCGAGCTTGACCGCGCTCTGGAACAGCAGGCCGCACAGGTGCGAGGCGGCGCCCAGGCCGGCGTTGCCGAGGTTGATCTTGCCCTTGTTGGCGGCCATCCAGGCGGTCAGTTCCTTGTAGTTGTTGGCCGGCAGCGTGGGCTTGCCGATCAGCGTCATCGGAACTTCGTTGACCATGCCGAGGTATTCGAAGTCGCTCTCGACCTTGAACGGCAGCTTGCGATAGAGCGCGGGCATCGTCGACATGCCGATGTGGTTCAGCAGCAGGGTGTGGCCGTCGGCGTTGGCGCGCGCCACCTTGGCGGTGCCGATCGAGCTGCCGGCACCCGCGGTGTTGTCCACCACGATGGTCGTGCCGAGCGTCTTCTGCAGCGCTTCGGCCAGGTCGCGGGCGACGCGGTCGGTGGGGCCGCCGGCCGCGAACGGGACGACGAGCGTGACGGTCTTGCCTGCCGGGAAGTCCTGGGCAAAGGCGCCGACGGCGGCGGTGGCGATTGCCGTGAAGGCGATGAGTTTTTTCATGGGATCTCCCAAAACGGTTAGACAGTGAAAAGCGGGCGCGATCTTACTGGCTGGCGGGGGCTGGACTCATCCCCAATAGCCCTTAGTTCCACCATCAATGGCCCTTTTGTGGTGAATGCCACGCCAAATAGCGGTTCAATTCCTATTTTTTGGAGACGATCCCATGCCATTGAAGCTCAAGGACCCGACCCTGCTGCGCCAGCAAGCCTGCGTGGCGGGCGCTTGGGTGGACGCCGACGACGGCGCCACCGTGCCCGTGACCAACCCCGCCAATGGCGAGCAGATCGGCACCGTGCCGATGTGCGGCACCGCCGAGACCGAACGTGCCATCGCCGCGGCCGAGAAGGCGCAGAAACCCTGGGCCCGCCTGCCCGCGAAGGAACGCTCGGCCATCCTGCGCCGGCTCAACGACCTGATGCTCGCGAACGTGGACGACCTGGCGCTCATCATGACCACCGAGCAGGGCAAGCCGCTGGCCGAAAGCCGCGGCGAGATCGCCTATGCCGCCTCGTTCATCGAGTGGTTCGCCGAAGAGGCGCGCCGCGTCTACGGCGACACCATTCCCGCGCCGCAGGCCGATCGCCGCATCCTCGCGCTCAAGCAGCCCGTGGGCGTCACGGCCGCGATCACGCCGTGGAACTTTCCCGCCGCCATGCTCACGCGCAAGGCCGGCCCCGCGCTCGCGGCCGGCTGCTCGATGGTGGTGAAGCCCGCCACCCAGACGCCGTTCTCGGCGCTGGCCTTCGCCGAGCTCGCGCAGCGCGCGGGCGTGCCCGACGGGGTGCTGTCGGTGCTCACCGGTTCGGCCAGCAAGATCGGCGGAGAGATGACGCGCAGCCCCGTCGTGCGCAAGCTCAGCTTCACGGGCTCCACCGAGGTGGGCCGCACGCTCATGAAGCAGTCGGCCGACACCATCAAGAAGCTCTCGCTCGAGCTCGGCGGCAATGCGCCTTTCATCGTGTTCGACGATGCCGACATCGACGCCGCGGTCGAAGGCGCGATGGTCTCCAAGTACCGCAACACCGGCCAGACCTGCGTCTGCGCCAACCGCATCTACGTGCAGCGCGGCGTGCTCGAGACCTTCACGCAGAAGCTGGTCGAGCGCGTGCGTGCGCTCAAGGTCGGCGACGGCACCGAGCCTGGCGTCAACCAGGGTCCGTTGATCGATGACAAGGCGATCGAGAAGATCGAGCAGCATGTGGCCGATGCCGTGGCCAAGGGCGCCAAGGTGCTGGTCGGCGGCAAGCGCCATGCGCTCGGCGGCCTCTTCTACGAGCCCACCGTGATCGGCGGCGCCACGCCCGCGATGCTGTTCGCGCGCGAGGAGAGCTTCGGCCCGCTCGCGCCGGTGTTCGCCTTCGACACCGAGGACGAGGCCATCGCCGCCGCCAACGACACCGAGTTCGGCCTTGCCGCCTACTTCTACAGCCGCGACATCGGCCGCATCATGCGCGTGGCCGAAGCGCTCGAATCGGGCATCGTCGGCGTCAACACCGGCCTCGTCTCCACGGCCGAAGCGCCCTTCGGCGGCGTGAAGCAGTCGGGGCTCGGACGCGAGGGCTCGAAATACGGCCTCGACGACTTCCTCGAGGTGAAGTACGTCTGCCTCGCCGGGCTCGACAAGTAGCTGACCGCCTTGCAGTTCGTCTGCGCCGTTAATCTGCGTAAGCGGAAATTTCCGCCCGTCGAGCTGTCCGACAGGCAGCCCCGGCAACGGCCGATGGGTGGAGGACGGCAAGGGCATACGGTGGAACTTCGTTGTCTCGGAAAACCACCGGAAAAGGAGTTCTTCGCCATGCCCACCATCACCTCTTCGCTCGACGGAATGAAGGTTGCCATCCTTGTCGCGGACGGCTTCGAGCAGGCCGAGATGACCGAGCCGCGCAAGGTGCTCGAAAGCGCCGGCGCCGAGACGCTGATCGTCTCGCCGCTCGATGGCAGCGTGCGCGGCTGGCAGCAGCTCGCGGCGGCGGACACCTTCGAGGTCGATGTGCCGCTGCAGGGCGCGAACCCCGACGATTTCGACGCGCTGCTCTTGCCCGGTGGCGTGGCCAATCCCGATTCGCTTCGCACCGACGCCCAGGCCGTGGCCTTCGTGCGCGCCTTCGTCGAGAGCGGCAAGCCGATCGCCGCGATCTGCCATGGCCCGTGGACGCTGATCGACGCAGGCGGTGCCAGGGGCCGCAGGATGACCTCATGGCCCTCGCTGCGCGCCGACCTGGAGAACGCCGGTGCGCAATGGACCGACAAGGAGGTCGTGGTCGACCATGCGCTGGTCACCAGCCGCAAGCCCGACGACCTGCCCGCCTTCAACCGCGAGATGGTGAAGCTCTTCGAGCTTGCGAACGAGCCGGCGATCCATTGACAGCGGCCGCCGCCATCGGCGCCTCGCGCGGGCCGGTGTAGCGCGCCCGCGGCCGTATCAGTTGCCCCGAGGCCTGCTGCTCGAGCACGTGCGCGGTCCAGCCCACGCTGCGTGCCAGCGCAAACAGGGTTAGCGGCGCATCGGCCGGCAGCTTGTGCGCAGCCGCGAGCGCGGCCAGGGCGAAGTCGATGTTCACCGGCTCGCCGAGCAGCTTCTCGCCTGCGGCGCGCAGTGAAGCGAACGCGGGCGGCAGGTCGAACGCGCCAGCCAGCAGCGCTGCGCAGCGCGCATCGCCCGCGGGGTAGAGCGGATGGCCGAAGGCCGCGAGCGGTCGGTCGTGCGCGAGCCATTCGCGCAGCGTCGCTTCGCTGCCGATGTAGTCGGCGCTGCGCACCATCGCCTGCACGGCCGCCGCCGCACCGCCGTGCAGCGGACCGGTCAGCGTGGCCAGCCCCGTGAGCAGGCAGGCCGAGAGCGATGCGCCGGTCGATGCCGTCACGCGCGCGGCGAAGGTCGAGGCGTTGAGTTCGTGGTCGGCCAGCAGCACCAGCGCGCGGCGCAGCACGTCGGCCGCGCGCGGACGCCGCCAGGCCGCCGCCAGGCGCATGTGCAGCGGCACGGCGCGCGCAGCCCGCATGCCGAGCAGTGCATCGGCGAGCGTGCCGATCACCTCGGCCGCCTCCGCCTGCAGCACCGCGGGCGAACGGCCGCGCGTCGGTGCGTCGTTCGCGGCGCGGGCCGCGAGCGCGACCAGCCCGGCCTGCAGCGGCATCGCATGGCCCGGCTGCGGCGTTGCCGCAGCGCCAGCACCGCCGTCGAAGTGCGGCGGCGCGCAGGCCCACAGCAGGCCGGCTGCTTCCTCGAGCGTCGCGTGCTGCGCGAGCGCGCAGGCATCGTGCCCGCGGTACAGCAGCCGGCCCTCGGCTACGGTCGACACGGCGGAGGGCAGCACCGGCTCGCCCCACTGGATCGCCTCGCTCGCCACCGCCTCGCTGCTGCGCCGGCCGCGCGTGCGCGCCGCGATGCGCTGCACGTCGTCGCGGTGGTAGAGGCTGCGCCGCGGATCGGCCGCATCGGGGCGGGCGCGCACGCGGCCGCGGCTCACGTTGGCATAGAGCGTCTGCGGCCGCACCTGCATCAGCGCGAGCGCGTCGGCGGCGGGGAGCCAGAGCGGTATCTTGGTGGTCATGTTGATGCAATAAATCAAGATTGACGTCAATGCCAGTGTGGCCAGAATCGTCTCATCGTGCAATCACAAGGAGCAAGAACGATGAACCAGGACGATGGCAGCCTCGAAGGCGTGGTGGCCGCCCACACGGTGTTGTCCGAGGTTGACGGCGCGGCGGGGCGGCTGGTGATCCGCGGCCACGAACTCGGCGAGATCGCGGGCCGCTGGCAGTTCGAAGATGCGGTGGCGCTGCTGTTCGAAGGCTTCTTCGACGCACTGCCCAAGGCAGCGGCCCTGCGCACCGCGCTGGGCCGTGCGCGCCGCGATGCCTTCGAGCGGCTGCAGCCCGGCGACGACGCCATGCTGCGCAGGCTGCCGCCGATCGAGGCGGTGCGCGCGCTGCTTGCGCGCCTGCCCGATGGCGACGACCTGGCCACCGCGCTGTGCCTCGTGGCCGCGCCTGCCGTGTACACAGCTGCCGTCATGCGCTGGCGCCTCGGCGTGCCGGCGCTCGCGCCCGACGAAGCGCTGCCGCAGGCCGCCGACATGCTGCGCATGCTGCACGGCCGCCTGCCGACCCAGGCGCAGGCTGCGGCGCTCGACGCCTACCTCGTCACCGTCAGCGACCACGGCCTCAATGCCTCGACCTTCGCCGCACGCGTGGTCGCATCGACCGGCGCGGGGCTCGCCTCGGCCGTGCTCGCGGGCATCAGCGCGCTCAAGGGGCCGCTGCATGGCGGCGCGCCCGGGCCGGTGCTCGATGCGCTCGATGCGATCGGCAGTGCCGAGCGTGCGCGCGCATGGCTCGAGGCCGCCGTGGCCGACGGCCAGCGCCTGATGGGCTTTGGCCATCGCATCTACCGCGTGCGCGATCCGCGCGCCGATGCGCTCAAGGCCGCGCTGCAGCGGCTCAGTGCCGAAGGCGGCGTGGACGCCGCGCGCTTCGCGCTGGCCGAGGCGGCGGAGCAGGCAGCGCTCGCGATCCTGCGCGAGAAGAAGCCCGGCCGCGCGCTCGAGACCAACGTCGAGTTCTATACCGCGCTGCTGCTCGAGGCGCTGGGCTTCGGCCGCGAGAGCTTCACTTGCGTGTTCGCCGCGGGCCGCGTGAGCGGATGGCTCGCGCATGCGCGCGAGCAGGTGAAGAAAGGGCGGCTGATCCGGCCGCAGTCGGTGTACATCGGCCCCGCGCCCGAGCCGGCCGCCGAAGCCGCGCTCGCCGACTGACCGGCCCGTCGCCCTCGCTGCGGGGGTGGGCCGCGGTGTTCCGGTACGCTTCGCCGGTCGATCCGCAACGCGAAAGCACCGTTCCAACACCATGGCGGCCTCACCAGTTCCTTCTTCTTCCTCCTTCGATCGCGCGCAGCGCCTGCCCGTCCGCTTCGCGTGGACCGTGATCGCCGTCCACGCCGCGCTGTTCGTGCTGGGCATGGTGCTGCAGCTGCTGCCGACCTCGCCGAACAGCGAGCAGATGCGCGGCGTCTATGCGCAGCCGGGCGTGTGGATTCCGCTGCTGTCGCGCACCGTGACGGTGTGGCTGCTGGCCGCCACGCTCGCCTGGTGCCATGCGCGCCAGGCGCTCGATCTGCGCGGTTCGGCGCGCGTGTCGCAGCTGCGCGGCCCCGGCCGCCGCTTTGCCGCCGTGTACCTGGCCGCAATGGTCGTCAACTACGTGGCGCTGAGCCCGCTGCTCTACCAGGTGCAGGTGCTCTTCATGCCGGGGGGCGCGCTGCACGCGCATGTGGAGGGGTACGGCCTGCGCTCGATCCTCGCAGCCTCGATGCTGGTGCAGTCGGTGCTGCAGATGCTGCTGCTCGTCGCCATCGTGTGGCTCGCGGCCTGGTTCGCGCTGCGCGAGCGTGGCGCCGCTGCGGCTGAGGCCCCAGCGGATGTCGCAGCACCGCAGGCCAACATCGGCGCATCGCCGCGCCGTGCCATCGCACTCGTGGTGGGCACCACCTTCGTCGCGCTGCAGATGTGGGTCGGCAACATCGCGAGCGCCTGGGTCGACACCTCGCGCGACACGAACCTGCTGCCGCTGCTGCTCGGCTGGTTCGCGGTGCCGCTGCTGGTCTGGGCGCTGGCCGCCTGGGGCGGCTGGCTCGGCGCTGCGCCGGGGCCGGCACGGGCCCGCCCGTTCCGCGCCGTGGCGGCGGCTTCGGCGACCTTCGTGCTGCTGCAGGTGATCTGCGCCGCGGTCGCGCTCGGCGGGCTGTTGTGGGTCGCGAGCATGGGCTATTCGAGCACCAGCAGCGATGCGCGCGCGCTCGGCCTGGCGATCGTGCTGGTGGTGGTCTACCTCGTGCTGCTGGTGGTGCTGGCGCGCGCGATGGTGCGCGGCTTCTACCGCCGCTACTTGTAGCTGCGCGCGTCCTCGATCACCTTGCCGTCGTTCGGCAGCGTGCCCGGCGCCACCAGTTCGATGGTGCCGCGCAGCTTGGTCACCTCGCGCACCGCATCGGCAACGCGCGCCGCCATGCCTTCGGGCGCGGCCGCGCATTCGAGCCGGAGCGTCATCTGGTCGTCGCCCATCTCGCCCGACACCACGAGCCGCGCGCGCACGATCTCGGGAAAGCGGCGCGCGACGTCGGCCACCTGCGAGGGGTGCACGAACATGCCGCGCACCTTGGTGGTCTGGTCGGCGCGCCCGAGCCAGCCCTTGATGCGCTTGTTGGTGCGGCCCGTGGGGCAGGCGCCCGCCAGCACGGCCGACAGGTCGCCGGTGCCGAAGCGCACCAGCGGGTAGTCGGGGTTGAAGGTGGTCACCACGATCTCGCCCACTTCGCCGTCGGGCACCGGGTCGCCGGTGCCGGGGCGCACGATCTCCAGCAGCACGCCCTCGTCGACCACCAGGCCTTCGCGCGCGCTCGTCTCGTAGGCGATGAGCCCGAGGTCGGCGGTTGCATAGCACTGCGTGCCCCGCACGCCATGTGCGGCGATCCAGTCGTGCAGGCTCGGCGGAAAGGCTTCGCCCGAGACCATGGCCTTGGTCAGCGTAGGCAGCTTCTGCGACCTTTCTTCGGCTTTCTCGAGCAGGATCTTCAGGAAGCTCGGCGTGCCCACGTAGCCACTGGGCTTCAGGTCGACGATGGCCTCGATCTGCTGTTCGGTCTGGCCGGTGCCGCCCGCGAACACGGTGCAGCCCAGCGCGAGCGCGCCGCTTTCCATGATCGCGCCCGCGGGCGTCATGTGGTAGCTGAAGCTGTTGTGGATGAGCTCGCCGCCGCGAAAGCCCGCCGCATGCAGCGCGCGCGCGGTGCGCCAGTAGTCGCGCGCCTCGCCTTCGGGCTCGTAGATGGTGCCCGGGCTCGCGAACACGCGCGGCATGCGCGCGCCGCGCGCAATGGCCGAGAAGCCGCCGAAGGGGTCGCTTTCGCGGTGCTGCTTCTGGCGTTCGAGCAGTTCCGACTTGCGCGTGACGGGCAGCTTCGCGAGCGCCTCGCGCGTCGTGATGTCCGCAGGCTTCACCCCGTCGAGGATCTGCACAAAGGCCGGCGCCGCGGTCTGCGCCTGCGTGAGCTGCTTCGGCAGCGCCGCCAGCAGGTCGCGCTCGCGCTCGGCCGGGTCGCGGATTTCGAGGGCGTCGTAGAAATCAGTCATGGATCGAGTGCCCTTCTTCAAGCCAGCCACCGCTTGCGGCGCTTGTAGCTCTTCACATCGCGAAAGCTCTTGCGGTCCGTGCCGCCCATGCCGAGGTAGAACTCCTTCACGTCCTCGTTCTCGCGCAGGCTCTTCGCGGCGTCGTCCATCACGATGCGGCCGTTCTCGAGGATGTAGCCGTAGTCGGCATAGCGCAGCGCCATGTTGGTGTTCTGCTCGGCCAGCAGGAAGGTCACGCGTTCCTTGGTGTTGAGGTCTTTGACGATCTCGAACACCTCCTCGACGATCTGCGGCGCCAGGCCCATCGAGGGCTCGTCGAGCAGCACCATCGTCGGGTTGGCCATGAGTGCTCGGCCGATGGCGCACATCTGCTGCTCGCCGCCCGAGGTGTAGGCCGCCTGCGAAGTGCGCCGCGTCTTCAGGCGCGGAAAGTACGCGTACACCTTCTCGAGCGTCTGCTGCACCGCGGCCTTGCCGTCGCTGCGCGTGTAGGCGCCGGTCATCAGGTTCTCTTCGATGGTCAGGTGCGCGAAGCAGTGGCGCCCCTCCATCACCTGGATCAGCCCGCGCTGCACCAGCGCGGCCGGCGACAGCGCCTCGATGCGCTCGCCGCGCAGTTCGATCGTGCCCTTGGTCACCGCGCCGCGCTCGCCCGCGAGCAGGTTGCTCACCGCGCGCAGCGTGGTGGTCTTGCCCGCGCCGTTGCCGCCGAGCAGCGCCACGATGCCGCCTTCGGGCACCGTGAGCGACACGCCCTTGAGCACCAGGATCACGTGGTTGTAGATGACCTCGATGCCGTTGACGTTGAGGAGGATGTTGGGTTCGCTCATGGTGTGGTCCGAAGCATGTGAAAGGCTTTGGCGTGCGTTGGTGCGTGCCTGCCTGCCTTTCAGATGCCGGCTCGCAGGGAGCCGACGAAAGAGGGCGCCGCGCTGTGCGCAGGCCGCCCTCGACGCGATCAGCAGGCGCGTGGCTTGACGTTCTTTTCCTTCGCGTACTTCTCCGCGTATTCCTTGATCAGCGGATCGATGTAGGTCTTCTCGGACTGGTACCAGTCGGACTTGATCTGCCACTTGGCGCCGTCCCACTGGATGATGCGTGCCCAGTCGTCGCCCATGTGGTTGCTGCACGAGGTCTTGACCGGCCGCATGATCTCGCCGAAGCCCAGCGCCTTGAGCTTGTCGGCCGTGAGGTTCAGGTTCTCGAAGCCCCAGCGCACCTGCTCGGGCGTGAGCGCCTTGCCCTTGCCGTACTTCTCCTGTGCGGCGCGGATTGCTTCGACCTGCAGCATCGAGATCATCATGCCGCGGGTGTGCGCGATCGAGCCGATGCCTTCGGCCGAGCCCGTGCCCTGGCCCTTGTCGTACACCATCTTCTTCAGGTCGTCGTGGACCTTGTCCTTGGCCGCGCTGTTGTGCAGCGTGATCGCGTTGTAGCCCTTGGCACCGGCGCCGATGTCCTTCACGTCATGGTCCGAGCCGGCCCACCAGATCGCGTAGATCTTCTCGCGCGGATAGCCGCTGGCCTGCGCCTCGCGGATGCCGGCGGGCGTCATCACGCCGGCCGACCAGAACAGCACGTAGTCGGGCTTCTGCTGGCGGATCTGCAGCCAGGTCGACTTCTGCTCCACGCCGGGCGGCGTGACCGGGAACAGCGACACCTCGAAGCCCTGCGCCGCGGCACGCTTCTGCAGCAGCGGGATCGGCTCCTTGCCGTAGGGCGAGTCGTGATAGACCAGCGCGATCTTCTTGCCCTTGAGGTTGCCCTTCTCCTTCTTGGCGATGTCCTGGATCATCACGTCGGTGGCGGTCCAGTAGGTGCCCAGGAGCGGAAAGTTCCACTCGAACACCGTGCCGTCGGCCGACTGCGACAGGCCATAGCCCGGCGTCTCGACCGGCACCTTGTCGACGAAGGCCTTGTCGGTCACGGCAAAGGTGATGCCGGTCGACTGCGTGTCGAAGCCCGAGGCGCCCGAGCCCTTGCCCTTCAGGCGCTCGTAGCACTCCACGCCCTTGGCCGCGTCGTAGGCGGTTTCGCATTCTTCGTACGTCAGCTTGACGCCGTTGACGCCGCCGTCGCGCGCGTTCACCAGCTTCAGGTAGTCCTGCTTGCCGTCGGCCCATGGAATGCCCAGCGGTGCGAACTGGCCGGTGCGGTACACCAGCAGCGGCACGAACTGCTCGGCCGACTGGGCCTGCGCGAGCGAGCCCGCGACGACCATCGAAAGCCCCGCAGCGGCAAGTGCCGCGGTGCGTGCGAGATTCCTGAATTGCATGGCTTGTCTCCTTGTAATGAGCACGGGTGTGCGTAGTGAAACGGGTTCGGTCAGTGAGGGAAGGGCCACAGCCGCAGCTTCTGCCGCGCGGTGGACCACAGGCGCGCGAGGCCGTGCGGCTCGACGATCAAAAAGAACACGATCAGCGCGCCGAAGATCATGTGCTCCAGGTGCGATGCCGTGGCCGTGGAGATCGACAGCCCAAGCCAGTGCGGCACGTAGTTCAGGAACAGCGGCAGCAGCACGATGAAGGCCGCGCCGAAGAAGCTGCCGGCAATGGAGCCCAGCCCGCCGATGATGATCATGAACAGCAGCTGCAGCGACTTGTCGATGCCGAAGGCCGCCGGCTCCCAGGCGCCCAGGTGCACGAAGCCCCACAGCGCGCCGGCCACGCCGACGATGAAGCTGCTCACCGCGAAGGCCGTCAGCTTGGCGTACACCGGCCGGATGCCGATCACCGCGGCCGCCACGTCCATGTCGCGCATCGCCATCCATTCGCGGCCGATCGCGCCGCGCACCAGGTTCTTGGCCAAGAGCGCGAACACCACCACCAGGCTCAGGCAAAGCAGGTACTTCTGCATCGGCGTGCTCAGCTCGTAGCCGAACATCTGCAGCGTGTTGACGCTCACCGAGCCCGACGACGAATCGTTGGTGACCCACTTCACCCGGTTGGTGAACCAGTCCATGAAGAACTGCGCCGCCAGCGTGGCCACCGCCAGGTACAGCCCGCGGATGCGCAGGCTCGGAATGCCGAACAGCACGCCCACCAGCGTGGCGGCCAGCCCGCCGCCGATCAGCGCCACCAAAAGCGGCATGCCCTCGATGCGCACCTGCAGGTTGTAGGCCGCATAGGCGCCCACCGCCATGAAGGCGCCGGTGCCCAGCGAGATCTGCCCGCAGTAGCCGACCAGGATGTTGAGGCCGATGGCCGCCAGCGCCAGGATCAGGAAGGGGATCAGCACCGCGCGGAAGCTGTAGTCGCTCGCCAGCATCGGCACCGCGATGAAGGCGATGGCCGCGAAGGCCAGCATGGCCCATCGGTCTTGTGCGATCGGGAACAGCGCGAGGTCGGCGCGGTAGCTGCTCTTGAATTGGCCGTTTTCTCTGTAGAACATGCCTATACCTTCAGACGCGGTCGATGATCTTGTCGCCGAACAGCCCCTGGGGCCGGATCAGCAGCACCGCCAGTGCCAGGACGTAGGCGAACCAGTTCTCGATGCCGCCGCCGAGGAAGGGGCCGAGGTAGATCTCGGAGAGCTTCTCGCCCATGCCGATGATCAGGCCGCCGATGATGGCGCCGGGCACCGAAGTGAGCCCGCCGAGGATCACCACCGGAAAGGCCTTGAGCGCCACCAGCGAGATCGAGAACTGCACGCCCAGCTTGCTGCCCCAGATCATGCCGGCCACCAGCGCGACAATGCCGCCGATCGACCACACGATCACCCAGATGCGCGCCAGCGGAATGCCGATCGACTGCGCGGCCTGGTGGTCGTCGGCCACCGCGCGCAGCGCGCGGCCGGTGCTCGTCTTCTGGAAGAACAGCGTCAGCGCCACCACCAGCGCAGCCGCGATCACGGCCGCGTAGAGGTCTTCCTTGCTCAGCAGCAGGCCGCCTTCGAACATGCTCTCGAGCACCAGCAGCGGCTCCTTGGGCATGCCGATGTCGATCTTGTAGGTGGCGCTGCCGAAGATCAGCTGGCCCGCGCCGTCGAGCACGTGCGAGATGCCCAGCGTGGCCATCAGCAGCGTGATGCCTTCCTGGTTGACCAGCCGGCGCAGCGCTAGGCGCTCGATCAGCCAGGCCACGATCACCATGCACAGCGCCGCGGCGATGAAGCCGAGCACCGCGCCGAGCACCGCGTTGTCGAAGCCGAGCCAGGACGGAATCCATTCGGCGAAGCGCGCCATGGCGAGCGCCGCGAACAGCACCATCGCACCCTGCGCAAAGTTGAAGACACCCGACGCCTTGAAGATCAGCACGAAGCCCAGCGCCACCAGCGCGTAGAGCATGCCGGCCATCAAGCCGCCGAAAACCGTTTCGATGAAGAAACCCATGGGGCCCGCCGTTCCTAGTGTTCCGCGCCGAGGTATGCCCGGATCACGTCTTCGTTGCTGCGCACTTCGTCGGGCGTGCCGTCACCGATCTTCTTGCCGTAGTCGAGCACCACCACGCGGTCGGAAATGTCCATCACCACGCCCATGTCGTGCTCGATCAGCACGATGGTGGTGTTGAACTCGTCGTTCACGTCGAGGATGAAGCGGCTCATGTCCTGCTTCTCTTCCACGTTCATGCCGGCCATCGGCTCGTCGAGCAGCAGCACCTGCGGCTCCATCGCGAGCGCGCGACCCAGGTCGACGCGCTTCTGCAGGCCGTAGGGCAGCTGCCCCACCGGCGTCTTGCGGTACGACTGGATCTCCAGGAAGTCGATGATCTGCTCGACGAACGCGCGCTGCTGCAGCTCTTCGCGCTCGGCCGGCCCCCAGCGCAGCGCCTGCGCCAGCAGGCCGCTCTTCATCTTGAGGTTGCGCCCCGTCATGATGTTGTCGAGCACGCTCATGCCCTTGAAGAGCGCCAGGTTCTGGAACGTGCGCGCCACGCCCATCTCGGCCACCTGGCGCGAGTTCATGTGCTTGAAGGTCTGCCCGCGAAAGGTGATGGAACCCTGCTGCGGCCAGTACACGCCGTTGATGCAGTTGAGCATCGAGCTCTTGCCCGCGCCGTTCGGCCCGATGATGGCGCGCACCTCGTGCTCGCGCACGTCGAAGCTGATGTCCGTCAGCGCCTTCACGCCGCCGAAGCTCAGCGAGATGTTCTGCACGTCGAGGATGACGTCGCCGGTTTTTCTAGCCATGGAGTTGCCCCAGATTCATCTCACGCTGCCTTCGCCATGACGGGAAACCGATTCGCATCGACGATCGACAGCGTGGCGCTCACCATGCCCGTGCGGCCGTCCTCGAACTTCACCTGCGTCTCGATGAACTGCTCGGCCTTGCCGCCGTACAGCGCATCGACCAGCACCGCGTACTTCTCGGCGATGAAGCCGCGCCGCACCTTGCGCGTGCGCGTCAGCTCGTCGTCGTCGGGGTCGAGCTCCTTGTGCAGCACCAGGAAGCGCGCGATCTGCGTCTCGCCCATGCCGGGCTCGGCGGCCAGGTCGGCATTCACCTTGGCGAGGCACTCGGCAATCAGCGTCAGCACCTCGGGCTTGCCGGCCAGGTCGACGTAGCCGCCATAGGCCAGTCCGCGGCGCTCGGCCCAGTTGCCCACCGCTTCGTAGTCGATGTTGATGAAGGCGCAGACCTCGTTGCGCGCATGGCCGAAGCACACCGCCTCCTTGATCTGCGGAAAGAACTTGAGCTTGTTCTCGATGTAGTTGGGCGCAAACATCGCGCCGTTCGACAGCCGGCCCACGTCCTTGGCGCGGTCGATGATGCGCAGGTGCCCCTCGGCGTCGAGCACGCCGGCGTCGCCGGTGTGGAAGTAGCCTTCGGCGTCGAGCACCTCGGCCGTCGCGTCGGGGCGCTTGTAGTACTCCTTGAGCACCGACACGCCGCGCACCAGCACTTCGCCGTCGTGCGCGATCTTCAGCTCGATGCCGGGCGCGGCCGTGCCCACCGTCTGCAGCTTCACCTTGCCGTCCTGCTGCAGGCACACATACGCGCAGGTTTCGGTCTGGCCGTAGAACTGCTTCAGGTTCACGCCGATCGAGCGGTAGAAGCGGAACAGGTCGGGCCCGATGGCCGCGCCTGCCGTGTAGGCCACGCGGATGCGGCTCATGCCCAGCACGTTGCGCAGCGGCCCGTAGATCATCACGTCGCCCACCGCGTACTTGAAGCGGTCCCACGCGCCCACCGGCTGGCCGTTCAGAATGTCGGCGCCCACGCGCTGCGCAAGGCCCATGAACCTGGCATAGAGCCAGCGCTTGGGCGCGGCCGCGTCTTCCATGCGGATCGACACCGCGGTGAGCAGCCCCTCGAAGGTGCGCGGCGGGCCGAAGTAGTAGCTCGGGCCGACCTCGCGCATGTCGTTCATCACCGTGGCCGCCGACTCCGGGCAGTTGAGCGTGAAGCCGCCCACCAGCCATTGCGCCACCGAGAACAGGTGGTCGCCCACCCACGCCATCGGCAGGTAGCTCATGATGTTGTCGCCGGGCCCGAGCCGGTCGGTCTCGACCCCGCCGCGGCCCGCCGCGATGAAGCTCGCATGCGTCTGGCACACGCCCTTGGGCCGCCCCGTGGTGCCCGAGGTGTAGAGGATCACGCCCACGTCACCCGGCTCGCCGCTGGCCACCGCGGCGTCGTACACGCCGGGGTTGGCCGCATCGAATGCGCGGCCCAGTTCGCGCAATTGCTCGTAGCTCATCAGGCCCGGCTGGTCGTAGTGCCGCAGGCCCTTGGGATCGTCGTAGACGATGTGGCGCAGGCGGTCGGGCCGGCCCGCTGCGGCCTGCAGCTCGCGGCATTCGAGCAGCTTGTCGACCTGCTCCTGGTCTTCGACGATCACGAAGTCGATCGACGCGTCGTCGAGCATGAACACCATCTCGTTGGCCACGGCGTCCTGGTAGAGCGGCACCGGCACGCCGCGCAGGCTTTGCGCGCCCACCACCGCCATGTACAGGTGCGGGCGGTTGGCGCCCACGATCGCCAGGTTGTCGAAGGCCTTGAAGCCCAGGCTCGCGAGGCCGCAGGCGATCTCGCGCACCTCCTGCGCCACGTCGCGCCAGGTCCAGGTCTGCCAGATGCCGAGGTCCTTCTCGCGGATCGCGGGCGATGCGGGCTGCGCCTGCGCATGCGCCAGCAGCAGCCGGGGAAACGTGGGGGCGTTAGACGGTTTGTTCACAGTGCGCGGATCGTAGGCCTGCACTTTGACGTCATGTTGTCGTTCCGACGACAATCCTAGGGACAACACTCCCCGGAGTTTCCCGATGCAAAGCGCCCCACCCAGCGCCCTGACCCTCAGCGGGTCGAACTCCCTGCGCGACCGCGTGCGCCCTGCCGGCCCATCCGAACTCGAAGGCATTCCGTGGCTGCCCGCGCTCACCCCCGCCGAGCGCCGCCGCGCCGAGGCCGCGCTGGTGGTGGGCGATGCCGAGGTCGGCGACCTGGTCTGCCGCATCGGCCGTTCGCCCACCTACTGGTTCGGCGTGGTCGAGGGCCTGCTCAAGATGAGCAACGACAACGCCGACGGCGGCTCCGTCACTTACACCGGCGTGCCGCCCGGCGGCTGGTTCGGCGAGGGTACCGTCATGAAGCGCGAGCCCTACCGCTACAACATCCAGGCCCTGCGGCGCAGCGTGGTCGCGGGCCTGCCGATCGAGAGCTTTCATTGGCTGCTCGACCATTCGATCGGCTTCAACCGCTTCGTGATGAACCAGCTCAACGAGCGGCTCGGCCAGTTCATCGCCGCGCTCGAGATCGACCGGCTCAACAACCCCGACGCGCGCGTGGCGCGCAACCTCGTCTCGCTGTTCAACCCCGTGCTGTACCCCGGCGTGGGCGAGGTGCTGCGCATCACCCAGCAAGAACTCGCCTACCTGGTCGGCCTTTCGCGCCAGCGCGTGAACGAGGCGCTCAACATGCTGGCCGCGCAGGGCCTCATCCGCGTGGAGTACGGTGGCCTGCGCGTGCTCGACCTGCCGGGCCTGCGCGCCACCGCCATGAGCAGCCGCAAGCAGGCGCCCAGCGACGACCATCACCCCGACGACACACAGGACCACACCACGCCATGAGCCTCAAGGACCAGATCCAGATCGTGCCGGCCGATGCCGACGTGTCGCGCCTTGTGCCGCCGCCGCCTTCACAGCCGACGCCGAAGGCCGAAGAAGCCGGCCCCACGCGCGAGCAGCTTGCCGAGCGCAACGACGCGCTCAGCGAGCGGCTCGCCGCCATGGACGAGCTGCTCGCCAAGCCGCTGAAGGACATCCTCGCCGAGCATGAAAAGGCCGGCGAATCCGCGCTCGCGTGGGACCGCTACGGCGCCATGTGGATGCTGTCGCAGCGCGCCATGCGGCGCGTGGCGATGGACCTGGCCGCGCAGCTCGGCGTGAGCGAGCAGGAGATCGTCGCGCGCGCCATGGCGCATGCCAACGCCGTGCTCAACGGCGCCGACGAAGAAGACCTGGGCGGCAGCATCGCGCCGGCGCAGATGGCGCACATCGCGCGGCACAAGGCCTTCTTGCGCAGCCAGTTCCGGGGCGGCTGAGCGGTTGACATCGACGCTCGCGCAGGTAGGGTGTACCCCGCCGTCGCCGACAACGAACCGATCACAGCCATGACAAACGACAACCCCGCGCAAGAACAACAACAACAGCCGCCGCGCCCCAAGATCACTTTCGCCGCGCCCGTCGTCATTCCCGCATTGCTGGTCCTCGGCGCCCTGCTGGTCTTCTGCGGCGTCTACCCCGAACGCGCCGACGTCCTCTTTCCGAGTGCACAGGCCTGGGTGGTGCAGCACTTCGACTGGTTCTACACCGTCGCCGTCACGATCTTTCTCGTGTTCCTGCTCGGGCTGGCCGTCAGCAGCTTCGGCGACATCCGGCTCGGGCCCGACGACTCGGTGCCCGACTTCAACTTCGTCTCGTGGGCCGCCATGCTCTTTGCCGCGGGCATGGGCATCGGCCTCATGTACTTCGGCGTGGCCGAGCCGCTGCAGCACTTTCTGAAGCCGCCCACCGCCGCGGGCGGCACCCCCGCCGCCGCCAGGGAGGCGCTGCAGTCAACGTTCTTCCACTGGGGCTTTCATGCGTGGGCGGTGTACGGAACCATGGGTCTTGTGCTTGCGTACTTCGGGTTTCGCTACAACCTGCCGCTCACCATGCGCTCGGGCCTCTACCCGCTGCTGAAAGACCGCATCAACGGCCCCATCGGCCATGCCGTCGACGCCTTCGCGCTCGTCGCCACCATCGCCGGCATTGCGACCACGCTCGGCTACGGCGCGCTGCAGCTGGCCGCCGGCCTGCAGCTGCTGACCGGCTGGGACACCTCGGGCGCCGCCTTCCGCCTGGGCATCATCGTCGTCGTGGTCGGCCTTGCCGGCATCTCGGCCGTGACGGGCCTCGACAAGGGCGTGCGCCGGCTCAGCGAACTGAACCTGTCGCTCTCGTTCCTGCTGCTCGGCTTTGTCATCATTGCCGGGCCCACCGTCTTTCTGCTGCAGGCCCTGAGCGAGAACATCGGCGGGTACCTGTCGAACCTGGTCAGCCTCTCGCTGCGCACCTTTGCCTACGAGCCCTCGACCGAGCCCGGCTGGTTCGGCGGCTGGACCATCCTTTACTGGGCCTGGTGGATCTCGTGGTCGCCCTTCGTCGGCATGTTCATTGCGCGCATCTCTCGCGGGCGCACCATCCGCGAGTTCATCGTCGGCGTGCTGCTCGTGCCCACCGCCTTCAACCTGCTGTGGATGACCGCCTTCGGCAACGGCGCCATCTGGATCGACCTCAACGTTGCGCAGGGCGCCCTTTCGCAGACAGCGGGCAACGTCGACGCGCTGCTGTTCCGCTTCTTCGAATACCTGCCCGCCACCGCCGCCGTCTCGTGGCTGGCCGTGGTGCTGATCGCCGTGTTCTTCGTCACCTCGGCCGACTCGGGCTCGTATGTCGTCGACGCCATCGCCTCGCGCGGCCATCCGCGCTCGCCCGTGTGGCAGCGCCTGTTCTGGGCCGGCGTGCTCGGCGTCACCGCCATGGTGCTGCTGCTCGTCGGCGGCCTGAAGGCGCTGCAGGCCATGACGTTGCTGGCCGCGCTGCCGGTCACCCTCATCATGCTGATGCTCTGCTACGGCCTGTGGCGCGGCCTGGCCGCCGACCGCGTGCATTCGATGCAGGACCTGGCGCCCGCCACCAACTTCTGGAGCGGCCTGCACTGGCGCCGCCGCCTGGAGCAGATGGTGCAGGACTCCACGCGCGACGACGTGCTGCGCTACCTGCGCGGCACCGTGCTGCCCGCGATGAACGAGGTGTCGGAAGAATTCAAGAAGCGCGACGTGCTGGCCCATGTGCACGACGACCTTGACAACGGAGATGGCGATGGCGCGAGCACCGTGCGCATCAACATTCCCGACCCCGACCTGCGCGACTTCACCTACGGCGTGCGCATTGCGCACCGCATGCTGCCGGTGTTTACCGTGCATGAGGCCGCCGCGCAGACCGAGCCGCCGCAGGTGTACGAGCCCACCACCTTCTTCGAGGACGGGCGGCAGGGCTACGACATTCAGTACCTGCGCAAGGAAGAGGTCATTGCGGACATCCTGCGGCAGTACGAGCGGTATCGGTCGCTGAGTGCGAACCGGCGGACGCATCTGCTGAGTCGTGCGCCGGGGCATGCGGATCCGGTGCCTTGAAGATGCTGCCGCCTGTCCCTCCACCTTTGCGAAAGGAATATCGAAATGAAAGGCTCCTGCCTGTGCGGGTCAGTCAGCTTCGAGGCCCAGCGCCTCGCTGGGCCGATCGTTCACTGCCACTGCATCACCTGCAGGAAGGCGCATGCCGCAGCGTTCACTTCGACGGCGCGCGTCAATCGGCAGGATTTTGAGTGGCTTTCGGGCGCGGAGGTGCTTGGTTCGTTTGAATCGACGCCGGGGAAGCTGCGGCATTTCTGCACTCGGTGCGGCACGCACTTGATGGCTGAATGGGTTGCGCAGCCGCAGGTGATTTTGCGGGTGGCGACGTTGGATGATGATCCCGGGGCTCGGCCGACTGCGCATATCTGGGTGTCGCATGAGGTGGCTTGGTTGGAACATCAGGGAGCAATTAATTCGTTCAACGAGGCTCCCCCGCCCCGGGCGTGACATTGCTGCAAGGTCCGGAAGCACGGCTGGACTTAAATCCGGGAGTCCTCAGGCTATGGAGAACCAGAAGTCATCTCTCTCGATATCTCAAAAGACCTCTTGGCACTTCTTTTCTAAGCACGACTCCGAAAGTCATGCCCAATAGTGGGTTAGCCCTTGGGATGATTGGCTTCTGCTCCGCGATAATTCACAAATGGATTGCAAGATTGTCGCAGTGGGAAAGCGCCGAGATGGTGGGACTCGTTATTGGTGTCTGGAGCATCACGCCAATGCCACGGCCAAGTACGGTGTGGCGGCGGAGAAATGCGTCGCCGCCAACGATCTGCCCATCACTGAGGAAGAGACGCTCCATTTAGATTTTGCCGACTACCCGGGCGGAATCGCGCTGTGGGGTTCGGTCCCCGCTGTCTATGACACTACGACTCAACCCATCGATCGAGGTATCCATGTGCATGCCAGATCGGCGAAGGGCGGCCTGAAGAACATAGACAAGACCTACCGTCGACTGCGGGTCCCGCTTAGAACCGATTTGCTCTCCGATGGCTGGGTGGACGTCGACGAGATAGACGCGATCAATTACATGGTCTCGGGGGTTTTTGGTTTCGAGACCATTCCGGTCAAGTGCGTCTATTGCGGCTTCCCACACCTAGACCGCGACTGGTTTGCCGTGCACTCGCATCGTAGGCATCAATGTCACGGCTGCGGCCGGCAATTTTCGGACGCGGGGGCGGGCGTCGGCAACCCGATCGCGGCCCTGCGCCATATGCTTAGAGCGGGCCCTACCAAGCGGCGCAAGGCGCCTGACAGCATCTCCATCAGGCAGCGCGACTTCCCTGGTGGAATCCAAATTTGGGGATCGAATCCCGCGATCCTGTGGACCTCGCCCGAGCCTGAGATGACTGGCATCCACTTGCATGGATTCACTACGGCTGAACAAGAGATGCCCGAGGTCGATGAGACCTACGCCAAGGTGACGATCGACGGCGTCAAACTCGACGCCGATCAAGTACGGGCCTATATGGCGCAGTCGGCTATGCCGCACTTGGAGGGCCGAGTCGTGGATCTGGCCTGCACGCGTTGTGGCGAGTCGCACTTCGAGCGTGGCGAACACGCCTTTACTCCTCACACAGATCATGAGTGCTATTCATGCGGGGAGATCTTCCGAGCTCCGGGCCAAGTAAAGAAGACGATTGGCAACCCGTTCGTTGGAGTCCGCAAGAAATTGGGACTTTCTGCAGTGGGCCTAGTGCGCGACGACAAACTGGGATTGCGCCCCGAGACAATTTAGAGTTGGAAGTCGGCCAGGGTCAGGTGCGGCAGGAATCCACCTAAGTACTTCATTTGCTGGTAGGCCATGAAGACTTCATCCGCTGTCAAGCATCCCGCAGCCACGACATCCCGCAGCAGTCCAACGGTTCCGGTGAGCCGGCCAGCGCTAAGCTCCCGGGCAATGACCTTTCGCGCCGCACCGTCATCGCAAGCGACTACGCACCCTAGAGCTTTTGCAGCGAGGATGCATTCGGTTTCGCCAGGGCCTAGCTCCCAGATAGCCAGTGCGTTCTCGAACTCTTCGGCATCAATCATGGTGTCGTCTACCCATTCAATGTCGCCACGCTCAACGGCACCTTGAATCTGCTTGGCTACCGTGCGCGACTCGCGGCGTACCTCCGGGCTAACTTGGAACGACCGATCCGGCAGCGACAGGACTTTGGCGAGCACTTCGCCGTTGTCCAAATTGATCAATGTGGAAGCGTCGAGGACGACGATCACGCGCTGATTTCCGAGTTCGCGACCACAATAGTCGAGACCGGAACGTTCAACAGTTCCGCGGCTTTGCCCAGCGATAGTTCACCGACTTTCACTCTAACCGCGGCAGACTCAATGAGTGCGGGCGTGGTTTCGATGACGAGATCCTGCCGCGCAGGAATACCTACGCTTGCAGCGAACTTCTCAGGGTTCTTGTAGTCGTCCTGCAGGCGCTGGTAAAACGCACGTGCGCCGCTGGCAGGAAGAAGGTCAAGGGTTTCGAAACGCCTCGCCGCCACTTCGAAGCTGACATGAAAGAGGTGAGCGATCCAGGCAATCTCAGCAGCTCCAAGCGGCTGTTGCGAGATTCCGAGGTAGCCCCGCACGACTTTTAGGGCACTCAGCACGCCGTGCTGCGGCAGCAGCAGCGCCGATGCGAAAGCGTCAGCGAACTTCTCCTCAGCGCGCCGAGGATTGCGCGACCAATCACCCTCTTGATCCAAATGTGCGTAGCCTTCGTTTCGGCTGCCATGGTGTGCGACTAGGTGCCCAAGTTCATGCGCGACAGTGAAGAGCATCCGTGGCTTGAAAGTACGGGGGCCGATGATCACAATCGCGTAGCCCTCTACGATCGCGGAGACACCTTCAACAGTCGGATCGCGCGAGAACAGTACTAGCACTCCCATGGCCGACAAGGTCTCGGCAAGGTGCGGGAAGGGCTCTAGGTCGTCGACATTCCCGAAAGTCTTACGAAACAGCTTGGCGAACTCGGAGGCCGCGGTCGGCGTTGGATCCATCCCTTTGAAGAGATCAAGCCAAGAGAGGCTGGAAGGTAGGCCACGTGCTATGGAAAGGGCGTCGTGCACTTGAGAAGAGAGCACGTCAATGTGGGAGGCGACCTCTACCGCCTCGCGCTGGTCCAAGGTTTGCCTGAATAGCATCCTAATCGGCTCCGCCGTCTGGTGCCTTCGATCCATGATGCTCGAGACTGGAATCTGCAAAGCCTTGGCAATCCCACGCATTTCTCCCAGCGTAGCTTTCGCGCCGCCCGCGACTTGCTGGAATCTCTCGGGACTCATGCCCGCCTTCTTCGCTGCGCTCGCGACGGTGAGATTCTTGCTTGCCAAATGGGAGGCGATGTTGGTCACGATCGGGCCTCGCGCTTGAGATCGTCCAGGGCACGGAGCAAGCCGTCCACTTGCACATGGGAAAGCTTGCGGCCGCGTCCCACAACTTGCTGCATTCGGTGTCCTGGGATCTGGAAGATGTTCGAGAGAATGCCTACTGAGCGGTCGCGGCCGAGCGCAACCTCTTTGGGGGTTTCAAGCACTACTGGGTTCTTTCCTAGGATGTAATTCTTGATCCTGTTTTCGAACTTGTCGTGCTGGTCACGCGGATCCTGCGTGCCGTCAGGCAAGGCGATGATGTTTCCTTTCCGCTGCTTGCCGTCGAAGCTCAGCGCGTTTTCGGGGTGATTTCTTAGGGCTTCGAGTTGGTCGTCGAGTTTGCTGTCGATCTGCATTCCGCCAATAACGTATTGGGGGATGGTTCGACCCCGGCTCCCACTGATAACGAAGATGTGGTCCCCCGGCCTCACCATCCGCCGCAGGTCGGGTCTGCACGTGCCCATTGATGGCTTCGATGAACTGAGCATGGGATCCACAAGTGCCAAGCCGGCACCCGGATCGGAGCCAGGTGAAACGAAGATGTAGCTGGGCATCGGCTTCTCCGGAGAGTATTTCCTGTATTTTTAAACAGTATTCAATCTTTCGCAAGCAACGCCGCAGTTTTGTGCATCAAGCTCGTATCCTGGGACAGGCGACGGTGCTACCTTGCGCGTCTCGGCGACAGTGCAAGCTGTTTGACCGCCCTTCCCTGGAACTTGCCATATTCCTCACATCACCATGCCCACCCACCTCCACCTCATCACCGGCGCCTCCCGCGGCCTCGGCCGCGCCATGGCCGAGCAACTGCTCGAACAACCCGGCAACCACGTGCTCCTCTGCATCTCCCGCCGCCA
The DNA here is from genome assembly GCF_057656815.1 of Variovorax sp. Soil_C_39. Lineage (NCBI taxonomy): Bacteria > Pseudomonadati > Pseudomonadota > Betaproteobacteria > Burkholderiales > Comamonadaceae > Variovorax > Variovorax sp. Soil_C_39. Next base: position 436,121 of record NZ_JBDGJQ010000005.1, read on the forward strand.
GAGCCCCGAACTCGCCGAGCACGCCAAGAAGAAGGCCGACGGAAACAGCGTCGAGCTCATCCAATGGGAGCAAGACCTCTCCGACCCCATCGCTGCCGCCGCCCGCGTGCGCGAATGGCTCGCGGCGCAAGACCCGCAGCGCTTCGACACGGCCACGCTCATCAACAACGCGGGCACGGTCGGCAACCCGGCGCCGTTGTCGGCTTCGGACGATGCCGATCTGTCCCAAGCGCTGCGCATCGGGCTCGAAGCGCCGATGCTGCTGACGGCGGCGTTCCTCGGCGGCACGCGCGAATGGCGCGGGGCGCGGAAGGTGCTCAACATCTCGTCGGGCCTGGGCCGCAACGCAATGGGCAGCCAGGCGCCGTACTGCGCGGCGAAGGCGGGCATGGACCACTACTCGCGCGCGGTGGCGCTCGAAGAAGCAGCCAATGCGTCCAACAACGGCGCGCGCATCGTGTCGCTGGCGCCGGGCGTGATCGACACCGACATGCAGGTGCAGTTGCGCGGCACGTCGGCCGAGAAGTTTCCGGACCGCGGTCGTTTTGAAAAGCTCAAGAGCGAAGGCCTGCTCGACAGCCCGGCCTCGGCGGCGGCGAAGGTGCTCAAGTACCTGGCGCGTGCGGACTTCGGCAGCAAGCCGGTGGCCGACGTGCGCGACACGGACTGATCGTCACACCATGGCCACCGCACAAGGCATCGATACCGGCGAGTACAAGCTCTTTCCCTCGCCGCGCAACATTCACCGCATCGTCTTCGCGCACCAGGTGTTCGTGCCTTACCCGTACGCGTTGATCGTGATGAACGAGTTCGGGTTCAAGGGGCGCCACAGCCTGTTTGCTGCTTACCGGTTGAAGGACGGGAAGATGGGGCAGGTGGCTAGCTTTGAGCTGGAGGCGGATGTGGAGATTTTTAATCGGAAGTTTGTGCCGGATTGAATGAGGGCGCTGGCGGTGGTGGCGCTGCTTGCCCCCATCCCTGCCTTCCCCCGGAGGGGGAAGGAGTAAAGCCAAAGGCCGACGGAGTTATGACTGCATGGCGAAGCGGTCGCGTTGGGCTTGGGCGCAGGCGCCCATCACGGCGAGGGCGCGCTCGACTGTGGGGGTGCCTAGAACGAAGGGGTTGGGGGCCTGCGCGGTCTGCTGTTGCCGCAGCGCAACCAGCTTGTCTTGCGAGCCGTCGATGTTCGAATGGTTCGACAGCAGCACGTCGACGCGCTGGCTCTGCACGATGCCGCCCATGCGCTGGGTGGCGCCGATGTAGGCGTCGAGCCGCGGAATGTCGTTGCCGAAGTTGAAGCCGGTGCCGCCCCACAGCATGGCGCGGTGCTTCTGGCCGTTGGCGGCGGTCACGTCGAACACGGGCGAGAGGGTGCCGCGCGTGTGGCCGGGCGTGAGGTACAGCGTCACGCTGGTGTCGCCCAGGCGGATGCGGTCGCCGTCTTTCACGGAGATGTCGCGCTTGGGCGGCGCACCCCAGAGCGGGGTCGCAAACTCGAGCCGGGTCTCGGTCATGGTCCAGTCGGCGTCGCTCATCACCACGCGCGCGCGGTACTTCCTGGCCAGGTAGCTGGCGCCGCCGTAGTGGTCGCCGTGGCCGTGCGTGACGATCACGTACTTGATCTGCGCGGGGTCGAGGCCCAGCTTGCGCATGCCGCCCTCGATGAGCGTGGCGGCCTCGGCCTGGGTGTTGAGCGCATCGATGAGGATGATGCCCTGCGAGGTCTTGATGGCCCAGGCGCTGACCCAGTCGGCACCCACGAAGTAGAGGTTCTCGAAGGCCTTGCCCGGCGGCGGTGCGGGCCGGGCGATGAAGCCGGCCAGGCTCTTGTCGAGCGCGTCCTGCGGCGGCCGTGCGGCGGGCGCGGGCTTGCACAGGGTCAGCAGTGCGGTGAGGTCGGTGCCCGCGGCGCGCGTGGCGGCGGCCACATGCGAGTCGACAGATTCCTTCGACGGGCCAAGGGCCGCGTGGTCTGGGGGGCGGGTGGGGATCTGCGCGCAACCCTGCACCAGGGCCACCACCGCCGCCGCGAGGGCGGTGGTGATGGTCAGCTGGCGGGTGGTCTTCGCTTTCTGTGATGCCATCGGTGGTGTCTCCGTGCCGGCGGTGCGGCCTGTGGTGAAGACACCATTCTGCGACGGCGCGCGCTTATTCGAGGGTCGCGCCCGAGGCTTTGACGATGCCTTCCCACTGCGTGTAGTCGGTCTTCAGCAGGGTGCCGAACTGCTCGGGCGTCATGCTCTGCGGCTCGGCGCCCTGGGCGATGATGGCGGCCTTCATTTCGGGCGTGGCGAGCAGCTTGTTGACTTCCGTATTCAACGTGGCGATCACGTCCTTGGGCGTCTTGGCGGGCACGAAGATGCCGTACCAGGTGCTCACGTCGAAGCCCTTGTAGCCGAGCTCGGCGACGGTGGGCGTGTCGGGCAGCGAGCTGCTGCGCTTGGCGCTGGTGACGGCCAGCGGGCGCAGCTTGCCGGCCTTGATCTGGCCGAGCGCCGAAGGCACCGACGACACCATCAGGTCGACGTTGCCCGCGAGCACGTCCATCATGGCGGGGTTCGATCCCTTGTAGGGCACGTGGCGCATCTTGATCTTGGCGGCGCCGTTGAAGATCTCGCCGGCCAGGTGGATGGTGGTGCCGTTGCCGGGCGATCCATAGGTCACGGTGTCGGGCGCGGCGCGCGCAGCGGTCACCACGTCGGCGAGCGACTTGAACTTGGAGTCGGCGCGCGTGACGATCACCACGGGCGTGTAGGCGACGTGGGCCACGGCCGCAAAGTCGTTCACGGAGTTGTAGCTCAGGTTCTTGTAGAGCCAGGGCGCGACGACCATGTTGTCCTTCTGGCCCATCACGATGTCGTAGCCGGTGGGCGCGGCGCGCGCGGCCTCGGCAATGCCGATGGTGCCGCCGGCGCCGCCGCGGTTGTCGGGCACCACGGTCCAGCCCTTGGCTTCGGTGAGCTTCTGCGCCACCAGGCGCGAAAGAATGTCGGTGCCGCCGCCGGGCGGGAACGGCACGATCATGCGCACCGACTTGGCGGGATAGGGCCCGGTCTGCGCGTGAGCGGGTGCGGTGGCAAAGGCCAGGGGGAGTGCCAGCGAAAGCGCCAGCGTGCCGAAGTTTCTGCGGATCATGGAATGTTGGTTGTCTCTGTCTGGAGGATCGGGGAATGCAGCCGATGCACGGCTGGCGTGGGTATTTTCCGCCGGATTGACATCGCCGCTCGAAGCGCAAATACTTCACCGTATGGTTGAGTATTTTTGGCTCGCCCGCCGCAGCGCCAGATCGGTGCCGCGCCGGGCTCAACAGGAGAAGCGCATGCTCGGAAACATCGACGCGGTGGCCAACCTGGCGGTGAAAGACCTCGCCACGGCCCGCCGCTTCTACGAAGACACGTTGGGCCTCGCGCAGGTCGACGCCGAGGGCAACGAGGTGATCGTCTACCGCAGCGGCGGCACGCGCATCAACGTGTACCGCTCGGCCTTCGCCGGCACCAACCAGGCCACGGCCGTGACCTGGGGCGTCGGCAACAACATCGAAAGCCTCGTGGCCGCGCTCAAGGCCAAGGGCGTCAAGTTCGAGCACTACAAAGACATGCCCGACACGCGCCTCGAGGGCGACCTCCACGTCATGGGCGACATGAAGGTCGCGTGGTTCAAGGACCCGGACGGCAACATCCTGAACCTCATCAACATGTGAGGATGCCCGCCGGGCCGAACCCGGCGCTTCAGCCGAAGTTCTTGGCCGCGAAGTCCCAGTTGACCAGCTTCGCCAGGAAGGTCTCGACGAACTTCGGGCGCAGGTTGCGGTAGTCGATGTAGTAGGCGTGCTCCCAGACGTCGACCGTGAGCACCGGCGTGTCGCCCGTGGTCAGCGGCGTGCCTGCGGCGCCCATGTTCACGATGTCGAGCGAGCCGTCGCCCTTCTTCACCAGCCAGGTCCAGCCCGAGCCGAAATTGCCCACGGCCGACTTGACGAAGGCTTCCTTGAAGGCGTCGTAGCTGCCCCACTTGGCGTCGATCGCCTTGGCCAGCGCGCCCGTGGGCGTGCCGCCGCCCTGGGGCTTCATGCAGTTCCAGAAGAAGGTGTGGTTCCAGATCTGCGCGGCATTGTTGTAGATGCCGCCGCTCGACTTCTTGACGATCTCCTCGAGCGGCATCGACTCGAACTCGGTGCCCTTCTGCAGGTTGTTGAGGTTCACCACGTAGGCGTTGTGGTGCTTGCCGTAGTGGTACTCGAGCGTTTCCTTCGAGTACTCGGGTGCCAGCGCGTCGAGGGCGTAGGGCAGGGGCGGGAGGGTGTGTTCCATGGTGGGTCCTTCTGGGTTGTTGAAAAATAAGAAAGAACGCTTCGCTGCTCAGGCGAGCGGCTTGTTCGGCGTCACGCGGTAGGCGCAGCGCCGTGCGCCCGCCAGCACGTGCTCGACGCGGCTCACGCTCACGTCGGGCCCGAGCACTTCGTCGAAGAGCTGCAGTTCGCTGCGGCAAAAGCCGGTGCAGGCGCGCGCCGCGGTGCAGATCGGGCAGTGGTTCTCGATGAAGAGAAAGCCGCCGTCTTCCTCGGCGCGAAACTCTGCCATGTAGCCCTCGCGAGTGCGGATCTCGGCCAGCCGCTCGAGCCGCGTCTTCAGGCTGCGCGCACCGCGCAGGGCCTCGGTGTAGGTGGCGCGCATGGCGTTCTCGCGCGCGCCGATCAGCTGGTCCATGCCCTTCTCGCCGAACACGCTGACGACGGCGCTGATCATCTGCACGGTCATCTCGGCATGCGTGTCGGGAAAGCGTGCATGGCCCGCGCCCGTGAGCCGCCAGATCTGCGTCGGCCGGCCGCGGCCCGCCGGGCGGCTCTCGGCGTCGACCAGGCCCTCGGCCTGCAGCTTGGCCATCTGCTGGCGCACTGCCTCGACCGTGACGTCGAGCACCTTGGCGATGTCGGGAATGCCGAGCGCGCCGCGCCGCTTGAGCGTGGAGAGGATGCGGTCGGCCGGCTGGTGCGGCGTCCAGGCGGGCTTGGCGTCGGCGGCGGGAGCGGGCATGGGCGGGGTCTCGGGCAAAGCGGTGGGGCCTATTGTCGGCAGCGGCAACTCATGATTGTCGTGCGCCGGCTTCGCCCCTCGCCTGCGCAGGTGCTTGCCACCCGCCGCCCAGCGCCTTGTAGAGCGCGACCAGGCTGGTGAACGAGGCGGCTTCGGCCTGGGCCACGGCGTCCTGCGCGCGCAGCCAGGTGCGCTGCGCGTCGAGCACGCTCAGGTAGGGGGCGGCGCCTTCGCGGTAGCGCACCTCGGCCAGCTCGGCGGCACGGCCGCTGCGGGCGGCGGCCTGCACCAGCGACTGCAGGCGCTGCTGGTTCTGGCCGTAGCCGGCGAGCGCGCTTTCCACGTCCTCGATGGCGCGCAGCACGGTCTGCTCGTACTGCGCACGCTCTCCCTCGGCACGCGCCTCGGCGCCGCGCAGGCGGGCCCTGGCCGAGCCGAGCCGCAGCGCGGGCCAGCTCAAACCCGGCGTCACGCTGAAGGCGCGGCTCGCCGAGCTGCCGAGGTCCGAGCCGCGCAGCGCGACGAACCCGAGGAACCCGCCGATGTCGATGCGCGGGTACAGCTCGGCCGTGGCGGCGCCGATGTCGGCCGTGCCTGCGGCCAGGGTGCGCTCGGCACGCAGCACGTCGGGCCGGCGCCGCAGCAGGTCGCCCACGTCGCCGATGGGCAGGCGCTTGTCGAGCACGCGCAGCGGCTGCGGCTGCAGCAGCATCGGCGCGAGCTCGGACGGCTGCAGGCCCGCCAGCACGGCGACGCGGTGGGCGGCCTGGCGGCGCGAGGTCTCGAAGACGGGCAGGTCGCTTTCGGTGGCGGCCAGGTTGGCCTGCGCGCTTGCCAGGTCGCCTTCGAGCCCGCGGCCGGTCTGCACCTGCGCCTCGGTCACGCGCAGGCTGCGCTGCAGGCTGTCGAGCGTGCGGCGCGCCACGGCCAGGCGCTGATCGGCGCCGCGCATCTCGTAGTAGTTGCGCGCCAGCTCGGCCACGGCCACGATGCGCACCTGCTCGAGGTCGGCGGCCGAGGCCTCCGCACGCGCGGTGGCGGCTTCGTCGAGCCGCTGCAGGCGGCCGAACAGGTCGATCTCCCATGCGGCATCGAAGCCGGCACGGCTGCTCTGGGCCAGCGTGCGTGCTTCAGGCGGCAGACCGTTGCCCTGCGCGATGCTGCGCGTGTGGCTGGCGCCCAGCGTCACCGCGGGCAGGCGCTCGAGCCCGGCCTCGGCCTGCAGGGCGCGGGCTTCGCGCAGCCGTGCCTCGGCGATGCGGATGTCGTGGTTGGCCGCGAGCGCGCGTTCAATCAATGCATCGAGCTGCGGATCGTCGAACTGGCGCCACCAGTCGCGCTGCACGGCGTCGCTCGCGAACAGCGCGCGCTCGGGCGCGGCAATGGCGACGGGCGGCGTGGCCGGCGCGGTGTAGCGCGGGCCGACGGCGCAGCCCGCGAGCAGCAGCGGCAGCAGCAGTGCCGCAGGAAGAAGAGAACGGTTCATGGTCATGCTCCCGCCACCAGTGCATCGAGTTCGGCGGCCCGCTGCGAGCGGCCCACCGTGCGGTGGTCGCGCGCGAGCAGCGTGTACATCGTGGGCAGCACGAACAGCGTGAACAGCGTGCCCACCAGCATGCCGACCACGATCACCAGGCCAATGCTGAAGCGGCTGTTGGCACCCGCGCCGCTCGCAAAAAGCAGCGGCACCAGGCCCATCACCATCGCGGCGGTGGTCATCAGAATGGGCCGCAGCCGGATGCGCGCGGCCTCCTCGATCGCCAGGCGGCGGTCGAGGTTCTTGTGCGCCTGGATCTCGTTGGCGAACTCCACCATCAGGATGCCGTGCTTGCTGATGAGCCCGATCAGCGTCACCAGCCCGATCTGCGTGTAGATGTTGATGGTGGCAAAGCCCATCGCCAGCGGCACCAGCGCGCCGCAAATCGACATCGGCACGCTCACCAGGATGATCAGCGGATCGCGCAGGCTCTCGTACTGCGCGGCCAGCACGAGGTAGATCACGATGATCGCGAACACGAAGGCCAGCACCAGCGCCGAACCCTCCTGCGTGAACTGGCGCGCATCCGACTGCCAGTCGTGGCTGAAGCCCGCGGGCAGCTTCTTCGCCTCGTCGGCCAGAAAGGCCACCGCGTCGCCCATGCTCACGCCCGGCATCGGAATGGCCTGGAAGGTCGCGGCATTGAGCTGGTTGAACTGCGTGAGCGTGTTGGGCCCCACGCTGGTCGAGAGCTGCACCAGGTTGGCGAGCGGCACGGGCTCGCCGCTCGCGCTCTTCACGAAGTAGCCGGCCAGCGCCTCGGCCGTGAGCCGCTGCGCGCGCGGCGACTGCGGAATCACGTCGTACGAGCGGCCGTCCATGCCGAAGCGGTTGACGTAGTTCTCGCCCACCAGCACCGCGAGCGTGTCGCCGATGGCCTTCATGGTCACGCCCATGCTGTTGGCCTTGGCGCGGTCCACGCGCACCTCGGTCACGGGGTTGTTGAACTCCAGGTCGCTGTCGACCACGGCGAACTTGCCGCTGTCGCGCGCGGCGGCCTTGAGCGACTCCATCGCCTCGAACACCGTGAGGTGGTCGCCTGCGCTCTTGATCACCATCTGCACCGGCAGCCCGCCGGTCGAGCCCGGCAGCGACGGCAGCTGAAACGCGAAGATGTTGCTGCCTTCGACATCGCCCATGGTGCGCTGTACCTCGTGCTGGATCTCGTCGGCGCTGCGCGTGCGGTCCTTCCAGTCCGACAGCTGCACGCCGCCGATGCTGTTGGCCACGCCGTCCGATCCGTTGATGAGCCAGCGGCCGGTGTTCTCGGGCAGCGCCGCAAAGACCTCGTCCCATTTCTGGCCGAACTTCTCGACGTAGTCGATGTTGGCGTGCTGCGGCGACTTGATCGCGGTGAGCACCATGGCCTGGTCCTCGCCCGGCGCGAGCTCGCGCTGCGCGGCGTTGTACAGAAACGGCAAGCTCGCAAGCACCGCCACTGCGAACACGCCGGTCACCCAGCGGTGGCGCAGCGACACGCCGAGCAGCCGTCCGTAGCCGCTGGCGAGCCGGTGGAAGAAGGCCTCGGCCCGGCGCGCCATGCGGCCCGCCGCGGCATCCTGCGGCAGCAGGAACGAGCTCATCACCGGCGACAGCGTGAGCGCGATCACGCCCGACACCACCACCGCGCCCGCGAGCGTGAAGGCGAACTCCTTGAAGAGCGAACCTGTGAGTCCGCCCATCAGCCCAATCGGCGCATACACGGCAGCCAGCGTGAGCGTCATCGCGATGACGGGGCCGGCCACCTCGCGCGCACCGATGAGCGCGGCCTGCACGCGCGACTTGCCCGCTTCGATGTGGCGATGCACGTTCTCGACCACCACGATCGCGTCGTCCACCACCAGGCCGATGGCCAGCACCATCGCCAGCAGCGTGAGCAGGTTGATGCTGAAGCCGAACAGCAGCATCAGCGCCGCGGCGCCGAGCATCGACAGCGGGATCGTCACCACCGGGATCAGCACCGCGCGCAGCGACCCCAGGCAAAGAAAGATCACCAGCACCACGATGGCGATCGCCTCGAGCAGCGTCTTCTGCACCTCGTCGATCGAGGCCTCGATGAAGCGCGCAAGCTCGAAGGGCAGCTGCACCTCCACGCCCGGCGGCATGTTGCGCTCGATCTCGGGCAGCAGTTCGCGGATGCGCTTCACGATGACCAGCGGGTTGCCGTTGGGCGCCGCCTGCAGGCCGAGGTAGATGGCGCGGTCGCCGTCCATGGTGGCGCTGCTGTCGGCGCTGGCCGCGCCGAGCTCCACCGTGGCCACGTCGCCCAGGCGCACCAGGGCGTCGCCCTCGCGCTTGACCACCATGTCGCGGAACTCGGCCACGTTCGCCACGTCGGTGTTCACGCGGATGTTCGACACCACGTAGAGCCCCTTCACCTGGCCGGGCGCAGCCTGCACGTTGTTCTGCCGCAGCGCGTCGGCCAGCTCGCCGGCCGAGATGCCGCGCGCGGCCATGCGTTGGGGGTCGAGCCACACGCGCATCGCGAGCGTCTGGCCGCCCGACACCTCCACGCCCGATACGCCCGGGATCGACGCGAACTGCGGCTGCACCACGCGCGAGAGGTAGTCGGTCAGTGCCGGGATCGGCATGGTCTTGCTCGAAAAGCCCACGTACGCCACCGCGGTGGCCTCGCCCGACGACTTGAGGATCACCGGGTCGAAGGCCTCGGGCGGCAGCCGGTACTTGACCTGGCTCACCTGCGCCATGGCCTGCGTGAGCGCCTGGTTGGCATCGGCATTGAGCTTCATGCGCACGCTGACCACGCTGCGGCCCAAGGTGGACGACGACGAGAGGTAGTCGACGTTCTCGATGGTCGCCACCGCCTGCGCGATCGGCTGCGTGACGAAGCCCTGCATCAGCTCGGGCGAGGCGCCGGGGTATTGCGTGGTGATGGTGAGCGTGGTGCTCTCGGTCAGCGGGTACTGGCGCACCGGCAGGTCGCCGATCGCGCGGGCGCCGAGCAGCAGGATCAGCGTGCTCACCACCAGCGCCAGCACGGGCCGGCGCACGAACAGGTCGGTGAACTTCATGGCCGGCGCTCCGCGAGGGCGAGCGTGTCCTGGCCGGTGGGCGCCACCGCGGCGCCGGTGTAGAGCCGCAGCTGGCCCGAGGTGACGACCTGCTCGCCGGCCTTCAGGCCCTGCTCGACCACGACGCGGCCGTCCTGCCGGTCGCCGGTCTTCACGAACACCTGCTGCGCGGTGAAGCCGCCCTTGTCGGCCGGGCGCACGACGAACACCGAGTCGCCGTGCGTGCTGTAGGTGATGGCGGTCTCGGGCACCGTGATCGCATCGGTGCGCGCGGGCAGCGCCACCTTGGCGTTGACGTACATGCCGGGCGCGAGCGCGCCGTCCGCGTTGTCGAGCGTGGCCTGCAGCCGCACGGTGCGCGTGTCGCTGCCGATCTGCGGCTCGATGGCGCTGAGCCTGCCTTCGAAGGTGCGGCCCGGATGCGCGTCGACCGCGAGCGACACCGCCTGGTTGCGCTTCAGCGCCGGCAGCGCCGTCTCGGGCAGCGTGACGTTCGCGAGCAGCGTGCGGGCGTCGGTGAGCGACACCAGCGCATCGCCGGCCCGCACGAACTGGCCCAGGTTGACGCGCCGGATGCCGAGCACGCCGTCGAACGGCGCCTTGATGCGCTTCTGCTCGACCAGCGCCTGCACCCGGCGCAACTCGCCGTTGGCCTGGTCGAACGCGGCCTGCGCCTGCTCGAGCTGCTCCTGCGTGGCGGCCTGCTGCGGCAGCAGGCGGCGCGTGCGCTCGAGCAGCGCCCGGGCATTGGCGCGCTGGGCCGCAAGGCGTTCGAGGTCGCCCTGTTCGGGCGCGTCGTTGAGCTGCACCAGCAGCTGGCCGGCGCGCACGGGGGCGCCCGGCGTGAAGAGGATCTTCGCGACCCGGCCCTCCACCTCGGCCGGCACCTCGACCTGGCGGTGCGCCTCGAGCGTGCCGATGCCGCCGAGATGGCGCGCCATCTCCGACTGGCGCGCCTCGGCGACCGCCACCTTCACCGGCGGCATGCCGCCGCCGCCCTCGGCATGCGCCGGCCCCGGCTTCGTCGCCAGCGCCCAGACGGCCGCGCCCACCACCACTGCCGCAAGGCCGGCGCCGAGCCAGGCCCTTGATCTTGTGTTCATGATCGATTCTTATTTATCAAAGTAGATGCTTGGATTATTAGACGCGGCCGTTCGCGCTGTCGAGACCGACGGCGCAATGACCCCGCTGCGGCCGGGCCCATCCGCATCGCAGCGGTGGCCGGCATCGCAAAGACGCACGAGCGCGCCGTCTTGTGACAGGGGCGGTGGCGGCGGGCGGCGCGTCTTTATGTTTTCTTTATGCGGCCGCCCGGGCTTTGTTCCCCGTTTTTACGCAGCGCTGCCGAGACTGGGCTCCTTGTTTTTCGCTCCAGGAGCAATCGAATGGACATCGTCTGGATGGGCGCCCTGCTGGCGCTCTGGGCCGCGCTGGCGGCCATGGTGCGCGGCCTCGACCGGCTCGACGCAGCACCGAAGGCGGCGTCGGCCGCCGCCGAAGGAGGCACGCCGTGATCGCCCTCGAAGCGCTCTACGGCTTCGGCGCGCTGGTGGCCGTGGTGCTGTTCGCGTACCTCGTGTTCGCGCTGATCTGCGCCGAGGAATTCTGAGATGACCGCTTCCGCCTGGGGCCTGCTGGCCCTCTTTCTGGCCGCGCTGCTGGCACTGGCCTGGCCCGTGGGCCGGTTGCTCGCGGCGCTGTGCAGCGAGCGCATGCCGCGCTGGGCCGAACGCATCGAGGCGCCGTTCTACCGGCTCGCGGGCACCGTGCCCGGGCAGTCGACGGGCTGGCGCGGCTATGCGCTCGCGCTGCTCGCCTTCAATGCGGTCGGCGCCGTGGTGCTGTACGCGCTGCAGCGGCTGCAGGGCGTGCTGCCGCTCAACCCGGCGGGCCTGGGCGCGGTGTCGCCCGACTCGGCCTTCAACACCGCGGTGAGCTTCGTCACCAACACCAACTGGCAGGGCTACGCCGGCGAGGTCGCCATGAGCCATCTCACGCAGATGCTCGGCCTTGCGGTGCAGAACTTCTTCTCGGCCGCCACCGGCATCGCGGTGGCCTTCGCGCTGGTCCGCGGCTTCGCGCGACGCGGTGACGGAAAAGGTGCGGGGCTGGTGGGCAACTTCTGGGCCGACCTCGTGCGCATCACGCTGTGGGTGCTGCTGCCGCTGTCGTTCGTGCTCGCGCTTCTCTTCGTCGGGCAGGGCGTGGTGCAGAACTTCGGCGCGCCCGCGGTGGTGCATCCGCTCGAGGCCGCGGCCGGCCCGCAGGTGCTCGCGATGGGACCGGTGGCCTCGCAGGAGGCGATCAAGCTGCTTGGCACCAACGGCGGCGGCTTCTTCAATGCCAACTCGGCGCACCCGTTCGAGAACCCGACCGCGTTCTCGAACCTGCTGCAGATGGTCGCGATCTTCCTGATCCCCGCGGGGCTGTGCTTCGCGTTCGGCCGCGTGGTGGGCGACATCCGCCAGGGCTGGGCGGTGCTCGCGGCGATGACGGCGATGTTCGTGGTCGCGGTGGTGGCCGTGGTGCATGCCGAGCAGGCCGGCAATCCGCTCTTCGGCCCGCTGGGCATCGACCAGGCGGCGAGCGCGCTGCAGGCGGGCGGCAACATGGAAGGCAAGGAGGTGCGCTTCGGCATCGATGCCTCGGCGCTGTTCGCGGCCGTCACCACGGCCGCCTCGTGCGGCGCGGTGATCGCGATGCACGACGCGTTCACGCCGCTCGGCGGCATGGTGCCGATGGTGCTGATGCAGCTCGGCGAGGTGGTGTTCGGCGGCGTCGGCAGCGGCCTCTACGGCATGCTGGTGTTCGCCATGCTCGCGGTGTTCATCGCGGGGCTGATGATCGGCCGCACGCCCGAGTACATCGGCAAGAAGATCGAGGTGCGCGAGATGAAGCTGATCGCCATCGCCATCCTCGTGACGCCGGTGCTGGTGCTCGCGGGCACCGCGGTGGCGGTGCTGGCGGGCGCAGGCCGGGCCGGTATCGCCAACCCGGGTGCGCATGGTTTCTCCGAAGTGCTCTATGCGCTGAGCTCGGCCGCCAACAACAACGGCAGCGCGTTCGCGGGGCTCTCGGCCAACACGCCGTTCTACAACGCGCTGCTCGGCCTGGCGATGTGGTTCGGGCGCTTCGCGGTGATCGTGCCGGTGCTGGCCATCGCGGGTTCGCTCGCGGCCCGCAAGCGCCTGCCCGCGACGGCCGGCACGCTGCCCACGCACGGGCCGCTGTTCGTCTTCCTGCTGATCGGCGCCGTGCTGATGGTGGGCCTGCTCAACTACGTGCCGGCGCTGGCCCTCGGGCCAGTGGTCGAGCACCTCATGCTATGGAAGTGAGGCGCACCATGACTTCCCCTCTCTCGCTGCTCGACGCGTCGCTCCTGAAGCCCGCGCTGTGGGCCGCCTTCGCCAAGCTCGACCCGCGCGTGCAATGGCGCAACCCGGTGATGTTCATCGTCTACATCGGCAGCATCCTCACGACGCTACTCTGGGTGCATTCGCTGGGCTTTCCGGGAGACACCGGCATGAAGCCCGGCTTCGTGCTGGCCGTGACGGTGTGGCTGTGGTTCACCGTGCTGTTCGCCAACTTCGCCGAGGCGCTGGCCGAGGGCCGCAGCAAGGCGCAGGCCGCCTCGCTGCGCGGTTTGCGCAAGGACACCTGGGCCAAGAAGCTGCAGACGCCGCAGCATGGCAGCGCGTGGCTGCCGGAGCAGGCGCCGAACCTGCGCAAGGGCGACGTGGTGCTGGTGGAAGCCGGCGACGTGGTCCCGCTCGACGGCGAGGTGATCGAAGGGGTGGCCTCGGTCGACGAGAGCGCCATAACCGGCGAATCGGCGCCCGTGGTGCGTGAATCGGGCGGCGACTTCTCGGCCGTGACCGGCGGCACGCGCGTGCTGTCCGACTGGCTCGTGGTGCGCATCGCGGTGAACCCCGGCGAATCGTTCCTCGACCGCATGATCGGCATGGTCGAGGCCGCACGCCGGCAGAAGACGCCGAACGAGGTGGCGCTGACCATCCTGCTGGTGGCGCTCACGCTGGTGTTCCTCATGGTCACCGTCACGCTGCTGCCATTCTCGGTCTTCAGCGTCGAGGCCGCGGGTGCGGGCACGGTGGTGTCGCTCACCGCGCTGGTGGCGCTGCTGGTGTGCCTGATCCCGACCACCATCGGCGGGCTGCTCTCGGCCGTGGGCGTGGCCGGCATGAGCCGCATGATGCAGGCCAACGTGATCGCCACCTCGGGCCGCGCGGTCGAGGCGGCCGGCGACGTCGACGTGCTGCTGCTCGACAAGACCGGCACCATCACGCACGGCAACCGCCAGGCCAGCGCCTTCCTGCCCGCACCGGGCGTGACCAAGGCGCGGCTGGCGCGGGCCGCCATGCTGGCCTCGCTGGCCGACGAAACGCCCGAGGGGCGCAGCATCGTCGAGCTCGCGCGCCGCGAGGGGCTCGGTAGTGTGGCGGTGGAAGGTGTGCGCTTCATCCCGTTCACCGCGCAGACCCGCATGAGCGGCGTCGACCTGCCCGCCGCACCGACCAGCCTCGACGCCGATGCCGTTGTGCTGCGCAAGGGCGCGGTCGACGCGGTGCGCCGGCATGTCGAGGCGCTCGGCGGGCGCGTGCCGCCCGAGGTGCTGCGCGCCGCCGACGAGGCCGCGCGGCGCGGCAGCACGCCGCTCGCGGTGGCCGAGGGCGACCGGGTGCTCGGCGTGGTCGAGCTCAAGGACATCGTCAAGGCCGGCATCAAGGAGCGCTTCGCCGAGCTGCGCCGCATGGGCATCCGCACGGTGATGATCACGGGCGACAACCGGCTCACGGCCGCCGCCATCGCGGCCGAGGCCGGCGTGGACGACTTCCTTGCCGAGGCCACGCCCGAGGACAAGCTCGCGCTGATCCGCACCTACCAGGCCGAGGGCCGCCTCGTGGCCATGACCGGCGACGGCACCAACGATGCGCCGGCGCTCGCGCAGGCCGACGTGGCGGTCGCGATGGGCAGCGGCACGCAGGCCGCGAAGGAGGCCGGCAACATGGTCGACCTCGACTCCAACCCGACCAAGCTGCTCGAGGTGGTGGAGACCGGCAAGGCGCTCTTGATGACGCGCGGTTCGCTCACCACCTTCTCGATCGCGAACGACGTGGCGAAGTACTTCGCGATCATTCCGGCGATCTTCGTCTCGACCTATCCGCAGCTCGGCGCGCTCAACGTGATGCGGCTCGCGAGCCCGTCGTCGGCCGTGCTGTCGGCGGTGATCTTCAATGCGCTCGTGATCGTATTCCTGATCCCGCTCGCGCTGCGCGGCGTGCGCTACCGGCCCGTGGGCGCGGCCGCGCTGCTGCGGCGCAACCTCGCGGTCTACGGGCTCGGCGGGCTCATCGTTCCCTTCATCGGCATCAAGCTGATCGACTGGCTGCTCGCGGCCGTCCACTTCGTCTGAGGCGCTCTTCATCATGAACAACATCCTTCGTCCCGCGCTCGTGCTCTTCGCATTGCTGGGCGCGCTCACCGGCGTGGTGTATCCGCTCGCCGTCACCGGCGCCGCGCAGGCGCTGTTTCCCGCGCAGGCGGCGGGCAGCCTCGTGCTGCGCGACGGCCAGCCCGTGGGCTCGGCGCTCGTCGGCCAACACTTCACCGATCCGCGGCACTTCTGGGGCCGGCCCTCCTCCACGGCGCCGCAGCCCTACAACGCGAGCGCCTCGGGCGGCGCGAACCTCGGGCCGCTCAACCCGGCCCTCACCGATGCGCTGCGCGCGCGCATCGCCGCGCTGCACGCCGCCGACCCCGGCAACACCGCGCCGGTGCCGGTCGACCTGGTGACGACATCGGCCAGCGGGCTCGATCCGCACATCAGCCCGGCGGCCGCGTACTACCAGGCCGCACGCGTCGCGCGGCTGCGCGGCCTGCCGCCGGCGCAGGTCGATGCACTCGTCGCGCAGCACACCGAAGGGCCGCTCTGGGGCATCGTGGGCGAGCCGCGCGTCAATGTGCTGGCCCTGAACCTGGCGCTCGACGCCATGCGATAACCTGCACGCCCCGCCATGCCCGACGCCCGCCCCGACCCCGACGCCCTGCTTGCGCAACTGCGCAGCGACGCGGCGCGGGCGCAGCGCGGCAAGCTGCGCATCTATTTCGGCGCCTGCGCCGGGGTCGGCAAGACCTGGGCCATGCTGAGCGCCGCGCAGCGCGAGCACGCGGCAGGCCGCGACCTGCTGGTCGGCGTGGCCGAAACCCACGGCCGCAGCGAGACCGCCGCGCTGCTCGCGGGCCTGCCCGTGCTGCCGCTGCGCGAGGTGGACCACCGCGGCCGCCGGCTCGCCGAGTTCGACCTCGACGCCGCGCTCGCGCGCCGGCCCGCGGTGCTGCTGGTCGACGAGCTGGCCCACACCAACGCGCCCGGTTCGCGCCATGCCAAGCGCTGGCAGGACGTGCAGGAGCTGCTGGCCGCGGGCATCGAAGTCTGGTCGGCGCTCAACGTGCAGCACCTCGAAAGCCTCAACGGCACGGTCGGCGCGATCACGGGCATCCGCGTGCACGAGACGGTGCCCGACACGGTGCTCGACGAGGCCGACGAGGTGGTGCTGGTCGACGCGACGCCCGACGAGCTCACCGCGCGGCTCGCGGCCGGCAAGGTCTACCTGCCGCGCCACGGCGAGAACGTGGCCGAGCGCGCGGCGCAGAACTTCTTTCGCAAGGGCAACCTGATCGCGCTGCGCGAGATCGCCTTGCGCCGCACCGCCGAGCATGTGGAAGACGACGTGCGCGGCTGGCGCGTGGAGCAGTCGGGCCCCGCGGGCCGCGGCACGGGTGCCGCTGCGCTGCAGGCCTGGAACACCTCGGGCGCGATCCTCGCGTGCGTGGGGCCGCACGAGGATGCGGCGCAGACGGTGCGCACGGCGGCGCGGCTCGCGGGCCAGCTCAACGTGCGCTGGCATGCGGCTTACGTCGAGACGCCGCGGCTGCAGCGTCTCGCGAGCGATGCGCGCGACCGCGTGCTCGCGGTGCTCAAGCTGGCCGAGCAACTGGGCGCGGCCACCGCGGTGCTCACGGGCGCCGACGTGGCCGAGCAGCTGGCCGCGCAGGCGCGCCGGCTCAACTGCGCCACGCTGGTACTCGGGCGCCCCGCACAGCCCGCGCGCTGGCGCCGCGGGTGGTGGCCGTTCGGCGGCGTGCCGCTGGCGCGCGCACTCGCGCAGCGCGCGCCCGCACTCGACATCCTCGAGGCCGGCCATGCCGACAGCGCGCGGCGGCTGCCGCGCGCGCCCATCGGCGGCCTGCTCGCGGCCGACGCGGCGCAGGACGATCCGCCGGTCCACTGGCGCGGCTATGCCTGGGCCGCGGCCACGAGCGTGGCGCTCACGCTGGTCTGCATGCCGCTGGCCAACGTGCTGGACATCGCCAACATCGTGATGCTGTTCCTGCCGGGCGTGGTCGGCATCGCGATGCGCTTCGGGCGCGGTCCGTCGGCGCTCACCGCGCTGCTCAACGTGGCCGCGTTCGACTACTTCTTCGTGCCGCCGCGCCTGTCGCTCGCGGTGAGCGACCTGCAGTACCTGCTGACCTTCGTGATCATGCTCGGCGTTGGCCTGCTGGTGGGCCAGCTCACGGTCGGACTGCGCTTCGCCGCGGGCGTGTCGACCAGCCGCGAGCGGCGCGCGCGATCGCTGTTCGAGCTCACGCGCGAGCTCTCGGCGGCGCTCGAGAGCGCGCAGGTCGTGGCGCTCGGCGCCGCCGCCGTGCAGGGCCATTTCGGCGGCCACGCGCTGGTGCTGGCCACCGATGCCGCCGACCAGCTGGTGCCGCCCCACGCGCCGCCCGAAGGCTTCGACCTGCAGGTGGCCGACTGGGCCTTTCGCCACGGCCAGCCCGCCGGCCTCGGCACCGCCACGCTCGCGGCGCAGCCTTGGCACTACGTGCCGCTGCAGGCGCCCATGCGCGTGCGCGGCGTGCTCGCGCTGTCGCCCGCGCAGCCGCGCTGGCTCCTGATTCCCGAGCAGGCGCAGCAGCTCCAGACCCTGGCCCGGCAGATCGCGATCGCGCTCGAGCGCGTGCACTACGTCGAGGTCGCGCAGCAGGCCGTGGTCGAGATGGAATCGGAGCGCCTGCGCAATGCGCTGCTCGGCGCCATTTCGCACGACGTGCGCACGCCGCTCACCGCGCTGATCGCGCTCGCCGAATCGCTGCGGGCGCTGCCGCCCGACGAACATGCCGAGGCCGCGCGCGCCATCGTGGCGCAGGCGCACGAGCTGCATGCGCTGGTCAACAACCTGCTCGACATGGCGCGGCTCGAAAGCGGCCTCGCGGGCGGCGCGGTGAACCTGCGGCGCGACTGGCAGTCGGTCGAGGAGGTGGTCGGCTCGGGCATTCGCGCGGCGCGCACCGCGCTCGGCGGCACCGCGGTGCAGACCGCGCTCGCGCCCGGGCTGCCGCTGGTCGAGTTCGACGCGGTGCTGATCGAGCGCGTGCTGGTCAACCTGCTCGAGAACGCGGCCCGCTACGGCGCCCCGCCGATCGTCGTGGGCGCGCGCGCCGAACCCGGCTTGCTGGTGCTCTCGGTGCGCGACCACGGCCCCGGCCTGCCGGCCGCGCTCGCCGGCCGCGAGCACACGCTGTTCGACAAGTTCACGCGCGGCAACGCCGAATCGGCGACCCCCGGCGTCGGTCTCGGCCTGGCCATCTGCCGCGCGGTGGTGAATGCGCATGGCGGCGAGATCGCCGCGCGCAACGCGCCGGGCGGCGGCGCAGAATTCACCGTCCGGCTGCCGCGCCGCGAACCCCCCGAGCTCGCCGAAGCCACCCTTTGAACACCGTCGTTCCCCCATGCCATCGCCCACCGCCATCGTGATCGAGGACGAGCCGCAGATCCGCCGCTTCGTGCGCGGTGCGCTCGAGGCCGAAGGCTGGCAGGTGCACGAAGCCGGCACGCTGCGCGACGGCCTCGCCGCGGCCGGCACGCGCCAGCCCGACCTGCTCGTGCTCGACCTCGGCCTGCCCGACGGCGATGGCGTGGCGCTGATCCGCGACGTGCGCGGCTGGTCGGCGGTGCCGATCATCGTGCTGTCGGCGCGCAGCGACGAAGCCGACAAGATCGCCGCGCTCGACGCCGGCGCCGACGACTACCTGACCAAGCCCTTCGGCACCGGCGAGCTGCTCGCGCGCGTGCGCGCCAACCTGCGCCGCCCGCGCCACGCGAACGGCAGCGGCGACGACCTCGCCGATGCGCCGCTGTTCCGTTTCGGCGAGGTCGAGTTCGACCGCGCCGCGCGCCTGGTCCGCCGCGCCGGTACCGAGGTGCACCTGACACCCACCGAATACCGCCTGCTCTCGGTCCTCGTCGCCAACGCCGGCCGCGTGCTCACCCAGCGCCAGCTGCTGCGCGAGGTCTGGGGCCCGTCGCACACCGACCATGGCCACTACGTGCGCATCTACATGGGCCACCTGCGGCAGAAGCTGGAAGCCGACCCGGCGCAGCCGCGGCACCTGTTGACGGAAACGGCTGTGGGCTACCGGCTCGTGGTCTGAGTCCGGGGGGCTCCCTCTCCCTCCGGGAGAGGGTTGGGGTGAGGGCCGACGGCGCCAAACACTCGACAAGCGCCGTACCGCATGCCGGGCGCGCTCTCCAAACAGCCAAAGGTCAGTTCAAGCCCTTGTTAGGCACCAGCAGAAACTTCTCCCCCGTAGCCTGCTTCGCATACACCGCAATCGCATCGAGCCGCAGCGCCTCGTGCAGCGACACCTCGCGCGTGTAGCGGCTCGCGAACGTGGTCTTCAACTCGGCCACCACGCGCGCCTTGAGCCGCGCAGCACCTTCGTCGCCGATCTTCTGCAGGAACGGAAACAGCAGCCACCCGCCCATGCCCCAGGCCATGCCGAAGTTGCGCACGAACTCCGTCGGCCCGCGGTCGAGGCCGCCGTAGATGTAGACCTGCTTGTGCGTGGTCGAGCCGTAGCGGCTGTATTCCTTGGCCGTGCGGTTGAGCGCCGCTTCCATGCAGCCGAGGATCTGGCCCGCGAGCTTGCCGCCGCCCGTGGCGTCGAACGCCAGCGTGGCGCCGGTCTCGACCAGCGCCTGCGTCAGGTCTTCGATGAAGGTCGGCGAGCCCGTGCTGCACACGTACTTCGCGCCCATGCCGCGCAGCAGCGCCTCTTGCTCGGGCTTGCGCACGATGTTGACCAGCGCGATGCCGTCCTTCTGGCAGATGCGATTGAGCATCTGCCCGAGGTTGGAGGCCGCCGCGGTGTGCACCAGCGCCTTGTGCCCTTCGCGGCGCATCGTCTCGACCATGCCGAGCGAGGTCAGCGGGTTCACGAAGCAGGATGCGCCTTCGGCCGGTGCCGTGCCCTCGGGCAGCGCCAGGCACTGGGCCGCGGCCACCGCGCGGTACTGCGCATACATCGCGCCGCCGATGGCCGCCACCGTCTTGCCCATCAGCGCCTGCGCCGCGGGCGATGCACCGGCCTTGACCACCACGCCCGCGCCTTCGTTGCCGACCGGCATCGACTGGTCGAGCCGCCCGGCCATCGCGGGCATCGCGCGCTCGGGTACCGTGGCTGTGACGACCGGCCGGTCGGGCGTGCCCGAAGCCTTGGCCGTGCCCATGTCGGCCGCGCCGAACAGCAGGCCGAGGTCCGACGGATTCATCGGCGAAGCCTCGATGCGGATCACCACCTCGTGCGGCTGCGGTTCGGGAATGGGTTCGTCGTGCAGCGAGAGTTCGAGTTCGCCGTTGGCGCGGATGAGCGAGCGCAGTTGCAGTGCCATGGAAGAGCCCTTGGTTGTCGTGGCCCAGGGCCACGGGGCGGCCAGTATAGGAGCGGCCCGCGCTCGCTGCAGGCGCCTTCAGGACACCCCGGAGGCCGCGCGCCGCGGCCGGTGCCGCACCACCAGGATGACCAGCGCCACCGCCAGCCCGCCCCAGTAGTCCACCGGCGCGCCCCACAGCCAGTGCTTGTGCCAGGACGCATCGACCGGGTTGAAGCGTTCCCAGCCGAAGGCCGGGTTGATCATGAACCAGAGGAAGTCTTCGCAGACCCAGAACACGATCAGGCCCACGACCGCCAGCCCCGCGTCGCGCCAGGTCCAGCGGCCGTTGAAGGCCAGCGGCGCGAAGAACACCAGCGCCATGAAGGTGAACACCCAGGCGTGGTAGCCCGTCATCGCGCGGCCGCCCCAGAACAGGTCGAGCCAGATGCTGTTCTCGATGCGCCAGGTCGGCAGCGACGTGGCCCAGCCCGCGCCGCCTTCGATCTGGATCTCGGCATTGGCGAAGAAGAAGGCCATCACGACGACCCAGGCGAGATAGCCGATCGTGCGGGCGATGCCCGTCTTTTCCAGGGCGGTGCTGTTGCTGCTTTTGCTGTGCATGGGGTTCATTGGTCGTCGTCGCTGGCCCGGGCGCCCAGCACGTGGCGCAGCACGGCGGCAGCCGCGTGCGGCTTGCCGAGCGCGCGGCTGCGCGCGGCCATGGCCGCGAGCCGGGATGGATCGGCCATGAGCCGCGCCACCTTGTAGTCGAGGCCGATCGCGTCGTAGGCGAGCCAGGCCGCGCCTTCTTCCATCAGGAAGCCGGCGTTGTGTTCTTCCTGTCCCGGGATCGGCGAGATCAGCAGCATCGGCTTGCCGAGCGCCAGGCATTCCGACACCGTGAGGCCGCCGGGCTTGGTCACCACGAGGTCGGCCGCGGCCATGAGCCGGTGCATCTCGCTCGTGAAGCCGATGGCGGCCACGCGCCCCGGGTGCCGCGCGGCCAGCGCCTGCAGCCGGGCATGCGCCTCGGCATTGCGGCCGGCGACGGCGATCACTTGAAAGCCTCTGTCGCCGTTGTCGCCGCCGAGCCCCAGCACGCGCTCGACCATGCTCGGCAGGTCGCCCACGCCGGCCCCGCCCGATGCCATCAGCAACACCGGCCGCGCAGGATCGAGCCCGAGCGCCGCGACCGAGGCGTCGCGCGCCAATGCCTCCGTCCCCGAGAAGCCCGGCATCACCGGAATGCCCGTCACATGGATGCGCTCGGGCGGAATGCCGCGCGCACTCAGCCGAAAAGCCACCTCGTCGGTGGCGGCCAGATAGCCCGTCATGCCCGGTACCAGCCACATGTTGTGCAGGTCGTAGTCGGTGATCTGCAGCCACACTGGGCAGTCGATGCGGCCGCGGTTGCGCTCGCGCATCAGCAGCTCGGCCGGCAGGAAGTGCGTGCAGATCACCGCGCCGGGCTTCTCGCGGTGCAGCTCGCGCGCCAGCGCGACCGTGCTCAGCCGCTCGATGCCCCGGCGCAGCCGCTGCGACAGCGCATGGTGCGGCGTGGCGTCGGTGCGCTGGTGCAGGTACGACCACAGGTCGGGCGCGCGGTTCACCAGCTGGAGGTACCAGTCGGTGTACACCTTGCGAAAACCGGCCGTCACATGCGCCATCGCGTCGATGTGGACCGCGCTGTGCGGCGGCGCCGCCTGCACGGCGGCTTCGAGGGCTTGCGCGGCACGCACATGGCCATTGCCGGCGCTCACACTGAGGATCAGGATTTTGGTCATGCGGTTTCGGGCGCATTATGGCGATGCAATGCGACACATCCGGGGGACATCGCCCATGGGCGAAAATGCCGCGACATGACCGACACCGCCGCCGCACCCGTCCGCCTCAACAAACGCATGGCCGAACTCGGCATGTGCTCGCGCCGCGAGGCCGACGACTGGATTGCCCAGGGCTGGGTGCGCGTCAACGGCAAGCCGGCCGAGATGGGCGTGAAGGTCACGCCGTCCGACCGCATCGAGGTCGACAAGGCGGCCAAGGGCCAGCAGGCGAACCAGGTCACCATCCTGATCCACAAGCCCATCGGCTATGTGAGCGCGCAGGCCGAAGACGGGCACGAGCCGGCGGTCACGCTGTTCACGCCGCCCAACCGCTGGGCCGAGGACAACACCCGCTTCTTCTTCAGCCCGCAGCAGTTGCGTGGCCTGGCGCCCTGCGGGCGGCTCGACATCGATTCGACCGGCCTGCTCGTGATGACGCAGGACGGGCGCATCGCGCGCCAGCTGATCGGCGAAGACTCGGTGATGGAGAAGGAATACCTGGTGCGCGTGGCCTGGCACGGCCTCGGCCAGCCCGCGCCCACCGGGCAGCTGGTGCGCCTGGACGACGACGACCCGGTCACCAGCAATGTGCAGGCGGTGTTTCCGCCCGCCATGCTCGCCCGGCTGCGCCACGGCCTGAGCCTGGACGGCCAGCAGCTCAAGCCGGCGCGGGTCGAGTGGCAGAACCCCGAGCAGCTGCGCTTCGTGCTCACCGAGGGCAAGAAGCGCCAGATCCGCCGCATGTGTGAGCTGGTCGGCCTGAAGGTGGTGGGCCTCAAGCGCGTGCGCATCGGCAAGGTGATGCTCGGCAACCTGCCCGTGGGGCAGTGGCGCTACCTTGCACCGCACGAGAAGTTCTGAGCCCCGGCCCAGCCCGGGGCCGGTCGGTCAGTCGTCCTGGCTGGCGAACAGCGCGCGGTAGATCACCGCGCCGATGACCGCGCCGGCGATCGGCGCGACCCAGAACAGCCACAGCTCCGACACCGCATACGACGGCCCGAACAGCGCCGGGCCGGTGCTGCGCGCCGGGTTGACCGAGGTGTTGGTCACGGGGATCGAGATCAGGTGGATCAGCGTCAGGCACAGGCCGATGGCCAGGCCCGCGAAGCCACCGGCCGCGCGCTTGGCCGTGGCGCCGAGGATCACGATCAGGAACACCGCGGTCAGCACCACTTCGCAGACCAGCGCGGCGGTCATGCCGTACTTGCCGGGCGAGTGCTCGCCGAAGCCGTTGGTCGCGAAGCCGCCGATCTCGGCGCCGGGCTTGCCGGTGGCGATCAGGTACAGCACGCCCGCGGCCGCGATGGCACCGAGCACCTGCGCCACGATGTAGCCCGCGAGCTGCGAGGCCTGGAAGCGCCCCGCGGCTGCGAGGCCGATCGACACCGCAGGGTTGAAGTGCGCGCCCGAGATCGGCCCGAGCGCGTAGGCACCGGTCACCACCGTGAGGCCGAACGCGAGCGAGACGCCGAGGAACCCGATGCCCAGTTCCGGAAAACCCGCCGCCAGCACCGCGCTGCCGCAGCCGCCGAGCGTGAGCCAGAAAGTACCTATGAACTCCGCCGACCACTTTTTGTAGGTGCTATGTTCCACGTTTTTCTTCTCCTCGAATGTTGATGAATGCCTGCGTCCCCTCCGGGCGCGGGCGGATTCTAGGGAGGGGAGACGACAGGTGTTAAATCTTTTTGCAGTGAACGGAATATGTTCACAATTCGACGGTTTTTCGATGAACTGACGACCAGTTGGCATGCGGCGCAGCCCTTGTGATCCGATGCACCGGCCCCAATTCGCAGAGTTGGCAGGCCGGGCGGCGCGGACGCCGCACGGCTTAGAATTTTTTGGCTTCGATACTCATCACTTCCATGGCTGATTCCTCCCATACAAAACTCCCATTCCAGGCTGAAGTCGCGCAACTGCTGCACCTCGTGACGCATGCGCTGTACTCCAACAAGGAAATCTTCCTGCGCGAGCTGATCTCGAATGCATCGGACGCCTGCGACAAGCTGCGCTTCGAGGCCATCGACCAGCCTGACCTGTACGAAGACCAGCCCCAGCTCGACGTGCGCCTTTCGTTCGACAAGGCCGCGCGCACCATCACCATCGCCGACCGCGGCATCGGCCTGTCGCGCCAGGAAGCCATCGACAACCTCGGCACCATCGCCAAGAGCGGCACCAAGGACTTCGTGAGCAAGCTCAGCGGCGACCAGAAGGCCGACGCACAGCTCATCGGCCAGTTCGGCGTGGGCTTCTATTCGGGCTTCATCGTGGCCGACAAGATCATGGTCGAGTCGCGCCGCGCGGGCCTCCCGCCCGAGCAGGGCGTGCGCTGGACGAGCGGCGGCGCGGGCGACTTCGAGGTCGACGACATCACGCGCGCCGAGCGCGGCACCAGCATCACGCTGCACCTGCGCGACGACGCCGACGAATACCTCAACGCCTGGAAGCTCAAGCAGATCGTCGGCAAGTACTCCGACCACATCTCGCTGCCCATCCTCATGGAGAAGGAGGAGTGGAAGGAAGGCGAGAACGACCAGCCCGGCGACATGGTCAAGACCGGCGAATGGGAAACGGTCAACAAGGCCAACGCGCTGTGGAGCCGCGCCAAGAAGGACATCACGCCCGAGCAGTACGAAGAGTTCTACAAGACCATCAGCCACGACTTCGAGCCGCCGCTCGCCTGGAGCCACAACCGCGTCGAGGGCAGCACCGAGTACACGCAGCTGCTCTACATTCCCTCGAAGGCCCCGTTCGACCTGTGGAACCGCGACAAGGGCGCGGGCGTCAAGCTCTACGTGAAGCGCGTCTTCATCATGGACGACGCCGAGGCGCTGATGCCGAGCTACCTGCGCTTCGTGAAGGGCGTGATCGACTCGTCCGACCTGCCGCTCAACGTGAGCCGCGAGCTGCTGCAGGAAAGCCGCGACGTGAAGGCGATCCGCGAAGGCAGCACCAAGCGCGTGCTGGGCATGCTCGAAGACCTGGCCAAGAAGCAGGAGACCAGTCCTGAAGCCGCCGAGGGCAAGATCGACGTGGGCTCGGGCGAATCGGTGCCCGCGCCCGAGCCGACGGAGGGGCTGAACGATGTCAGCGACGTGGTCGACAAGAACGCCACGCCGGCCGCCGAAGCCGCCGTCGAGTACGCCAAGGCAGCGGGCAAGTACGCCAGCTTCTATGCCGAGTTCGGCTCGGTGCTGAAGGAAGGCCTGGGCGAAGACTTCGCCAACCGCGACCGCATCGCCAAGCTGCTGCGCTTTGCCTCGACCACCACCGATGGGGTGACCGTGAGCTTTGCCGACTACAAGGCGCGCATGAAGGAAGGCCAGGACGCGATCTACTACATCACGGCCGACAACCTGGCCGCCGCCAAGAACAGCCCGCAGCTCGAGGTCTTCAAGAAGAAGGGCATCGAGGTGCTGCTGATGACCGACCGCGTCGACGAGTGGGCGCTGAACTACCTGACCGAATTCGACGGCACGCCGTTGCAGAGCGTGGCCAAGGGCGCGGTCGACCTCGGCAAGCTGCAGGACGAGACCGAGAAGAAGGCCGCCGAGGAAGCGGCCGAATCGTTCAAGCCGATGCTCGAGAAGCTCAAGGAAGCGCTCAAGGACAAGGCCGAAGATGTGCGCGTGACCACGCGCCTGGTCGACTCGCCGGCCTGCCTGGTGGTGCAGGACGGCGGCATGAGCACGCAGCTCGCGCGCATGCTCAAGCAGGCCGGCCAGCCCGCGCCCGACCTGAAGCCCGTGCTCGAAGTCAACGCCGACCATGCGCTGGTGAAGAAGCTCGAAGGCTCGGCGCACTTCGACGACCTGGCCCACATCCTGTTCGACCAGGCGCTGCTGGCCGAAGGCGGGCTCCCGGCCGACCCGGCCGCCTACGTGCGGCGCGTCAACGCGCTTCTGGTGTGACGCCCCGGCCGCGCACCGGCGGGCGTGCAGCCGCTGCCTTCGCGGCGGCGCTGATGCCATTGCTCCTGGTGGGCGGCTGTTCGCACTACAGCCTCGGCATTCCGCTGGTGCCCGGGCTCTCGCTGGGCCTTGGCGCCACCAAGGACGGCAACTTCTCGGTCGGGCTCAACACCGGCTGGGGCCCGCTCGGCGCGGGTGTGGCGCTGCACGACAACGGCGCCGTGACCGGCTCGGCCAGTGCCGGCGTGGGGGTCGGCGTCGGGCCGGTCGGTACCGGCGTGGGCGTTGGCAAGAGCGTGGTGCTGCACAACCCGTACGCCGCACCCCGCGCGGCGGCGCCGGTGCAGCCGGTGGTGGTGCGGCGCGTATCGACCGGTGCCGCGCCGGCCTGGAATGCCGCCACCCCCGGCAACCCGGTCGCGCCCTGACGGCTGACTAAGCGTCTTCTTCAGTTTTCGGCAAGAACCGCTCGCCCGGCGTGAGCGGCGCGTGGCGGTAGCTGGCCGGCGTGCGGCCGAGCTTCACGGGCGCCCCGATGCCGCGGTAGCCGCCCTCCATCTCCACCACCATGCCGCGATGCGCCGTGTGCGGATGCGTGAGCGCGGCGTCCACCGGCAGCACGGGCGCGGCGGGCACGCCGGCGGCCATGAGCTGGTCGACCAGCACGCGCCCGTCGAAGGCGGCCATGGCCGCCTCGAGCTGCTGCTTGAGCCCGTCGCGGTGCACCGAGCGCGCGCCGGCCGTGCTGTAGAGCGGATCGTCGGCCAGTGCGGGCAGGCCGATGCAGCGGCACAGGCTCGCGAACTGCCGGTCGTTGCCCACGGCCACGAACACCGGGTCGGTGCCGGTGGCGAGCGCGTCGTAGGGATAGATGTTCGGATGCGCATTGCCGGTGCGCCGCGGGGCGGTGCCGTCCATGAACCAGTTGGCCGCATGCGGATGCAGCAGCGAGAGGCCGCTGTCGTAGAGCGCCGCCTCCACCAGCTGCCCGCGGCCGCTGCGCTGGCGCTCCTGCAGCGCGAGCAGCACGCCGATCACGGCATTGAGCCCGGTGACCATGTCGACCACCGGCAGCCCGACGCGCAATGGACCGCCCTCGGCCTCGCCGTTGATGCTCATGATGCCGGTCATGGCCTGCACGGCGGCGTCGTAGCCCGGCAGCGCGCCGAGCGGGCCGTCGGTGCCGAAGCCCGAGACGCGGCACCACACGAGGCGCGGGAAACGATGCGAGAGCGTGTCGAAGCCGATGTCCCAGCGTTCCATGGTGCCGGCCTTGAAGTTCTCGATCAGCACGTCGGCCTCGGCCACGAGCGCGAGCAGCGCCTCGCGGCCTTCGTCGGTGGAAAGGTCGAGGTGCTGCACGCGCTTGTTGCGGTTGAGGCCGTGGTAGTACGACGCCACGCCGTCCTTGAAGGGCGGGCCCCAGGTGCGCGTGTCGTCGCCCTGCGGGGGCTCGATCTTGAGCACGTCGGCGCCATGGTCGCCCAGGATCTGGCCGCAGTAGGGGCCGCCGAGGATGCGCGAGATGTCGAGGACGCGGATGCCGGTGAGGGCGCCGGGAGGCGGGGTCATTGTTTGCTCCATGTCTTGTGATTGCTGTCTTTCAGGCTGCTGTTCGGGGTGCGTGCGCAGGCCACCGGGTACTCCCTCCGCACGCCGGGCGCCCACCGTCGGCGACATCGCGCCCTGAACCGCAACGGTCAAATCAATCCAGCTGCGCCCCCGACTGCTTCACCACACCCTTCCACTTCACCGACTCGCTCGCAATGAAGCGGGCCAGCTGCTGCGGCGAGGTATCCGGTGCCGGCTCGAGCCCCTGCGCCGCGAACATCTGCTTGACCTTGGGCGAGTTCAGCACCTCGGCGAACGCCTGGTTGAGCTTGGTGACGCGGTCCGCGGGCGTGCCGGCCGGCGCGACGATGCCGAAGAACACGCTCACGTCATAGCCCTTGTAGCCCTGCTCGGCGATCGTCGGCACGTCGGGCAGTGCCTGCGAACGCGCGGCCGTGGCCACGCCCAACGCGCGCAGCTTGCCGGTCTTCACGTACGGCAGTGCGGTGAGGATGTCGGTGAAGGTCATCTGCACCTGGCCGCCGAGCAGGTCGTTGAGCGCCGGGCCGGTGCCCTTGTACGGCACGTGCAGCAGGTCGGTGCCGGCCACCGAGTTGAACAGCACGCCCGCGAGGTGCGACGACGCACCGTTGCCCGACGAGGCATAGCTGAGCTTGGCGGGGTTGGCCTTGGCGTACGCCACGAGCTCCTGCACGTTCTTCGCGGGCACGCTCGGGTGCACCACCAGGATGTTCGGCAGGTGGCCGACCTGGATCACCGGCGCGAAGCTCTTGATCGGGTCGTAGCTGATCTTGCGGTACAGGCTCGAATTGATCGCAAGCGGCCCCGAGGTGCCGAACAGCAGCGTCTGGCCGTCGGGCTCGGCGCGCGCCACGTGGTCGGCGCCGATGTTGCCGCCGGCACCGGCGCGGTTCTCCACGATCATCGGCTGGCCCAGGCGGTCCTTCATCTCGGCCGCGAGCGTGCGTGCCATGGCATCGGTCGGGCCGCCGGGCGGGAAGGGCACCACCAGCGTGACAGGCTTGGACGGAAAGGCGTCGCCGGACTGGGCGGCGGCCGGCGCGGCGGCCAGCATCAGCGTGCAGGCCGCGGCGGAAAAGAGAAGGGGAAAGAGGGGGCGCAAGGTGGTCTCCGTTGGGTTTGATGTGTTCTGTTGCGTGCGTTGTTCAGGCGTTCCAGCCGGCCGGCACCGCATCGGGCGCGAGCGGGTCGCGCGGCAGCACGCGGTGCAGCAGCGCAAGCTGTGCCCAGCGCAGGCGGTCGGCCGAGCCGGTGCGGGCGGCCTCCCAGGCCATCGCGGTGGCGCTGGTGCAGTGATAGAGCGCCGAGGCCGCCTGGCGGGCCAGCGCCTCGCCGCCGTCGCGTGCGGCGGTCTCGGCGAGTGCGGCGGCGCGCGCGAGCGCATCGCGCAGCGCCTCGGCGAAGGCGGGCGCGAGCGCCGCATCGGCGAGCAGCGACTCGCAGTGCGCGCGCAGCACCGGCAGCGAGCCCTCGCGCTTGACGGCGCGGATCACGTCGAGCGCCACGATGTTGCTCGTGCCTTCCCAGATCGAGCCCAGGTGCGCATCGCGCAGCAGCCGCGGATCGCTCCATTCCTCGATGTAGCCGCAGCCGCCGCGCACTTCCATCGCATCGCCCGTGACCTTGCGCGCATCGCGGCAGGCGCGGAACTTGATGAGCGGCGTGAGGATGCGCAGCAGCGCGTAGGCGTCGGGCTCGCCGGCGTCGGAGCGCGCGAGCGCCTGCGCGGTCTGGCACACCATGGTGCGCGCCTGTTCGGTCGGCACGCGCAGCTTGTCGAGTTGGCGCTGCATCAACGGCATCTGCGCGAGCGTGCGGCCGAAGGCGCGGCGCTCGGCGGCGATGTACTCGGCCTCGGCCACCGCACGGCGCATCAGGCCCGCGGCGCGCACGCCGTTCGACAGCCGCGAGTTGTTGACCATGTCGGCCATCTGCACGAAGCCGCGGCCTTCTTCGCCCACCAGGTACGCGACCGCGCCCTCGAGCCGGATCTCGCCGCTCGCCATCGAGCGCGTGCCGAGCTTGTCCTTCAGGCGGATGATGCGGTAGTGGTTGAGGCGGCCGTCGTCGAGCCCGCGCGGCAAGAGGAACAGCGACACGCCTTTCATGCCGGGCGCGCCGTCTTCGGCGCGTGCGAGCACCATCGCGAAGTCGGCGTCGGGGTTCGAACAGAACCACTTGTCGCCCGTGAGGCGCCAGCTGCCGTCGCCCGTGCGGCGCGCCACCGTGGCGGTGGCCGCGATGTCGGAACCCGCGGCCTGCTCGGTCATGAACATTGCGCCCTGCGCGAGTTCGTCGAAGTCGAGCGAGGTGAGGCGCGGCAGATACCGCGCCACCAGCGAGGGCTCGCCGAACTTCTTCAGCGTGCGCGTGAGCGAGTCGGTCATCGAGACCGGGCAGCACAGGCCGAACTCGGCCTGCACGAACAGGTAGGTCAGCGCGTACTTGACGAGCGGCGGCATCTTGCCTTTCCAGCCCAGCGTGTCGTCGCGGTGCGAGATCGCGGCCAGGCCGAACTCGCTCAGCGCGAGCCGCTCCATCTCGACGTAGGCCGGATGCTTGACGATGGCCTGCTCGTCGAGCCCGGTGCGCGTGCGCTGCTTCAGCGTGGGCGGGTTGCGGTCGGCGGTGCTCGCCAATTCGTCGAGCGTGCCGCCTGCGAGGCCGCCCAGGCGCTCGAAATGCGGGCGCATGTGCGCAAGTAGGTCGGGCGGCAGATACAGCGCGAGCAGCCCATGCAGCTCGGTGTCGGTGCTGAAGAGGTTCTGGCCGTGGCGGTCGGGGATCGGGTGGGCGGCGGCGGCGGTGTCGTCGTTCTGGACCATGCGTCGTGTCTCCTGTTTCGCCGCATTGTTGGCGCCGCGACGATCCGTGTCTAATATCGAATTGGTCTTGTTCGATTCGATCTGCCTATTCATGGAACTCCGCCACCTGCGCTACTTTTCCGTGCTTGCCGAAGAGCTGCACTTCGGGCGCGCCGCGCGTCGGCTGGCGATTTCGCAGCCGCCGCTGTCGGTGGCGATCCGCCAGCTCGAAGCGTCGGTGGGTGCGCGGCTGTTCGAGCGCAACAGCAAGGAGGTGCGCCTCACGCCCGCGGGCGATGCGCTGCGCGCCTCGGCGCGGCGGCTGCTGCGCCAGGCCGAGGAGGCCGCGCTCGAGGCGCGCGACGTGGCTGCGGGTTCTGCCGGGCGGCTGCGCATCGGCTTCGTCGGCGCGATGCTCTACCGTGGCCTGCCGCAGGCGCTGCGCGCGTTCCAGGCGCGGCATCCGGCGGTGCGCATCACGCTGGCAGAGCTCAACTCGGGCATGCAGATCTCGGAGCTGCTGCACGATCGGCTCGACCTCGGCTTCGTCCACACCAGCCGCATGCCGCCCGAACTGCAGCACCGGCTGCTGCTGGCCGAGCCCTTCGTCTGCTGCCTGCCTTCGGGCCACGCGCTGGCGCGCAAGCGCGTGCTGGCGCCGTCCGACCTGCGCGACCAGCCCTTCGTGCTGTTCTCGCGCGAGGTCTCGCCCGACTACCACGAGCGCATCCTGTCGATCTGCGCCGAGGCCGGCTTCCAGCCCGAGGTGCGGCACGAGGTGCGCCACTGGCTCGCGGTGGTGTCGCTGGTGTCGCAGGGCCTGGGCGTGGCGCTGGTGCCGCAGGCGATGCGGCATTCGGCGCTGCGCGGCGCGGTGTTCCGCCCGCTCGACCGGGCGGTCGCGCAGTCGGAGGCCTACGGCGTCTGGCGCAGCGGGCCGGTCAACCTGCTGGCCGAGCGGCTGCTGGAGGGCGTGGCCGAGGCCGTGCCGGATCAGGCGTAAAGGGGCTCTTCTGCCATTTGCTCGCACTGCTCCTGCAGAACGAGAATCTGGCCTTTCCAGTAGTCGCTCGAGCCGAACCACGGAAAGTTGATGGGGAAGATCGGGTCTTCCCAGCGGCGCGCGAGCCAGGCGCTGTAATGGATGAGCCGCAGCGTGCGCAGCGGTTCAATCAGCGCGAGTTCACGGCGGTCGAATTCGCGGAACTGTTCGTAGCCGTCGAGCAGGCCCGACAGCTGCGCCGTGCGCTGCGCGCGCTCGCCGGACAGCAGCATCCACAGGTCCTGCACGGCAAAGCCGGTGCGCGCATCGTCGAGGTCGACGAAATGCGGCCCGCCTCCGGGCCGGTCGGTGGGTGTCCAGAGGATGTTGCCGGGATGCACGTCGCCGTGCAGCCGCAGCTTGCGCGGCTGGAACCCGTCCGCCCCGGCGCTGCTGCCCGTAGCGAGCGGCGTGGCCGCGATCATGTCAAGCGCGTCGTTGCAGGCCTTTTCCCAGTCGCGCTGCACGTCGAGCGGGATCTTGTCGTTGCCGAGCAGCCAGTCGCGCGAGGCGGTGCCGAAGGTCTGCAGGTCGAGCGCAGGCCGCGCCGCGAAGGGCGTGGCGCTCCCCACGGTATGGATGCGCGCGAGGAAGCGCCCGACCCATTCGAGCACCTCGAAGTCGTCGAGCTCGGGCGAGCGCCCGCCGCGGTAGGGGCTCACGCTGAAGGCAAAGCCGCCGTGGCGGTGCAGCGTGGTGCCGTCGAAGGCCAATGGCGCCACCGCGGGCACCTCGGCCGCGGCCAGTTCGAGCGAGAAGGCGTGCTCTTCGAGGATCTCGGCCTCGCTCCAGCGCTCGGGACGGTAGAACTTGACCACCACCGCCGGGTGCGCGGCCGGCTGTTCCAGGAACACCTGGTAGACCCGGTTCTCGTAGGAGTTGAGCGTGGTGAGCCGCCCGTCGCCGTGCAGGCCGAGCGTTGCCAGCGCGTCGAGCACCACGTCGGGCGTGAGGTTCTCGTAGGGATGGGTGTTGGCGGGCGCGTCGGAAGAAGAAGGGGTCATGCGGCGATTGTCGCTACCCCGCGTTGCCGGCAGGCTCAGTGTCTGCCCGCGGGCTCCTGCAACGACAGGATGTGTCCGCTGCGCGGGTCGCCCTTTCCGGCCAGCACCTGTGCGTAGGCCGCTTGCACGGCCTCGGCGCCGACGTGGTGCGACACGCGCAGCCACGGATTCCTCGCATCGCCCACTGTGGCGATGAAGGCCTGCCAGGCGGCCACGAGGCGGCGGCCGAATTCGTCGGCACCCCATTCGCCGGTGCGCTTCTTGATCTGCGCCGGTGCGAAGAACAGCGTGGCGCGCGGCCCCGAGAGGTTCTTGCCCGCGCCCTTTGCCGCGAGCTGCTCCAGGTGCGTGCCGCCGATCGAGCAGCTGTACTTCAGGTTCGCAAAGCGTTCGTGGACTGCGCTGCGCAGCGGCCCGTCGCCCGCGAAGTCGACGTAGACCAGTTCGGTGTCGGCCGCGAGCGTGTCGAGCGCGTCGTAGGTGAGCACGCGGTGGTAGCAGCCCAGGCTCTCGCAGAAGGCCACGTTGCCTGGCGAAGTGAGGCCGATCACCTCGATGCCCTCGCGCTGGTGCAGCTGGAACGCGGTGCCGTAGGCGGTCTTGCTCGATGCGCTCGACAGCAGCATGGTTTTTGCGCCGAAGAAGGCGTTGTCGGCCATGAAGTCGTCGATCAGCCACGAGGTGATGTAGAGCGGTCGCAGCAGCGCCTGGATGTCTTCAGTCTCGGCCGTGTAGAGCGGGTCGGCGTTGCAGCGGAAGTACTGGTTGTAGACGGCAGGCAGCGCGGTGCGGTGCGCTGCGCCATCGGTGAAGCGCTCGGCCGAGAGACGCTCGGGCCTCAGCACCGCGCCCGTCGCCATCGGCCAGTAACCATAGAGCCGCTCGCCCACGGCCACGCCCGGATGCAGCGACTGCACCACGCGCGCGAAGCCCCACACGGGGATGCAGCCCCAGGCGTCTTCGCCGGTCGGGAAGAACTGCCAGTAGCTCATCGCATCGCCGAACGCGGCGTAGGTGATGTTGTTCGAGGTGAGCGCGAACGCATCGATGCGCACGCGCACTTCGCCCTCGGCGAGCGGCTGGTCGACGGCGGTGTGCAGGCGCGTGGACGAGAGTTCGTCCTTCTGGATCAGCAGGCTGCTGGTGGTGCTCATGGTGTCTGTCTCCACACGAAGTTGGGATGGGCGGAACCGACGGCCACATTAGCCAAGCTTGATGAAACGCGCCATCGCGCCGCGGCCTGGCGCGTCGCGCGCGGGACATCGGAGGAGGCCGGCGAGTCCGCAAAAAGGAAAAGCGCCCCGGCGCGATGCCGGGACGCTTTTTTCGCGCGCAGTGCGCCGGGGATCAGGCGATCGTCAGCTCGACGTCGATGTTGCCGCGCGTGGCGTTCGAGTACGGGCAGACCTGGTGCGCCGTGTCGACCAGCTTCTGCTTGGCTTCCGCATCGAGGCCCGGCAGCGTGATCGCGAGCTTCACCGCGATGCCGTAGGCGGCGCCGCCGTTCGTCGGGCCGAGCGAGACGCTCGAGTCGATCGCCACGTCGTCGGGCACCTTCACGCCGATCTTCGGGCCCACGGCCTTCATCGCGCCGATGAAGCAGGCGGCATAGCCCACCGCGAACAGCTGCTCGGGGTTGGTGCCAGGCTTGCCCGAGCCGGGCGCGCTGAGCTTGACGTCGATGGCGCCGTCGCTGGACTTGCCCGCGCCTTCGCGGCCGCCGACGGTGTGGGCTTCGGCGGTGTAGAGAACCTTGTCGAGCTTGGTGGTCATGGTGATTCCTTGGGTGGGTGGTTGAAGGGAAGGGGACGAAAAAACCTGGGGGGACGGCCTGCGATGTCTCAGGCGGCCTTGCGGATGCGCTCGCGCAAACCCTGAATCTGCTGCGTGAGCGCGATGAGTTCGGGCACCGAGCACTGCGCGGCCGCCATGAGGCAGCCCGGCACGTTCGCGGCACGCGCCTTGAGCTTGCGGCCCGCGGCCGTCAACGTGATGCGCACGCGGCGCTCGTCGGCCGCGTCGCGCAGCCGTGCGACGTAGCCGTTCGCCTCGAGGCGCTTGAGCAGCGGCGTGAGCGTGCCCGAATCGAGCGAGAGCCGCTCGCCGAGCTCGGACACCATGGGCCCGTCGTGCTCCCAGAGCGCGAGCATGACGAGGTACTGCGGGTAGGTGAGCTGCAGCTTCTCTAGCACCGGCTTGTAGAGCCGCGTCATGGCCAACGAGGCGGAATAGACGGCGAAGCAGAGCTGGTTGTCCAGCTTGAGCATGTCGTCGGTCGTGGCTTGCGGGGAGGGCATGGGCTGAATTGTAGTGTGCAATTCAATTGTGTGCAATGTAATTGTTTGGACCTCGTTTCGACAGCGAGCCACACGGGTTCGCTTATCGCGCGAAGCGCCTGCGCGTGAGCGCCAGCGCCACCCAGAACGACGCCACCGCATAGACCACCAGCACGGCCGCATGCAGCATCCAGCCCTCGGGCCACCGGTCCATGAACAGCGGCCGCACGAGCGCCACCGCATTGGTCAGCGGCAGCCATGCCGCCACGGCCCGCACCGCTGAGGGCAGCTGCTCGAGCGGAAAGAACACGCCACTCAGGAACATCATCGGCGTCATGAACAGCGTGAAGTAGTAGGTGAAGAAGTCGTACCCCTTCGCCAGCGCATTGAAGATCAGCGCGATCGACGAGAAGGTGATGCCCGCACCGGCGAGCACCATCCAGGCCACCACGAGCTTGGGACTGTGGCTGATGCCGAGGCCGAGCATCACGAGCAGGATCGCGGTCACGGTGAAGATCGACTTGAACGCAGCCCAGAGCATCTCGGCCAGCACGATGTCGTCGAGCCCCACCGGCGCATTCATGATGCCGTCCCAGGTCTTCTGCACGTGCATGCGTGAGAAGGCCGAATACAGCGCTTCGAAGCTCGCGGCGTTCATGGCGCTCATGCAGATCGAGCCGCTCGCGAGAAAGAGGATGTACGGCACAGGGGTGCCGTCGACCGTCACCTGCCCCACGAGCGCGCCCATGCCGTAGCCGAAGGCCACGAGCCAGATCAGCGGTTCGGCGATGTTGCCGATCAGGCTCGGGATCGCGAGCTTGCGCCACACGAGCAGGTTGCGCAGGAACACCGGCCACCAGCGCAGCGAGAGTTCGGGCGGGCGCCAGGCCGAGGGGCTGGCGGGTGCCGCAGCGGTGGTCGTCGTGGTTGTTGTCGTCGTCGTCATGCCGGGCATTTCTTTCTTTCTCAGCCGTCTTCACGGATCTGGCGGCCCGTGAGCTTGAGGAACAGGTCTTCGAGGTTGGCCGGGCGGTGGAAGGTGCGCAGGCCGCCGTGCTGCGTGAGCGCGTCCAGCAGGCGGCGTGCATCCTGGGTGTAGAAGAACACGGTCTCGCCGCTCACCTCGATGCGCGCCGCGAGCGCCTTGAGCTCGGGCGCCTCGGCCAGCGGCAGCGCACCGTTGCCGTACACCTCGACCACGTCGGGCTCGAGGTGTGCCTCGATCAGGTCGCGCGGACGGCCTTCGGCGATCTTGCGGCCGTGGTCGAGCACCAGCAGCCGCGAGCACAGGCGCTCGGCCTCGTCCATGAAATGGGTGGTCAGCAGGATCGACTTGCCCTGCTGCAGCAGCACCTGCAGGCGCTCCCACATCAGGTGGCGCGCCTGCGGGTCGAGCCCGGTGGTGGGCTCGTCGAGCATCAGCAGCTTCGGGTCGTTGACCAATGCGCGCGCCAGCGAGAGGCGCCGCCGCATGCCGCCCGACAGCTCGCCGGGCTTGGCATCGGCCTTGTGTGCCAGCGCCGCGAACTCCAGCAGCTGCGGCACCCGCGCGCGGACCTCGGCCTTGCTGTAGCCGAAGTAGCGGCCGTAGACCACGAGGTTCTCGGCGCAGCTGAAGTCGGGGTCGAGCGTGTCGAACTGCGTCACCACGCCAAGCTGCGCCTTGATGGCGAGCGCGTCGCGCGGCATCTGCAGCCCCAGCGCCTCGATGCTGCCGCCGTCGGGCTCGGTGAGGCCCAGGCACATGCGGATGGTGGTGGTCTTGCCGGCACCGTTCGGGCCGATCACGCCGAGGCATTCGCCGGGCGCGATCTCGAACGAGAGATCGTCCACGACCGTGGTGCCGCCATAGCGTTTTTGCAGCTGGCTGGCCTTGAACAGGAAGGGCGGGAAGGTGGGGGGTGATGACGTCGGCACCCGAACATTCTGACGCAGCCATGCGGCAGGGCGGGGACGCCAGGGGCCCAAGACCCCTAAAGTCGAAAGCCTTCGAACTCCGCCTTCATCCAGTCGATGAACGCCCGCGTGCGGGCCGGCAGCAGGCGCGCATTCGGGTAGATCACGCTCACCGGCCGCGGCGGCGGCTCGTAGTCTTCGAGCACCAGCTGCAGCCGGCCCTGGGCGACGTGCGGCAGCACCTGGTAGGAGAAGAAAGTGCCGAAGCCCATGCCCGCGGCGCAGGCCTCGACCGCGGGCGCGAGATGGTTGAACTCGAGCCTGTGCTCGAGCGTGACACCGATGCGCCGGCCGCCGTCGTGAAAGGTCCATTGCGGCGGTGCGTCGATGCGCCCGCGCACGCAGGGCGCACCCGCAAGGTCGCGCGGATGCCGCGGCACGCCGTGGCGTGCGAGGAAGGCAGGGCTTGCCGCCACCACGCGTCGGATGGTGCCGAGCGGCTGCGCCACCAGCGACGAATCGTCGAGCGGGCTGATGCGGATCGCCACGTCGACGCCTTCCTCGAGCATGTTCACGGTGCGGTCGTGCAGCAGCACGCTGCAGCGCACTTTCTCGTGGCGCTGCATGAAGCGTGTGATGGCCGGCGCCACGTACATGTGGCCGAACAGCACGGGCGCCGCGATCGTGAGGTGCCCTGCCAGTTCGCGCGCCTCGGTGGTGAGCGCCCGGTCGGCGGCGTCGGCGGCCAGCAGCACCTCGCGCGCGCTCGCGAGGTAGCGGCGCCCTTCGTCGGTGAGCGACAGGCGGCGCGTGGTGCGGTGGAACAGGCGCACGCCGAGGTGCGCCTCGAGCGCGGCCAGCGCGCGCACCACCGCGGGCAGCGAGCTGCCGAGCGACTCGGCGGCGCGCGTGAGGCTGCCCTGGTCGGCGATCTGCACGAAGGCCTGCATGGCTTTGAGGCGGTCCATTGCGTGATTAGACCGGAAAACGCAGCAGTGAAATCCGGAAATGGGGATTCATTCATTCGGCGGAGTAACGAAGAATGCGGGCAACCCACAGCACTCCCAAGGATCTAGACATGAACACTCCCCACGCCAGCCACCCTGCCCAGCCAATCAAGCTCTTCGGCACCCCGATCTCGGGCCATGTGCATCGGGTGCAGCTCTTCCTGTCGATGCTCGGCCTGCCGTTCGAGTTCGTCGCGGTCGACCTGCGCCAGAAAGCCCACCGCACGCCCGAGTTCCTGGCGCGCAATCCCTTCGGCCAGGTGCCGGTGATCGAGGACGGTGCGCTCACGCTCGCGGATTCGAATGCGATCCTGGTGTACCTCAACGAGCGCTATGCCAGCGATCCGGCGCGCTGGATGCCGCGCGATCCGCTCGGCGCGGCGCGTGTGCAGCGCTGGTTCTCGGTGGCCGCCGGCCCACTGGCCTACGGCCCGGCCGCGGCGCGCGTGATGGCGCTGTTCAACCTGCCCGCCGATCCGGCCGAGACCGTGTCGCGCTCGCACCTGCTGCTGGCCGTGATGGAAATGCACCTCGAGCGCGAGCCGTTCCTGGCCGGCGCCTCGGCCACGCTCGCGGACCTGGCGAACTACGCCTATGTGGCGCATGCGCCCGAAGGCAGCGTGTCGCTCGATCCGTACCCGCGCCTGCGCGAGTGGCTGGCGCGCATCGAGGCGCTGCCGGGCTTCGTGCCGATGGTGCGCACGCCCGTCGGACTGGCCGCAGCCGCATGATCGCCGCGCCGTTCCATGCGGGCGAGCGCGCGCTGCAGGCGCGTGCCGGCGCGCGCGAGCTCATGGCGGCGGCCGGACCGCGCGTGATCCGCGACTTCATGCCCGAGCAGCACCGCGCGTTCTTCGCGCAACTGCCGTTCCTGCTGGTCGGCAGCCTCGACGCCGAAGGTCAGCCCTGGGCCAGCGCGCTCGCGGCGCCGCCCGGCTTTGCGCATTCGCCCGATCCCGCGCACCTTCGCATCGATGCGCTGCCGGCGCCCGGCGATCCGCTGGCCGGCCAGCTGGCACCCGGTGCGTCGCTCGGCCTGCTCGGAATCGAGCCGCACACGCGGCGGCGCAACCGCATGAACGGCGTCGTCGAGGCGGTGGACGGCACCGGCTTCACGGTGGCGGTGCAGCAGAGCTTTGGCAACTGCCCCAAGTACATCCAGGCGCGCGAGCCGCTGTTCGTGCAGGACGGTGGTACCGCCGCTGCACCCGCCGAGCGGCGCGACAGCCTCGATGCGGCGGCACGGCGGCTGATCGCCCGCGCCGACACGCTGTTCATCGCTTCGGCGCTGCCGCCGCAGGCCTGGGCCGGCGATGCGGCGTCGCCCGCGGCGCAGGGCGTGGACGTGTCGCACCGCGGCGGGCGTCCGGGCTTCGTGCGCGTCGATGCCGGCGGCACGCTCACGGTGCCCGACTTCGTCGGCAACCGCTTCTTCAACACGCTCGGCAATCTGGCGGTGCATTCGCGCGCGGGACTGCTGTTCATCGATTTCGAGACCGGCGAACTGCTGCACCTGGCGGCCAGCGCCGAGATCGTCTGGGACGGACCCGAGGTCGCGGCCTTCGAGGGCGCCGAGCGGCTGCTGCGCCTGCGCGTCGACACGCTGCTGCGCCGCCCCGGTGCGCTGCCCCTTCGCTGGGGCGCAGCGGAACTGTCGCCGCACCTGGCGCACACCGGCCAGTGGGCTGCGGCCTGACTCAATCGAAGACCGGAATCCGCGCATTCGCCGAAGGACGGTAGTGCCAGCCGCGCGCGTGCAGCGCATCGAGGTCGACCCCGCGCGCAAGCAGGGCCTCGAGCCCCGCGGCGGCGAGCGTGCAGGCGAGTGCCTGGCCCGGGCAGGCGTGCGCGCCGTGCCCAAAGCCCAGCATGCGCCGCGCGGGGCGCAGCGGCATGAAGCGGTCGGGGTCGGGGTTGAGCGCCGGATCGCGGTTCGCTGCGCCCAGCACGAGCAGCACCGCATCATCCGCGGCCAGCGGCACGCCCGCGATGCGCACCGGCGCCACGACGAAACGCCGCGTGTTCTGCACCGGCGCGTCGTGCCGGGCGGTTTCCTCGACGACGTCTTTTAGACCATTGCGGGTGCGCGCGGCCTCCCTCGCGCCCGGCTCGCACGCAAGGGCCGCGAGGCTGTTGCCCAGCAGCCCGGCCGTGGCGTCGCAGGTCTGCGACAGCAGCCCGACGAGATTGGCCAGCAGCGCGCGGGGCATGTTCCCGTGCGCTGCGGCTTCGGCGCGCACAGCTGCCAGCAGCGTCGCCTCGCGCGGTGGTGTGCTGGCGCACAGCGCCTCGAAACGCGACATCAGCGCGGCGGCCGCGTCGCTGGCCCGCGCCAGTTGCGGCGCGCTGGACAAGGGCGACAGGCAGGCGACAAAATCACGCATCCACGCCTCGACCTGCGGCAGCGCTGCCGGCGCGAAGCCCAGCAGATGCGCCACCGCCTGCACCGGCATCGCGAACAGCAGGTCTGCGAGCGGGCGCTCGGGCACACGGCGCGCCACATCGAGCGCCGCTGCATGCGCGGCCCGGAGGTCCAGCCCCGCCAGCGCGCGCTGCAGCGCCGGCTTGTGTGCAGTGTGCGCGGCGCCGTCGTTCATGCGCACCAGATGCCCGAACACTTCGCCCGCCGAGCTGCCGGCGATCGCGCGCGGCACGGGCTCGCCTTCAGGGCGCACGCGCAGCGCGTCGTGCGCGAGCAGCAACGATTCGACGACCTCGGCCCGGCTCGCGACCCAGAGCCGTAGCGGTGCATGCCATGCGAGCGGCGGCCCGGCGCGAAGTTGTGCGTAGTACGGGTACGGATCGGCATGCGTGACCGCCGCGACGGGATCGATCTGGATGCCGAGTGAAGAAGCAGGGTGGGGCGTCATCACCGCAGTGTGCGTGCGGGGCCGCCGCGACACTTCGGCCGTGAACGAAGCGTGCATGCAGCGGCGCCTTAGGATGCGGGCATGCGCAAGACTCCCGTCACCGCCTCATCCGCCACCTCGTCCGCTGCCGCGGACCCGTCCGAGAGCGCGGACCTGCAGCTCGCCCGCCTCGCCGGCGCCATCGCCGAGCCCGCGCGCGCCCGCATGCTGGGCTGCCTGATGGACGGCCATGCGCGCACCGCGACCGAACTCGCGGCCGTGGCCGAGGTGGCGGCCTCCACCGCGAGCGCGCACCTGGCGCGGCTGCGCGACGAGCGGCTGGTCGAACTGCTGGTGCAGGGCAGGCACCGCTACTTCCGCCTGGCGGGTGAGCCCGTGGCCGCGGCGCTCGAAAGCCTCATGGTGCTGGCCGGCGCCCCGTATGCCGGGCCATCTGCCGTGCCATCGGCCGTATTCACGCCGAGCACGCCGAACCGCCTGCGCGCCGCGCGCACCTGTTACGACCACATGGCCGGCACCGCGGGCGTGGCGCTGCACGACCGGCTGCATGCGCAGGGCTGGCTCAGCGGGTTGGCGAGCGGGTCGTACGAACTCACGACCGAAGGCGCGGTCGCGCTCGAGAGCCTGGGCCTGGAAGTCGATGCCGTGCGGCGCTCGCGGCGCCGCTTTGCCTGCGCCTGCCTCGACTGGAGCGAGCGCCGCCCGCACTTGGGCGGCGCGCTCGGCGCGGCCTGGCTTCAGCTGTCGCTGCGCCGTGGCTGGGCGCGCCAGGCGCTCGACGGCCGCGCGCTCACGCTGACGGCAAAGGCGCAGCGCGAGATGCCCGAGCTGTTCGGCTGATGCCTTCGGCTTACTGGAACGCGACCTCGGCGAAGCTGCGCAGCTTGCGGCTGTGCAGCCGGGTCGAGCCCTGCTGGCGCAGGATGTCGATGGCCCGCATGCCGATGCGCAGGTGCTGCTCCACGCGCTCGCGATAGAAGTGGTTGGCCATGCCCGGCAGCTTGATCTCGCCGTGCAGCGGCTTGTCGCTCACGCACAGCAGGGTGCCGTAGGGCACGCGAAAGCGGAAGCCGTTGGCCGCGATGGTGGCGCTTTCCATGTCGAGCGCCACCGCCCGGCTCTGGCTGAAGCGACGCTGCGGCTGGTTCCCGGGCAGCAGTTCCCAGTTGCGGTTGTCGGTGCTCGCGACGGTGCCGGTGCGCATGATCTTCTTCAGGTCGGGGCCTTCGTAGCGCGTGACGTCGGCCACCGCCTTCTCGAGCGCCAGCTGGATCTCGGAGAGCGCCGGGATAGGCACCCACAGCGGCAGTTCCTCGTCGAGCACGTGGTCCTCGCGCACGTAGGCATGCGCGAGCACGTAGTCGCCGAGCTGCTGCGCATTGCGCAGGCCCGCGCAGTGGCCGAGCATCATCCAGGCGTGCGGACGCAGCACCGCGATGTGGTCGGTGATGGTCTTGGCATTGGCCGGGCCGACGCCGATGTTCACCATGCTGATGCCGCTGCGGTCCTCGCGCACCAGGTGGTAGGCCGGCATCTGCGGCAGCCGCGCCGGCGCGGTGCCCTGGCTGCCGTCGAGCAGCGCGGCGTAGTTGGCGCTGGCGCCCGCGGCCAGGCCGCGGCGCCGCGTGACCACGTTGCCGGGCTCGATGAAGGCGACGTACTCGCTCTTCTCGTCGGCCATGGCTTCGTGGCCGAGG
Source organism: Variovorax sp. Soil_C_39 (assembly GCF_057656815.1). Taxonomy (NCBI): domain Bacteria; kingdom Pseudomonadati; phylum Pseudomonadota; class Betaproteobacteria; order Burkholderiales; family Comamonadaceae; genus Variovorax; species Variovorax sp. Soil_C_39. The sequence goes on from NZ_JBDGJQ010000005.1 coordinate 478,378, forward strand.
CGCACGAACTCGTCGATGTAGAACTGGTAGTTGGTGAACAGCACGAAGTTCTGGAACCACTCGGGCGCGGTGCCCGTGTAGTGGCGCAGCCGGTGCAGCGAATAGTCGACCCGCGCCGCCGTGAACAGCGACAGCGGCTGCGCCTCGCCGGGCTGCGCCTCGTAGGTGCCGTTGGCGATGCCGTCGTCCATCACGCCGAGGTCGGGCAGGTCGAACACGTCGCGCATCAGCGCGCGGCGCTCGTCGCTCATCGTGCCTTCGATGTGGTCGTTCTCGGCGAACGAGAAATGGATCGGGATCGGCTGGGTGCTGGTGCCGACCTCGAGCTCGACCTGGTGGTTCTCGAGCAGCAGCCGGAACTGGTCGAGGTAGTAGCGCGAGAACAGGTCGGGGCGCGTCAGCGTGGTCTCGTAGCGGCCCGGGCCGGCGACGAAGCCGTAGCTCAGCCCCGCGTTGGCCGGCGGCGTGTGCCGCGTCACGGTGTGCGTGTGTACCCGCACATACGGGTAGCAGGCCCGCACCCGGCCCGGCAGCGCCTCGCCGGCCACGAAGCGCAGCATCGACTCGCGCAGGTGCGCGAGTCCGCCCTGGTAGATGGCCTTGACCTGTTCGAGGGCGGCGGCGGCGTCGGTGAAGCGGGCGGGGGCGACGAAAGTGGGCATGTAGGGCATGGCGGCATTGTGCAATGCGCGCGCGACGGGCGCCGTCCCCAGGGGCAGGCTCAGGCCAGCAGGCAGGCCAATACCTTGGCCAGCATGTCGTCCACATCGGCCGCCTGCACCGCGCCAGGCAGTTCGATGTCGCCATGCATCACGAACACCGGCTTGCCCCACTTGAGCCCCATGGCCATTTCCGACAGCGTGCCCATGTTGCCGCCGATCGCGACCAGGCAGACGCCGCTGCGCGCGATGATCGCGTTGCGCATTTCGCCCATGCCGGTGGGGATGGCCACGCCGAGCCATTCGTTGGCGTTGCGGTCGTCGTCCTCGGGCAGGATGCCCACGGCGATGCCGCCGGCCTCGGCGGCGCCGCGGGAGGCCGCGGCCATCACGCCGCCTCGGCCGCCGCAGATCACGGCCATGCCGGCACCGGCCAGCGCATGCGCCACGGCGTAGGCGGCCTCGCATTCGACCGGTCCGCCGTCGCCCGGGCCGAGCACGGCCACCGGCTGGCGGTGGCGCGCCGGCCCCGACTGTTTCTGCGCGAGGCGCGCCAGCGCCTCAATGACCGGCGCCGACAGCACCACGCTCGCGCCTTCGCGTAAGGACATCGCCCACTCCCATCACGATCACACACACCACCATCAGCACCAGCGACAAGGCTGCTGCCACCGCGAAATCCGAACCACCGTCGCCCACCTGCGCGAACAGCATCAGCGGCAGGATGTTGAGCTGAGTGCCCACCAGCGCCAGCGCCGTGCCGTAGGTGCCCATGGCGATCGCCGCCACCATGCAGGCGTTCGAAAGCACCGAGGGCATCACTTCGGGCACCACCGTGTCCCAGAAGGCGCGGGCGCGCGATGCGCCCAGCGTGCGCGCCGCCTGCGCCGGGCGCAGGTCGAGGTTGGCGAACACGGGATAGAGCGAGAGCGCCACGCGCGGGATCAGGTAGTAGGCGTAGGCGAAGCCGAGGCCCGAGACGCTGTAGATCCAGCTGCCGATGACGGCCGGGTCGGCGCCCAGCCCGGCCACCAGCTGCGTCACGAAGCCCGCGCGGCCGAAGGCCAGAATGAAGCCGTAGGCGATCACCAGGCCCGAGAAGGCCAGCGGCAGGCCGAGCAGGGTCATCATCCACTGGCGCCGGCGCTCGGGTTGGCGCGCGAGTTCGATGGCGATGCAGGTGCCCACCAGCGCCGAGATCGCGCCAGCCGCGAGCCCCAGGCCCAGCGTGTTGCGCAGCGCGCCCGGGAACAGCGGGTTGCCGAGCAACCGCCCGAAGGCACTTCCGCCATCGCCGAAGGCCTCCGGCAGCAGCGCAGCCAGCGGCACCGCGAAGAACAGCGCCATGAAGGCCCAGGCCGGCCAGGCGCCAAAGCGTCGCATGGCGGCTATCTGCCCAGCGCGGCCTGCGCCCAGAGCTTGTCGACCTCGGCCTTGCGCTGCGATGCCTTCACCACGTCGAGCGGACGGACCTGCGGCGCCGGCGGCATCTTGGCCGCCACGTCGGCAGAGAGCGCCGTGCCCGGCACGGCGGGGCGCACGAAGCCCTGCGCGAACAGCGACTGGCCGGCTTCGCTCATGATGAAGTTGAGCCACAGCTTGCCGGCGTTGGGGTTCGGGCCGTTCTTCACGAGGCTGATGGCATAGGGCGCGGCCACGCTGGCCTCCTTGGGGATCACCACCTCGACGGCGTCGCCCATGCCGTCGACGTGCTTGGCCTTGAGGCCGTCGTTCTCGTAGCTGATCCACACCGGGATCTCGCCCTTGAGGAACTTGGCGTAGGGCGTGGTGCCTTCCACGCGCATGACATTGCCGGCCGCGTGCAGTTTGCCGAGATAGTCGGTGCCGGGCTTCACGTCGTCGACGCTGCCGCCGTTGGCATAGGCCGCGGCGAAGGTCAGCACCTGGCCGATGCCGGTGGAGCGCGGATCGAGGTACACCACCGCGTTCTTGAACTCGGGCTTGAGCAGGTCGGCCCAGCCGGTGGGGATGCTCTTCACGAGCTTCTTGTTGACCAGGAAGGCGATGTTGAGCGTGTGGATGGTGAACCAGCGGCCCTCGGCTTCGCGGAACACGGCCGGCAGCTTGTCGAAGTTCACGGGCTTGAAGGGCGCGACCACGTCCTTCTTCGCGGCGTCGACGGCCGAGGCGGCGAAGTAGTAGGCGGTGTCGGCCTGGGGGCGGCGTTTGGTCTTCTCGAGCGCAACCACCGTGGCGGCGGAGCCGATGTCGTTGTAGGTCAGCTCGATCTCGGGATAGCGCTTCTTGAAGTCGCGGAACAGCGCCTTCCAGTTGGCCCATTCGGGGCCTGTGTCGAAGGAGACGCACAGGCCTTCCTTCTGCGCCTCGGCATACAGCGCCTTCTCGCCGGCATAGAGCTCCGGCCCGTCGAAGGCGAAAGCGGTGCGGGCCAATGACAGCATGGGCAGTGCGCCGGCGGCCTGGATCAGATGTCTGCGTTGCATGGTGGCTCCTTGAAGGGATGGGGTCAGTGGTCGAGCAGGCGGAGGTGTTCGGGTGCGATCGCGATGGCTTGCGTCGCCGGCGCGGCCGATTCGGCAAGGAAGGGCTTGCCCGCCCCCGCCACCTCGAAGTCGTAGCGTGTGAGCGCGCCCAGGTAGCGCGCGGCGCCGGTGCGGCCCGCGAGCCGGTTCGGGCTGCCGGGTGCCGGGTCGGGCTGGATGTGTTCGGGGCGCACCAGCACGTGCACCGCGCTGCCGGGCGGGCGGGCGCCGGTCTCGGCGAAGAGTTCGGCAAAACCCATGTCGAGCCGGCCCGGCGAAGCCACCGTGGCGGGCAGGATCGTCGATAGCCCGACAAACTCCGCCACCGCGCGATTCGCGGGGTGTTGGTAGATGTCGCGCGGCGTGGCGATCTGCAGCAGGCGGCCGTCCTTGAGCATGGCCACGCGGTCGGCCATGACCAGGGCTTCCTCCTGGTCGTGCGTGACCAGCAGCGTGGTCGCGTTGAAGCGCTGCTGGATCGACCGGATCTGGTCGCGCAGGTGGCCGCGCACGCTGGCGTCCAGCGCCGAGAGCGGCTCGTCGAGCAGCAGCGCGCGCGGGTCGATGGCGAGTGCGCGGGCCAGGGCCACGCGCTGCTGCTGACCGCCGGAGAGCTGCGCCACGGCGCGCTGCGCGTACTCGCCGAGCCCGACGAGGTCGAGCAGGTCCTGCGCGCGCCGGCGGCGCTCGGCGGTGGCGACCTTGCGCAGCTTGAGCCCGTAGGCCACGTTGTCGAGCACGCTCAGGTGCGGGAACAGCGCATAACTCTGAAACACCATGCCGATCTTGCGCTGGTGCACCGGTGTGCGCGACATGTCTTCGCCGTCGAGCGCGATGCGGCCGGTGTGGCCTGTCTCCAGGCCCGACACCAGCTTGAGCAGCGTCGACTTGCCCGAGCCGCTCGGCCCGATCACCGCCACGAGTTCGCCGGTGCGCACGTCGAGCGAGACATCGTGCAGGCCGTGCGTGCTGCCCGGATAGTTGTAGCTGACGTTGTCGAGAAGAAGGCTCATGCGCGTTGCTTCACCAAAGAGGAAGAGAGAAGCGCCGACGCGCTCGCCAGCAGCAGGAGAATGACGGTGGCCGCGCAGGCGAAGCCCGTCGCACCGTAGAACGCCTGCAGCAGCACGACCGGATAGGTGCGGTTCTGGAAGCTCGTGAGCAGGTTCGACAACCCGAACTCGCCCACCGAGATCGCTGCCACCATCACCAGCCCGCTGATCAGGCTCTGCCGCAGGCTCGGCAGGACGATGCCGGTGAACTGCTGCCAGCCCGAGGCTCCCAGCGTGGCGGCCGCCTGCTCGAGCCGGCCCAGGTCCAGGTGGCGCAGGTCGGTCAGCAGCGTGTTGGTGAGATAGGGCAGCGTGAGGATCGCATGCGCGGCGATCAGGAGTGGCATCGAGCCGAGCCACGGTGCGAGGTCGGTGTTGAAGACAATCATGTAGCCGAATGCCAAGGTGATGGTGGGCACCGCGATGGGCGTGGCGCTCACGATGCGCGCTGCGATGCTGCTGCCGCGCTGGGCACCGTGGTACAGCGCATAGGCCAGCGGCAACGCCAGCACCGTGTTGATCGCGCAGGCGCTCATCGCCACCACCAGGCTGCTCACGAAAGCCTTGCGGAACGAGCTGTCCAGCCAAAGATCGAGGTACCACTGGCCGGTGACGCCCGTCGGCAGCAGCGTGTTGGTCCAGTTGCCGCCGAAGCTGCCGACCAGCAGCAGGGCGATCGGCAGCAGCAGGTACAGGCCGTAGATGAGCGAGATGCCGCGAACCAATGTGCCTCCGATGTCTTGCGCAGACGACATACTTTCCGAATGCGCTAGTTTTGGCGCGCGGCCAGACGCCGCGCTCCACCGAATTCTAGAAAGCAGATGCGTACTTATGGGTGAAAGTTGGATGATGACACTTGAGCATTCGGAAAGTGTTTTTCACGAAACTTTCATCAACCGGAGCCATGAATGAAGCGCGACTGCCCCACCATCCAGGAACTGCTGGCCTTCGACGCCGTGGCACGGCACCAGAGCATCACGCTCGCTTCCGGCGCCCTGTGCATCACGGTCAGCGCGGTCAGCAAGCAGATCGCGGGGCTCGAGGCCTTCCTCGGCCGCGAGCTGCTGCAGAAGAACGGACGCGGCGTGCAGCTCACGCCGCAGGGGCGCGTGTACTGGCAGAAGATCTCGGGCGGCCTGCGTGCCATCGAGACCGCGACCTTCGAGGCGCGCTCGGGCGATGCCGGCGCGGGCCTGCTCACGCTCGCGAGCGTGCCGACCTTTCTCACCAAGTGGCTCATCCCGCGCCTGCCGGCCTTCAGCCAGAAGAGCCGCCACGTGATGCTGAGCTTCAGCCGCCACCTGGAGCCGAGCGACGGCATTCCGGCCGGCGTCGATGCCGCGATCCGCTACGGCCCCGACGGCTGGCCCGGCGTGGTCTCCGAATACATCGCGGGGCGCGAGTTCGTGCTGATCGCGGCGCGCGCGCTGGTCGAGGAGCGCCAGCGCAGCGCGCAGCCGGCCGACGTCGTCGCTCACACGCTGCTGCACCACGAAGGGGCGCCCACCGCCTGGCGCGAGTGGGCCGCGCAGCACGGCGTGCCCGAGGTGCAGACCGTGGCCGGCCCGCGCTTCGCGCAGTATTCGGCGTTGATCCAGGCGGCGCTCAAGGGATTGGGCATCGGCCTGGTGCCGAAGCTGCTGGTGCAGGAGGAGCTGGCCGAGGGATCGCTGGTGAGCCCCTGCGGCACGCCGGTGCGCGTCGACCAGGGGCACTACCTCTGCTATCGACCGGACCGCCTCGACCTGCCGGCCTTCGCGGCATTTCGCGAGTGGCTGATGGCGGAGGGCGTGAAATCGCGCGGAGCGCAAGCCTGAGGCGTCAGGCTTCGCCCGCGCGCGCCGACAGCTAACCCGGCATCGGCTCGCGCATCGTCACGAACTCTTCGGCCGCGGTCGGGTGGATGCCGATCGTGCTGTCGAACATCGCCTTGGTGGCACCCGCGCGCATGGCCACTGCGAAGCCCTGCACGATCTCGCCGGCATCGGCACCCACCATGTGCAGGCCGACCACGCGGTCGCTCGCCTTGTCGACCACCAGCTTCATGAAGGTGCGCTCGCTGCGGCCCGAGAGCGTGTGGCGCAGCGACTTGAACTCGCTCGAGAAAACGGTGACCTCGCCGAACTTCACGCGCGCGCCAGCCTCGGTGTAGCCGCAGATGCCGATGTTCGGATGGGTGAACACGGCGGTCGGGATGTAGTCGTAGTCGAGTTTGCGCCGCCCCTGACCGAACAGCGCATCGACCACCACCATGGCCTCGGCGAGTGCCACCGGCGTGAGCGGCACGCGCGTGGAGACGTCGCCGACCGCGTAGATCGACGGAACCGAGCTGCGGTAGTGCGCATCGACCTCGATCGCGCCGTGTTCGCCGAGCGCCACGCCAGCGGCTTCGAGCCCGAGCGCCTGGGTGTTCGGCACGCGGCCCGTGGCGAAGAGCACGGTGTCGGCCTCGATCTCCTGGCCGCGCGCCAGCGTGACGACGACGCCGCCATCCGGTGCCCGCGCGATCGAGGCGGCCTCGCTGTTCAGGCGCACGTCCACGCCGGCCTTGCCCATCTCTTGCGCGACGAACTGCCGCACGTCGTCGTCGAAACCGGTGAGCAGGTGCGCGCGCCGGTGCAACTGCGTGACCTGGGCGCCGAGGCCGTTGAAGATCGAGGCGAATTCGCACGCGATGTAGCCGCCGCCGACCACCAGCAGCCGCTTCGGAAAAGGCTCGAGGTCGAACATGTCGTCGGAGGTGGCGGCCAGCGCGCGGCCCGGGATGTCGGGCACGAAGGGCGTGCCGCCGGTGGCCACCAGCAGGTGGCGTGCGGTGTGGCGCCGGCCGTCGACCTCGACCGTGTGGGGGTCGACGAGTTGCGCCCAGCCGGTGATGAGGCGCACGCCCGCGTTCTTCAGCAGCGCGGCATACACGCCGTTGAGCCGGGTGATCTCGCCGGCACGCTGCGCCTTCAGGTGTCCCCAGTCGAAGCGCGGCGCCGCCGGCAGCGTCCAGCCATAGCCTTCGGCTTCCTCGAACGACTCGGCGTAGCCGGCCGCGTAGCTGTAGAGCTTCTTCGGGATGCAGCCCACGTTGACGCAGGTGCCGCCGAGCGCGGCGGCCTCGGCCAGTGCGACGCGCGCACCCAGCTGCGCGGCCATGCGCGCGGCGCGGACACCGCCGCTGCCGCCGCCGATGACGAAAAGATCGAAGTCGAATGTGGCCATGGAAAGACGCTCCTTGCTGCCGACTGTAGCCGGCGGCTGGGGCGTCGGTCGCGCGGGGCGGCGAACTCAGCGGTCGGGCGAGGTCATGAGACGACGCCGCTCGTCGCTGCTTCGGCCCGGTGCCACCGGTTGCGGCTGCGGTGGCTGTACCCCGGGTGCGATGAAGCCGCGCTGCTGCTGCATCGCGCGAACCTGGGCTTCCTGCGCCTGGCGCATCGCGTTCTGCTGGGCTTGTTGCTGTGCCTGGAGCTGCTGCTGCGCCTGCACCGCGCGCTGCTGCGCCTGCTGCTGCTGGCGTTGCATCTGCTGTTGCGCCAGCGCCTGCTGCTGCGCGGCGCGCTGTTGCTGCTGCAGCACCTGCTGCTGTTGCTGCTGCAGCACCTGCTGCTGTTGCTGCCGCTGAGCCTGCACCTGTTGTTGTTGTTGCTGCTGCTGCTGCTGCACCTGCAACTGCTGGGACTGCTGCATCTGCCGGGCCCGCCGCGCCTGCTCGAAGCGCCGCTCCTGCTGCTCGCGCTGCATGAGCTGCGAGGGCGGCGCCACCGCGGCCGGCCGGCCGAAGCCGGCGCCGAAGTTGTGCAGCGGCACGCCGGGCATCGGCACCACCGGTCCGCGCATGAAGCGGTCGTCGGGCTGCCGCACCAGGTCGCGCCGGCCGAAGGCGCCGCGGCCGAAGCGCTCGGCCGGCAGCACGCTGACAGCGCCCGGCATCTGCTGGTTGGAATAGAGGCCGCTGCGCAGCTCGGCCTGCCGATCGCGCGAGGCCGCCATGCGGTTCACGCGGTCGATGTAGCCGGGGCTTGCACGGTAGCCGGGACGCCACGCTTCGCCGGGTGCGAGCGGGAACCAGCCCACGTCGCTGCGACCGTCGACAAAGCCGACCAGCGCAGGCGAATACACGGGCCGCGCCGTCGAGCGGCCCGGCACCCAGCCCCAGCGCGGGCCCACGCGGGTCCAGCGGCCGTAGTGGAACGGCGCGAAACCCCAGGGCGCCGCATCGACCCAGGTCAGGCCCCAGGGTGCGATGTTGACCCACTGTCCGTCGCGATAGGGCGCCCAGTCGGCATCGACACTGCGCGGGAACCAGACGGCGCCGTGGCCGGGGTCGTTCTGCCAGTCGCCGTAGGCGTCGAGCTGCTGGTAGCCGACCACCTCGCGCGATACATAGCGCGCCGAGACCGACTGGTCTTCCAAGCGGTTGCGCTCGGCCACCCATGCGTCGAAGCTGGCGTTCGGGGGCGGTGCGCCGCTGGTCTGGAGGTTGCGGCCCGAGACGGTGAGTTGCTGGCGTGCGTCGAGCCGTTGCGATTCGCCGTTCTCTCCGTAGAGCGTGGCGCGGCCCGAGGCGACCGCGATCCAGGTGCTGTCGGCGTTGGGGTTGGCCGAGATGCGGTACTCGCCCGGCGCGTCGATCACCACCGCGAGGTTGCCGGTGTCGATCTCGAAGCGCTGGCCGGCGATGTCGTCGCGCACGCGCAGCTGCAGCTCGCCCTGGTTCGCGGTCAGGCGCACGGTGTCGTCGTCGAGCTCGGAGAATTCCACGTGCGACTGGCCGTCCATGCGCAGCGCCGTCGAGCCGATGTGGACCTCGGCGCGCGCGGCACGGTCGGTCCAGATTCGGTCGCCGGTGGTCAGGGGGCGGTTCGGCTGCGCGTCGTACCAGCGCTCGTCGCCGGCCGGCGCGAAGCTCACGCTGCCTTGCTGCTGGGTGAGGCGCGCCACGCGGCCTGGCGGGTCTTGCTGCGCGGTGGCGGCCGCGCCGAGGCACAGCAGCGCAAGGCCGAGCAGCCATCGGTGCAGCGGGCGTTGAGAAAGAAGGGGAAGAGGGGAGCAGCCGGAGCGGTTCATTGGGTTGTCTCTGGTGGGCCGGACGGGCACCGGCGGATTCTGTTGCAACGCGCGAGAATCCGCCGGCGCCGTCAGCGCAAGCCGACTGCTTGGTGAAGCGCAGGTACATTCGGCAACCGCATGTAATGCGGACCACCGAATGGCCTGCTTACTTGTACAGCAGCTGCGGCAGCCAGAGCCCGATCTGCGGCCAGATGTAGAGCAGCACGATCGCAAGGATCTGGATACCCATGAAGGGCAGCATGCCCAAAAAGATCTGGTTCAGCGTGACATGCGGCGGGCTCACGCCCTTGAGGTAGAAGGCCGCCATCGCCACTGGCGGTGACAGGAACGCGGTCTGCAGGTTCATCGCCACCAAGAGGCCGAAGAACAGCGGATCGACGCCGAAGTTGTCGAGCAGCGGGATGAAGATGGGCATGAAGATCACGATGATCTCGGTCCATTCGAGCGGCCAGCCGAGCAGGAAGATGATGACCTGGCTCAGGATCAGGAACTGCACCTTCGTGAGGTTCATGCCGAGCACCCATTCCTCGACCAGCGCCTGTCCGCCGAGCAGCGCGAACGCGGCCGAGAAGATCGCCGAGCCGACGAACAGCCAACACACCATGGCCGAGGTCTTGGCCGTGAGGAACACCGATTCCTTGAGCACCGCAAGGTTGAGCCGCCGGTAGGCTGCGGCCAGCAGCATGCCGCCGAGCGCGCCCATCGCTGCCGCCTCTGTGGGCGTGGCAAGGCCGAGCACGATCGAGCCGAGCACCGAGAGGATCAGCAGCACCAGCGGGAAGAACGAGCCCAGCAGCATCTTGAAGATCTCGAGCCGCGCGAAGCTCAGGAACAGGTAGAACAGCGTGGTGAGCGCGCCGAAGATGGCGAACATGGCCCACCACCAGGTGGGCGCGGGGCGCACCGAGGCGCCCTCGGCCGGCTGTGCTTCGGCCGCGGCCGCAGCGGCGGGTGCCGGCGGCGGCGCAGCGGCACCGGGCGGCTCCGCGAGCGGCGCCGAGGCTGCGGGTGCCTCGGCCGAAGGCGGCTCCTGCAGCCCACCCTCTGCCGGCGGTTCCTGGAGGCCGCCGTCCGTGGGCGGCTCCTGCAGCCCGCCCGCGGTCGCCTCTTCCGGCGCATTGCTGCCGCGCGTGGCGCCGATCTCCTGGATCTCGTAGCGCTCCTCGGCTTCGACCGTGGTCACGGCCTTGTAGCTGAACCCTGCAAGCAGCAGGAACACCACGCCGGGCAGCGCGACGATGCAGAGCTGCCGCAGGATGTGCGAGAACGGCACCTCGGCATTGCGCCGGCCCTTCAGCAGCCCGACCACCGCATGGGCGGCGGGGCTGTCGGCCAGGCGCTGCGAGAGCGGTGGCAGAGGCACCGCGCGTTCCGCCATCGACAGCGGTGGCGCCCACTGCGGCTTGAGCCGCGCGATGAGAATCACGTACAGCACGTAGAGCGTCGCGAGCATCAGCCCCGGAAAGAATGCACCGGCATAGAGCTGCACCACCGAGACGCCGGCCGTTGCGCCGTAGACGATCAGCAGCACCGACGGAGGGATCAGGATGCCGAGGCAGCCGCCCGCAGTGATGGCGCCCGCGGCCAGCGGCACACTGTAGCCCGCGCGCAGCATCGATGGCAGCGCCAGCAGGCCCATCAGCGTGACCACCGCGCCGACGATGCCCGTCGCCGTGGCGAAGATGGTGCAGGTGATCAGCGTCGCCACCGCAAGCGCACCCGGCAGCCGCACGAGCGCGAGGTGCAGGCTCTTGAAAAGCGACTCGATGAGGTTGGCGCGCTCGACCAGGTAGCCCATGAAGACGAACAGCGGCACCGCGATCAGCACGTCGTTGGCCATGGTCTTGTAGGCCGACTGCACCATCAGGTCGAGCGTGCGGTGCCAGTCGCGGTCATAGGCCAGCCAGGTGAAGAGCATGCCCATGCCCATCAGCGTGAAGGCGGTGGGAAAGCCAAGCATGATCGCCACCACCACGAGCGAGAGCATCAAGAGGCCCAGGTGGCCGTTGGTGATGGTGTCGGCGCTCAGCAGCATCGCGGCCGCGCCGGCGACGATCAGCGCCATGAAGGAGAGGCCGAACCAGAGTTCGCGGCGGATCGTCATCGCGCACCCTCCCTGGCCGCCACCACGCGGTCGAGCGCGGCGATGTCCTCGTCCTTCACGTGCACCATCTGTTTGAGCTTGTCGACATCGACCTCTTCAACGTCGGCCTCACGCGAGGGCCAGGCGCCGGTCTGCAGGCACAGCACGCAGCGGATGATCTCGACCAGCCCCTGCAGCAGCAGCGTGAAGCCCGCGAGCGGAATGACGAACTTGAATGGATAGAGCGGCAGCGGGTCGGCCGAGAAGGTCTGCTCGCGGATGGCGAGCGACTCGCCCGCGTAGATCCAGCCGGCCCAGGTCAGCGCCACGATGCCGGGCAGGAAGAAAACGATGTAGAGCACCAGGTCGAACAGCGCCTGCGTGCGGGGGCGAAAGAAGCCGTAGAGCACGTCGCCGCGCACATGGCCGTTCTTCGACAGCGTGTAGGCGCCCGCGGTCATGAACATGGTGCCGTACAGCATGATCTGCATGTCGAGCACCCAGGCATGCGGATGGTTCAGCACGTAGCGCGAGAACACCTCCCAGCTGATCAGGAGCGTGAGCAGCAGCGCACACCAGGCGAAGGTCTTGCCGACCCAGGTCGAGAAGCGATCGACGGCCAACAGGAAAGATTGCATCGAGAAGAACTCCTGGCTGCGGCCGGCGCAGCATGGATGTGCATGAAACAGGGAGGGCACCGTGCGGTGCCCTCGGGGTCAACGACGGATCGCGTTCAGGATTTTTTCGCCTTGGCGCCGAAGTAGTGGTTGTAGGCCATCTTGAAATCGACCGTGTAGTCGTTCTGCCACTGGCCGGCGCGTTCCGCGAAGGCTTTCTGCGAGTCGAGCACCTTCTTGAACATCGGGTTCTCCTCGGCCTTCTTGGCGATGGTCTTGTCCCACGAGGCGAGCTGCGCGCGCAGGATGGCATCGGGCGTCTTGTAGAACTTGACGCCGGCCTTCTTGAGTTCGATGTAGTCCTGCGAATTGCGCTGGATGGCCTTCCAGCTCATGTCGGCGCTCGCCGCCTGCACCGCGTAGTCGATCATCGACTTGAGCTCGGCCGGCAGCGCCGCGAGCTTGCCCTTGTTGAACAGGATCTCGAACTGCTCGCCCGACTGGTGGAAGCTTTGCAGCATGCAGTTCTTCGCCACGTCGGGAAAGCCCAGCACGCGGTCGCTCGAGGCGTTGTTGAACTCGGCCGCATCGATCAGGCCGCGGTCGAGCGCCGGCACGATCTCGCCGCCCGGCAGCGGGTTGACGGCGGTGCCCATGTCGGTGAACACATCCACCGCCAGGCCGACGGTGCGGAACTTCAGACCCTTCATGTCCTCGGCGCGCGCCACTGGCTTCTTGAACCAGCCGAGCGGCTGTGTTGGCATGGGGCCGTACAGGTACGACACCACGTCGAGGTTCAGGCTCTTGTAGATCTCATCGATCAGCGCCTTGCCGCCGCCGTAGTTGTGCCAGGCCAGGATCATGTTGGCGTCCATGCCATAGGTCGGTCCCGATCCCCAGAGCGCGAGCGCCGAGTTCTTGCCGTACCAGTAGGCGACCACGCCATGGCCGCCGTCGAGCGTGCCCTTGGCCACCGCGTCGAGCAATTGGAACGCGGGCACCACCGAGCCGGCAGGCAGGACCTCGATCTTCAGCCGGTTGCCGGCCATGTCGTTGACCTTCTTGGCGAAGTCCTGCGCATATTCGTGGAAGATGTCCTTCGCGGGCCAGGTGCTCTGGAAACGCAGCGAGGTGGTCTGCGCCATGCTGACCATCGGCGCCGACATCGCGCCCGCGGCCACGGCCGCGCCCTTGAGAAGATTGCGGCGGCGAGGCGATTTGCTGTCTGTCATGTGGTTGTCTCCATGTAGATTCGTTCTGGAAAATCCAGACCCCCATCTTTTGTGTGACATGTAAGCGAGACAAACAGGGTTTTCACGAACGGGTGAGCAATTGAGGGGACCACGCTGCGGGTAACCCCTGCCGAACGAAAGGATGCAGAAATGAGTGAACCGAATGGGGAAAAGCGCGCGGCGAAGCCCGCCGAGGGCTATGCGGGCGACGTCACGCCCGCGCAGGCGGCGCAATGGATGGCGAGCGGCGAGGCCGTGATGGTCGACGTGCGCAGCGACGCCGAGCGCGAATGGGTCGGCTTCGTCCCCGGCGCGATGCCGGTGGCCTGGAAGCAATGGCCGGGTATGGCGATGAACCCGGGGTTCGAGGACGGCGTGCGCGCCGCGGCCGAGGGCGGCAAGCGGCTCGTGCTTCTGTGCCGCAGCGGCGTGCGCTCGGTCGCCGCTGCGAAGCGCGCTACCGAACTGGGGCTGGAGGCCTACAACATCCTCGAGGGATTCGAGGGCAATCCCGACGAGAACGGACATCGCGGGCATCTGGGCGGCTGGCGCATGCGCGGGCTGCCGTGGCGGCAGAACTGAACTCGCGAGCGCGATGAGGCCGACGGGCTTGTCTCTGCGCCCACCGAGCGCTCATGGTCGAGGCAGGAGCGCGGGGCGGTGGGCATGGAGCCAGTCTTCGGCTCCGGCCAGCAATTGCGCGGCCTGCTCCCAGGCTCTGAATGGCCGTCTGGTGGTGACCCGGCTGGCTCGTGGACGTGCGGTAGCCGTTGGCCCACAGGCCCAGCATCGCGCATTGCATGATGCATTTGTAGGCCGCATCGAATCGGTTGTCGGTGCTGACCTGCGCAACATGCGCGTCGGCCAGGTTCCGCCGCGCCGCCTGAAGCAGCTGGCGATGCCCGCGCCGTCAGGCTGGTGGGCCTGCAACCGCCCGATCACCAGCAAGTTTTGCAAGCTCATCGGCTCCTCCCTTCACAAACAACTGTGGCTTGGCGAGTATGTCGCGCGCAAATGCATCGCCACTGCGCGCGCGTTGCGCAAACTCCTCGGGCGTGTAGAGCACCGTGTTCACTTCGCGGCCTAGCGCTGCGTGCAGCGGAAACACCGCCTGGGCCAGCGTCATGAAATTTACGCTGCCCAACACCAGCAGGTCCACGTCGCTGCCCGGCGAAGGCGTGCCGCGCGCCACCGAGCCGAACACCAGCGCCAACTGGATTTGCGCATCGAGCGGCGCCAGCGCTTCGCGCACGGCGGGTACCACCCCGTGCGTCTTGCGAAACAGCGCCGCCAGATCGTCGAACAGAGGATGGCGCGTGTTGGCGTTGTAGCGAACCTGGTTGCCCTGCTCGCTGCGCAGCAGCAGGCCGGTGCGCACCAGCTTGTCCACCTCGCGCGCGAGCGTGCCCGCATGGCTGCCGGTCATGCGCGCAAGTTGCCGCAGATGAAAGGTCGACCCAGGCTGCAGCAGCAGCACCGCCAGCGCGCGCTGCCGCGCTGCGGGGAACAGAAGGTCCATGAGGGAGGAATCGTTGCTCATCAGGCGACGATTGTTGCTAAAAAAGCGACGATCGGCAAGTGCTGCCAAGGGTATGCAGCTCGAACTCGCGGCGAAAACAAGAAGGCCCACGGCATGCCGCGGGCCTTCGTGGGAGAAGCAACTGAGAGAAGCTCAGGCGAGCGGCGGAATGCGCAGCTTCTGGCCCGGATAGATCTTGTCGGGATGGCTCAGCATCGGCTTGTTGGCCTCGAAGATCTGGTTGTACTTGTTGGCATCGCCGTAGTACTTCTTCGAGATGGCCGAGAGCGTGTCGCCCTTGACCACGTCGTGGTACTGGGCCGGCGGGGCGGGCGGCGCGGCGAGGTTGTTCTCGACGCTCGTGACGTTGGCCACGTTGCCCGCGGCGAGCGCGGCCTTCTCGCTGGCTTCCTGCGAAGGCGCCTTGCCTGCAAGGGTGACCACGCCGCTGCTCGCGGTGTAGGTCACTGCGAGTTCGCTGAGGCCGAGGTTCTGCGTCTCGATGTAGGTCTTGATGGCGGCAGCGGCGGCCTGGTTGGCGTCGGGGCCCTCGGGTGCGGCGGCATGTGCCGACGATCCTCCGAACAGCTTTTCCCCGGCTTCCTTGATGAAACTCAGCAAACCCATGATTTTCTCCTTGCGGCCTGGTTGGATGGAATCGCGAATGTACCGGTGAAACGTGGCAGCCGCGAGTAGGCCCGTGCCGCGTATGGGACTGTCAGGCCAGCTGGACTAACAACAAAGTCGCAATAATGCCGCGCATGGCCTCCCCTTTCCTCGCGATCGACATCGGCAACACCCGCCTGAAATGGGCGCTCTACGATGCCGCGCTTCCGGGCGCTGCACTGCTCGCACATGGCGCCGAGTTCCTCGACCACATCGAGCGGCTGGCCGACGGCCCCTGGGCCGAACTGCCCGCGCCGGGCGCGATGCTCGGCTGCGTGGTGGCCGGCGATGCGGTGCGCCGCCGCGCCGAGGAGCAGGTAACCGAACGTTTTTTCGACTGCGTGCCGCGCTGGGTGGTCGCGAGCGCGGCCGAGGCCGGCATCGTCAACGGCTACGACCATCCGACCCGGCTCGGCGCCGATCGCTGGGTGGCGATGATCGGCGCGCGCCACCGCACGCTGGCCGCGGGGCCGGCCCGGCCGATGGTGGTGGTGCTGATCGGCACCGCGGTCACGGTCGAGGCGGTGGACGCGAGCGGCAGGTTCCTGGGCGGGTTGATCCTGCCGGGCCACGGCATCATGCTGCGCGCGCTCGAGTCGGGCACCGCCGGCCTGCACGTGCCGACCGGCGAAGTGCGCGAGTTCCCCACCAACACCAGCGACGCGCTGACCAGTGGCGGCACCTATGCGATCGCCGGCGCCGTCGAACGCATGGTGCAGCATGTGCGCTCGCACTGCGGCGCCGAGCCCGCCTGCTACATGACGGGTGGCGCGGGCTGGAAGATGGCGCCCGCGATGAACGGGCATTTCGAACTCGTCGACAGCCTCATCATGGACGGGCTGCTGGTCATCGCGCGCGAGCGCGACAGCAGCGCCTGACCGCGCCGGACCTCAGCGGCCGCTGAAGCGCGCGGGCCGGCGCTCAACGAAGGAGCGCACGCCTTCGGCCGCATCCTCGCTGTTGGACAGGCGCTTCTGCGTCTCAATGAATTCCGCCACGGCCGCGAGGGGCCCCTGCTCGACCGCCTTGATCGCATTTAGCCGCGTCGCGACCACCGCGAGCGGTGCCTGCGCAGCAATGCGCTCGGCGATCGCCAGCGCCGCATCGAGTTCCTGTCCCGCGGGCACCACCTTCTGCACGAAGTGGAGGCGATAGGCTTCGGCGCTGTCGAACTCGTCGGCCGTGAGCAGGTGCAGCATCGCATTGCCCAGGCCCGCGCGCTCGGCCATGCGCAGCGTGGCGCCGCCGGTGGCCATGATGCCGCGCTGCACTTCCATCTGCGAGAAGCGGCAGTTGTCGGCCGCCACCACGATGTCGGCGCCGAGCATCAGCTCGATGCCGACCGTGAAGCAGATGCCCTTGACCGCGACCACCATCGGCTTGGTGCGGCGGCGGTAGCCCGCGAGCCCGAAATCGTGCGGCTCGACCAGGCCCTGCGGAATCGCCTTCTCGCCGCGCTTCATGTATTCGGTGACCGCCGGCAGGTCGAGGCCGGCCGTGAAATGGTCGCCGAACGCATGCAGCACGCCCACGCGCAGTTCGGGGTCGTCGTCGAGCCGGGTGTAGGCCTCGGCCAGCTGCCGGAACATCGGCGGCGTCCAGCCATTGCGCTTGGCGGGACGGTTGATGCCGATCAGCAGCACGTGGCCGATCACCTGGGTGTCGATGCAGCCTTCGGCGGGCGGGGTGGTGGGAGCGATGGTCATGGTGCGGTGCCTCCGTGTTCGCTCAGTACGTGTAGACGCCGCGACCGGTCTTGCGGCCCAGCTGGCCCGCGGCCACCATTTCCTTCAACAGCGGGCAGGGGCGGTATTTCGAATCGCCGAACTGTTCGAGGTAGACCTCCATCACGGCCAGGCAGACGTCGAGGCCGATCATGTCGGCCAGCGCGAGCGGCCCGATGGGCTGGTTGCAGCCGAGCTTCATGCCGGCGTCGATGTCTTCGGCGGTCGCGATGCCTTCGGACAGCACAAAGAAGGCCTCGTTGATCATCGGCACCAGGATGCGGTTGACCACGAAGCCCGGCGCGTTCTTCACCGTGATCGGCGACTTGCCGAGGCGCTCGGCGAGCGCCTTGACCGCGTCGTGCGTGGCGTCGCTCGTGAGGTAGCCGCGGATCAGCTCCACCAGCGCCATCATCGGCACCGGGTTGAAGAAGTGCATGCCGATGAAGCGGTCGGCGCGCGAGGTGGCGGCCGCGAGCTGCGTGATCGAGATCGACGAGGTGTTCGACGCGATGATCACCTCGGGCGCCAGCATCTGGTCGACCTGCTGGAGGATCTTGAGCTTGAGCGCGTGGTTCTCGGTGGCGGCCTCGATCACGAGCTGCGCGCCCTTCAGGTCTTCGTAGTTCGTCGAGCCCTTCACCAGCGCGAGCGCGGTCGCCTTCTGCCCGGCCGTGAGCTTTTCCTTCTTGATCAGCCGGTCGAGGCTGCCCGAGATCGTGGCCAGGCCCTTGTCGACCGCCGCCTGGGCGATGTCGACCATCACCACGTTGACGCCCGACACGGCGCAGGCCTGCGCGATGCCGTTGCCCATCGTTCCGGCGCCGATGATGCCGACAGTCTGGATAGCCATGAGAGAACTCCTTCAGGAAAGACGAAAAACAGAGAGAAAAGGGGGGTGCGCGACTGCGGCCGCGCCGAGCCTTCCATTGTGAAGCAGCACCCCGGCGGAGCCGTTGCCGCGTGTGACACGGCCGGCGCGGGTGGCTTACAGTGCGGCGGTCGTCTCTTTTTCTTCGCTTTTTTGTCCCTCTTCGAACCGCCCATGACCACCCTCGGCACCCCTCTTTCCCCTTCCGCCACCCGCGTGATGCTGCTCGGCTCGGGCGAGCTCGGCAAGGAGGTGCTGATCGCCCTGCAGCGCCTCGGCGTCGAGACCATCGCCGTCGACCGCTACGAGAACGCGCCGGGCCACCAGGTGGCGCACCATGCGCGCACCATCACGATGAGCGACCCCGATCAGCTCAAGGCGCTGATCGAGGCCGAAAAACCACATCTCGTGGTGCCCGAGATCGAAGCCATCGCCACGCCGATGCTGCAGCAGCTCGAGGACGCGGGCGTGGTGCGCGTGATTCCCACGGCGCGCGCCGCGCGCCTCACGATGGACCGCGAAGGCATCCGCCGCCTTGCCGCCGAGACGCTGGGGGTGCCGACCAGCCCCTACAGGTTCTGCGACTCCCTGCCCGAACTGCAGGCCGCGATCGACGAGGGCATCGGTTATCCCTGCATCGTGAAGCCCGTGATGAGCAGCTCGGGCAAGGGCCAGAGCAAGATCGACGGCCCGGCCGACGTGAAGAAGGCCTGGGACTACGCCATGGCCGGCGGCCGCGTCAGCCATGGCCGCGTGATCGTCGAGGGCTTCATCGACTTCGACTACGAGATCACGCTGCTCACCGTGCGCGCCAAGGACGCGGCCGGCGCGGTGCAGACGCAGTTCTGCGAACCGATCGGCCATGTGCAGGTCAGCGGCGACTACGTCGAGAGCTGGCAGCCGCATCCGATGGCGCCAGCCGCGCTGCGGAAGGCACAGCAGATCGCCCAGGCCGTCACGGCCGACCTGGGCGGCCAGGGCCTGTTCGGTGTCGAGCTGTTCGTGAAGGGCGACGAAGTCTGGTTCAGCGAGGTGAGCCCGCGTCCGCACGACACCGGCATGGTCACCATGGCCACCCAGTGGCAGAACGAATTCGAGCTGCATGCGCGCGCGATCCTCGGACTTCCGGTCGACACCACGCTCAAGAGCCCGGGCGCGAGCGCGGTGATCTATGGCGGCGTCGATGCCGCGGGCATCGCGTTCGACGGCGTGGCCGAGGCGCTGCAGGTGCCCGGCAGCGATGTGCGGCTGTTCGGCAAGCCCGAGAGCTTCGCGAAGCGCCGCATGGGCGTGGCGCTGGCGCACGCGGCCGACGTGCAGACGGCACGCGCCAACGCCAAGGAAGCCGCCTCGCGCGTGAAGCCGCGCAAGGCCTGAACAACAACCGCTGCCCGATCGGAGCTTGCCATGCTGCATCCCCAGGCCCGCGCGCTGCTCGATTTGATCGCGGCGCGCGGCGTTCCGCCGACGCACACGCTCTCGCCCGCCGAGGCGCGGGCCGTCTATCTCGAGCGCCGTGCCGCCACGCAGCCGGCACCGCCGCCGGTCGCCGAGGTCCGCGCGCTCGCGGCCCAGGGGCCGCATGGCGCGATCCCGATGCGGCTCTACCGCCCGCTCGGTGCCGCTGCCGACGCGGCGCTGCCGGCGCTGGTGTACCTGCATGGCGGCGGCTGGGTCATCGGCGACCTGGACACGCACGACGTGCTGTGCCGCTCGCTGGCGAACGGCGCAGGCTGCGCGGTGCTGTCGGTCGACTATCGCCTCGGGCCCGAGCACCGCTTTCCGGCCGCCGTGGACGACGCCATCGCGGCCACGCGCTGGGTGCACGGCCAGGCGGCCTCGCTCGGTCTCGATGCCGCCCGCCTTGCGATCGGCGGCGACAGCGCGGGCGGCAACCTCGCGGCGGTGGTGGCGATCGCCGCGCGCGATGCCGGCGACCTGCCGCTTGCATTCCAGCTGCTGGTCTACCCGGCCACCGACATGCGCCGCGGCCATCCGTCGCACCAGGCGAACGGGCAGGGCTACCTGCTCACGACCGATTCGATGCGCTACTACCACGACCACTACATCGACGACGCCCGGCACGACACCGACTGGCGCGCGTCGCCGCTGCTGCACCCCGACCTGTCGCGCCTGCCGCCGGCGCTGGTGCTCACCGCCGGCTTCGATCCGCTGCGCGACGAAGGCATGGCCTATGCCGAGGCGCTCACCGCGGCCGGCAACCGCGCGGCGTACGTCTGCTTCGAGCGCCAGATCCATGGCTTCATCACCATGGGCAAGGTGCTCGACGAGGCGAACACCGCCGTCGCGCTGTGCTGCGCGGAACTGCGACGCGCATTCGAATCCGGCAACCCGAGCTCCTGAGGTGGCGCCATGCCCAACTACTGGCTGATGAAATCCGAGCCCGACGAGGTGTCGATCGACGATGCGCTCGCCGCGCCCGATGCCACCGTCGCGTGGACCGGCGTGCGCAATTACCAGGCACGCAACTTCATGCGCGATGGCATGCAGGTCGGCGACGGCGTGCTGTTCTATCACTCGAGCTGCCCCGAGCCCGGCATCGCAGGCCTTGCGCGCGTGGCCTCGGGCGTCAAGCCCGATCCCACGCAGTTCGATCCGAAGTCGCCGTACTACGACGCGGCCTCGAAGCCCGACGCACCGCGCTGGCTGCTGGTCGACGTGCAGGCCGTGCGCAAGACGCGTCTGCTGTCGCTGCCCGAGTTGCGCGCGAAGCTCGAACTCGCCGACATGGTGGTGCTGCGCAAGGGCAACCGGCTGTCGATCACGCCGGTGGAGCCGGCGCACTGGCGCATCGTCGAAAAGATGCTGGCCTGAATCAGGCCGCGCGCTGGAGGATGGGAAACAGCTTGCCGAGCCCGTCCGCCATCACCTCGACCGCGAGCGCCGCGAGGATCAGGCCCATGAGCCGGGTCATGATGTTGATGCCGGTCTTGCCGAGCACGCGAGCGATCGGTTGCGCGAGCGAGAAGGCCAGCGCGGTCGCGAGCGCCACCACCACGCCGTAGCCCACGAGCAGCGCGAGCTCCCACAGGCGCTGCGCCTTGTCGGCGTAGATCACCACCGTCGAGATCGTGGCGGGCCCGGTGAGCAGCGGAATCGTGAGCGGCACGACCGCGATCGATGCGCCCATCGAGGCCTTGACCTCGGTGGCCCGCAACTCCTCCACGTTGGTCTTGCTCTCGGCCGGCTTCGCATTGAGCATCGACAGCGAGCTCATGAGCAGCAGCAGGCCGCCGCCGACCTGGAAGCTCGCGATCGAGATGCCGAAGAACGACAGCAGCTGCAGCCCGAGCAGTGCGCTCACCGCGATCACCACGAAGGCGCTGAAGGCCGACATGCGCACCGTGTGGCGGCGCTGCGCATCGGAGTAGCCCTGCGTGTAGTGGATGAAGAAGGGCACGATGGCCAGCGGGTTGACGATGGCCACCAGCGTGACCAGCGGCTTGATCAGGTCCATCGATGTGCTCATGCCTACCTTCCCCCGGTCACGTCGAGCAGCGCCATGGTCGTGTAGCTGGCTTCGGGCGACAGCAGCCAGACGATGGCGTTGGCAATTTCCTCGGCGCTGCCGGTGCGCTGCATCGGCACGGTCGGCGCGAGTTCGGCGGCGCGTTCGGGCATGCCGCCCGAGGCGTGGATGTCGGTGTCGATCAGGCCGGGGCGCACCGCGTTGACGCGAATGCCCTCGGCCGCCACTTCCTTCGCGAGGCCGATCGTGAAGGTGTCGATCGCGCCCTTGCTCGCCGCATAGTCGACGTACTGGCCGGGCGAGCCGAGCCGCGCCGCGCCGCTCGAGACGTTGACGATGGCGCCGCCCGCGCCGCCGTGGCGCGTGCTCATGCGCCGCACCGCCTCGCGTGCGCAGACGAAGCTGCCGATCACGTTGATGCGGAACATGCGTTCGAGGCGCGCCACGCTCATTTCGTCGACGCGGGCCCGCATGTCGACCACGCCGGCGTTGTTGACCAGCGCCGTGAGGCGGCCGAGGCGGGCATCGATCTTCTCGAACATCGCGAGCACCTGTGCCTCGTCGCCCACGTCGGCCTGCACGGCGATGGCGGTGCCGCCGCCCGCGCGGACCGTGCGCACCACTTCGTCGGCGGCGAGCGAGTTGTGCGCGTAGTTGACTGCCACCGCATAACCGCGCCGTGCCGCGAGCAGCGCGGTGGCGGCGCCGATGCCGCGGCCGCCACCGGTGACCAAGAGTACTTGCTCCAAATCCGACCTCCTGCACAGAAACTGCGCGTCAGTTAAAACGGTTGGCTTGGATTACATCACCGAGGGCGAGCGCATGAGCCGTACAGTCGACTATTACTTTGCGCCGCAGAGTCCCTGGACCTACCTGGGCCACGCGCGCTTTGCCGCCATCGCTTCGGCCGCCGGCGCCACCGTGCGGGTGCGGCCGGTGGACCTGGGCAGCGTCTTTCCGATCTCGGGCGGGCTGCCGCTCGGCAAGCGCGCCCCGCAGCGACAGGCCTACCGCCTGGTCGAACTGGCGCGGTTCTCGCGGCACCTCGGGCTGCCGCTCAACCCCAAGCCCAAGTTCTTCCCGGTGGCGAGCGACGACGCGGCACGGGTCATCATCGCGGCCGACCTGCATGACGGCACCGAGGCCGCCATGCGCATGTGCGCAGCGGTGTTCGCGGCGGTGTGGGTGCAGGAGCGCAACATCGGCGACCCGAAGGTGCTCGAGGCGCTGATCGCCGAATGCGGTCTGCCGCCCAAGCGCTCGGAACAGTCGCAGAGCCAGACCGTGCAGGAGCGTTACGAGGCCTACACGCAGGAAGCCATCGACATTCAGGTGTTCGGCGCACCGAGCTATGTGATCGACGGCGAGATCTTCTGGGGCCAGGACCGGCTCGATTTCGTCGAGCGCGCGCTGCGCCCGTGACCGCGGCGCCGGCGCCCGCCGTCTTCTTCATCCACTTGCCATCAGGAGCATGACAACCATGGGCCAATTCATCGATCTCACCGCCAAGGACGGCTTCGCCTTTCCGGCCTACGTGGCCGAACCCGCGGGCACGCCGCGCGGCGCGATCGTCGTGCTGCAGGAGATCTTCGGCGTCAATTCGCACATCCGCTCGGTCGCCGACGGCTACGCGGCCGAGGGCTACCTCGCTGTGGCGCCATCGACCTTCCACCGCGTGCAGCCCGGTGTCGACATCGGCTACGGGCCCGACGACATGAAAGCCGGCTCGGCGCTCAAGGCCGCGGTCGAGGCGCTGCCGGCACCCGGTGTGCTGCAGGACGTGGAGGCCGCCGTGGCCTATGCGGCCAAGGCCGGCAAGGTGGGCATCGTCGGCTACTGCTGGGGCGGCCTGCTGACCTGGCGCGCCGCGAGCCTGATCCCGGGCCTGGCCGCGGCCGTGCCTTACTACGGCGGCGGCATGACCTCGCCCGACGAAAGCGCGCGCCAGCCGAAGGTGCCGGTGCTCGCGCACTTCGGCAAGCGCGACCACTGGATCCCGATCGACAGCGTCGAGGCGTTCGGCAAGGCACACCCCGACGTGGAGGTGCACGTCTACGAGGCGGACCACGGCTTCAACTGCGACCAGCGCGGTGCATACGACGCCGAATCGGCCAAGCTCGCGCGTTCGCGCACGCTGGCGTTCTTCGGCCAGCACGTGGGCTGATCAAGGCTTGCTCTTGCGGGCCGCGGCGCCCTTGCCGACGCGCGTCTGCAGGAAGTCGAGCAGCGCACGCAGCGCGGCGCTGTTGTGGCGCCGCTGCAGGTAGGCGGCCGAGAGCCACATGTCCTTGCGCGCATGGTCCTGCAGCACGGGCACCAGTTCGCCTTCGTCGATGTGCGACTGGACCAGGAGCGACGGCAGGTAGATCACGCCGAAGCCGCGCATCGCAACCTGGATCAGCGGCGCGCCCTCGGTGCAGTCCATGCGGCTCCTCACAGCCACGTCGAGCGGCGCGCCACCGTCGTCGAAGCGCCAGACCGGCTGCGTGCCGAGCAGCGAATGCGTGAGCGCGTCGTGATTGGCGAGTTCGCCCGGATGCGCCGGCTTGCCGTGCTTCTTCCAGTAGGCCGGAGAGGCGCAGACCACCATCTCCATCAGCATCAGCTTGCGCACGATGAGGTTGGCGTCTTCCACCGGGCCGCTGCGGATGTCGACGTCGATGCCTTCCTCCGCGAGGTCGACCGTGCGGTTGGTCAATTGCAGGCTGATGCTCACGTCGGGGTAGTAGCGCATGAAGTCGGCCAGAAGGCTCGGGAACTCGCCGTTGCCCATGCCGTGCGGCGCCGAAATCCGCAGCCGGCCGCCGGGCTGCCGCGCGCGCTCCTGCAGTTCGGCCTGGGTCAACTCGACCATCTCGAGCACCGGCGTGCTGCGCTCGAGCAGCAACTGCCCGGCGTCGGTCAGGCTCACCGACCGCGTGGACCGGTTGAGCAGGCGCACGCCGAAGCGGGTCTCGAGTTCGGCCACGTACTTGCTCACCGTGGCCTTGGACATCGACAGCTTCTTGGCCGCCTGCGAGAAGCTGCCCTGCGAAGCGACCTCCCTGAAGGTTTTGATCAGATCGAGACTGTCCATGTCGAAGCGCCCTTGTTCTTTTCCGCGCGGCCCGCGGGGTGACGCGATTTTCCAGGGTTTTGGCGGCGGGATGCGCCAGCGGCCGGTCCTTGCGCCGGGCCACGCCGCGGTTCGTCATTGTTTCAATAGAGGAAACACGGTGTCTCTGTTCCGCATGTTTTGCTAACGAATTTCAGCAGGACACTCGCCGCACAGGTGAGCGAACCAGCGAGCCTGGTGGACGAACCATCCAACGAACACAAGGAACTGAAAAATGAAGACCTCGCACCTCCTCGCCGCCGCTGCCATCGCCGTTCTGGCCGCCACCGGCGCCCAAGCCGAAACCTACGAAGGCGTGAACACCGCCATCTCCACCAAGAGCCGCGACGAAGTCAACGCCGAAGCCGTGCGTGCCGCCTCGGCACCGAACCAGAACGTGACCCGCGGTTCGCGCGGCCCGGAAACGGTCGCTGTGTCGAAGGACCGCGCGCTCGTCGAAGCCGAAGCGATCCGTGCGGCCCACGCGCCTGACCAGAACGTGACGGGCGGCTCGCGCGTCAACAGCAAGGTCGTTTCGACCATGCCCCACCCGATGGACGCCCGCGTCCAGGCCCAGCAAGGCTCGGGCGCCGTCGCCAAGTAAGGCCGGCGAAGCCGCGCCTCGCGCGCGGCTGAAGGACAAAAGGGCTGCGCCGAGGCGCAGCCCTTTTTTTTGCCTTGCTTCAGCGCGTGCGCGCGAGATAGCGCTTGCGCCAGAACACGAGGATCAGCACCGCGGCGATGACGAGCATCGAGAGCACCGCGATCCAGAATCCGTCGGCCTTGTGCACGAGCGGAATGAAGTCGAAGTTCATGCCGAAGATCCCGGCGATGAGGTTGAGCGGCAGAAACACGGCCGTCAGTGCCGTGAGCACCCGCATGATGTCGTTGGCGCGGTGCCCCTGCACGCTGAAATGCATCTGTACCGCGGTCTCGGCGTTCTGCTCGAGCCGGCGCACGTGGTGGACCACGCGCTGGATGTGCTCGAGCACGTCGCGGCTGCGCACCATGATCAGCTCGCGCTCGCGCTTCTCGGCCTCGCCCTTGGGCGTGGGCAGTGTCTCGAGCGAGTCGATCCAGTCCTGGATCGCGGCGCGCTGGTCCTCGCAGATCTCGTCGAGGTGGTGCAGCGACTGCCGGGCCTCCATCAGCGCACTCCAGTTGGTGAAGCGGCTGCGCGGATCGATCAGTTCGGTCTGCCAGTGGTCGAGCTGCCGCGTGAGTTCGCGGCGCATGTCGAGGTAGCGGTCGACGATCTGGTTGATCACGCGCAGCATCAGGTCGGCGGTGCTGGTCGGCACGCGTGCCGAGATGGCGCGCACGTCGAGCGCCGGGGCGCCCTGGTCGTCGGGCGATGCGGCCGCGAGCAGGCGCGCGGCGAAGGCATCGCGCACGGCACCGTCCTCGGGGTGCACCGACAGCAGCACGCGGTCGAACAGCGCGAAGCCCACCGGGCGGGTGTCGACCCGGCGCAGCGCGGGCGGGCCGCGGCGCGAGGGCGCGGTGGGAAGCGGCGCCTCGCCCCCGTTGCCGGCGGCTGCCTGCGCGCCGGGCCCCGTGGCAAGGCGGCGGAACACCAGCACGTCGTATTGCGAGGTGTAGTCGTAGTGCGACGGCAACTGGTCGTTGAGCAGGTCGGCCACATGCAGGTCGACCAGCTGTGCGTGGCAGAGGGTCTGCAGAATGTGCTGCACTTCGGCCAGCGAGGCGCGGAATTCGTCGCGTGTGAGCGATAGCCAGAGGTAGCCCGTCGCCGCGCATGCGCCGGGCACCGCCAGCGGCGCCAGTGCCGGGTGCTCGCTGACCTGCGAGCCGTTGATTTCGAAGATGCGCATCGGGACCGACGCGGTCAGCGCTGCTGCTGCAGCAGGCGCGCGGCGTCGAGGGCGAAGTAGGTGAGCACGCCATCCGCGCCGGCGCGCTTGAAGGCGAGCAGGCTCTCGAGCACCACCGCGTCGTGGTCGAGCCAGCCGTTCTGGGCCGCGGCCTTCAGCATCGCGTATTCACCGCTCACCTGGTAGGCGAAGGTGGGCACGCGGAACGCGTCTTTCACGCGGCGCACGATGTCGAGGTAGGGCATGCCGGGCTTCACCATCACCATGTCGGCGCCTTCCGCGATGTCGAGCCCCACTTCGCGCAGTGCTTCGTCGCTGTTGCCCGGGTCCATCTGGTAGACCTTCTTGTTGCTCTTGCCGAGCGTCGCGGCCGAACCGACCGCATCGCGAAACGGGCCGTAGAAGGCGCTCGCGTACTTGGCGCTGTAGGCCATGATGCGGGTGTGGATGTCGCCCCGGGCTTCGAGTGCGCCCCGGATCGCGCCGATGCGGCCGTCCATCATGTCGCTCGGTGCCACGATGTCGACGCCGGCCTGCGACTGGCAGAGCGCCTGCTTCACGAGCACTTCGACGGTCGCGTCGTTCAGGATGTACCCGGTCTCGTCGAGCAGGCCGTCCTGGCCATGGCTGGTGTAGGGGTCGAGTGCCACGTCGGTCATCACGCCCAGTTCGGGAAAGCGCGACTTGAGCGCCGCGACCACGCGCGGGATCAGCCCGTCGGGGTTGAACGCTTCCGTGCCGTCGGGCGTCTTGAGGCTTGCATCGATCACCGGAAAGAGCGCCATCGCCGGAATGCCAGCCGCGACGCATTGCTCGGCCACGGGCAGCAACAGGTCGAGGCTCAGGCGTTCGACGCCCGGCATGGAAGGCACGGCATCGCGCTTCTTCTCACCTTCCTGCACGAACACCGGGTAAATGAGGTCATGTGCCGTCAACGCGTGCTCTCTCACCAAGTTCCGGGTGAAGGTGTCGCGGCGCAGCCGGCGCGGCCGGCCGGCGGGGTACATGGCAAAGGAGGGGGTGGATGACGTCATAGGCGGAAAATTGTGCCTGATGCATGTTCTGGCGGCGTGGACTGCGATCTGTTGTCGGACAACCTTGATCGTGATTAGCTAAAAAGCTCTCATTTTTCGCTCTCAAATGTGAAAGAAATCAACCGATTGCTTGAAACCTTGTTGTGTCTTTGTTAAATTCTGAGCGGGCGGCTTGCCGCTCCCCGCTTTTCCTCCCTGAGCGGGTGCCTTGATGTGTGACAGCAAAAGGGCTTCCCAGCCCGGCGTGAAGACGTCGGGCTTTTTTTTGCCCGTCATTTTGTCAACCGTGGCCGCGCGGAAAAACGCGTGTCATCCCACTAAACTGGCCGGATGCTCTGGGTTAAATCGCTTCACATCGTCTTCATTGCCAGTTGGTTCGCGGGGTTGTTCTACCTCCCGCGGATCTTCGTCAACCTGGCCATGGTCCCGCCCGAGTCGGTTGCAGAACGTGAGCGCTTGCTCCTGATGGCGCGCAAGCTGTTCCGCTTCACTACCTTTCTGGCCGTGCCGGCCGTCGTTTTCGGCCTCTGGCTTTGGCTCGGCTACGGCATCGGACGCGGGCCCGGCAACGGCTGGATGCATGCCAAGCTCGCGCTGGTGCTCGCGGTGATCGGCTATCACCACGGCTGCGGCGTGCTGCTGCGGCGCTTCGTGGCCGGTGGCGACCGGCGCAGCGACCGGTGGTACCGCTGGTTCAACGAACTGCCGGTGCTGCTGCTGCTCGGGATCGTGGTGCTGGTGGTGGTCAAGCCCTTCTGAGCCGGTCGCCAAGGTGGAGAAGCCGCACAAGTCCGCTGCGCTGCCGCTGGCGCTGGCCTATGCGGCGCTGATCGCGTACGCGAGCCTGTACCCGTTCGCGGACTGGCGCGATCAGGGTATTGCGCCCTGGGAGTACCTGTGGGCGCCGTGGCCCAAGTACTGGACCGGCTTCGACTTCGCGGTCAATGTGGTCGGCTACGTGCCTTTCGGCTTCCTGTGGGCGCTCGCGGTGCTGCGCACACGGCCCGCGGCGAGCGTCTGGCGTGCGGTTCTGCTGGCGGCGCTGGCCGGGGCGGTGGTCTCGTTCGCGATGGAAATGTTGCAGAGCTATCTGCCGGCGCGGATCCCGTCGAATGTGGACCTGGGCCTCAACACCGCGGGCGCACTGGCGGGGGCGCTGTTGGCCGCGGCGCTGGAGCGCGTCGGCGGGGTGGCGCACTGGAGCCGGACGCGTTCGCAGTGGTTCGTCGACGAGGCCCGCGGCGCGCTGGTGTTGCTCGCGCTGTGGCCGCCAGCGCTGCTGTTTCCGGCCTCGGTGACCTTCGGGCTGGGCCAGGTGTTCGAGCGGGTCGAGGTCGCGATCGCAGAGTGGCTGCTCGACACGCCGTTCATCGACTGGATGCCGCTGCGCCAGTTCGAACTCGAGCCGCTGGTGCCCGCCGTCGAGCTGCTCTGCGTGATGCTCGGCGCGCTGGTGCCGTGCCTCTTGGCCTTCCTGGTCGCGCGCTCGGTGGCGCGGCGTGCCGTGCTGCTGCCGCTGACGCTGCTCGCGGGTATCGGCGCTTCGGCGCTGTCGGCGGCCCTGAGCTACGGCCCTGCGCATGCATGGGCCTGGCTCGGCCTGCCGGTACAGGTCGGCATCGCGGCGGCACTGGTGGCCGGCGTGCTGCTGCTCGCAGCGCCCCGCCGGCTCTGCGCGGCACTGCTGCTCGTGAGCCTGGTCGTGCAGCTGAGCCTGCTCAACCAGGCGCCCGAGAGCGCGTACTTCGCGCAGACGCTCGCCACCTGGGAGCAGGGGCGCTTCATCCGCTTCCATGGGCTGGCGCAATGGCTGGGCTGGCTGTGGCCGTTCGCGGTGCTGGCTTACGTGGTGGTGACCCTGTCGCGCCGGTCGAAACCGGCCGCCTGACAATGCGTCACTAAAATCCACCGATGCCCAGTTCCACTCCCGACGCGCCGCGGGGCTACTACGAGCGCCACATCTTCTTCTGCCTCAACGAACGCAAGAACGGCGAGGACAGCTGCGCGCTGCACAACGCGCAGTCGGGCTTCGACCGCTGCAAGGCCAAGGTCAAGGAAGCGGGGCTTGCCGGGGTGGGCAAGGTGCGTGTCAACAAGGCCGGCTGCCTCGACCGCTGCGCGGGCGGGCCCGTGGCGGTGGTGTACCCCGAGGCGGTCTGGTACACCTTCGTCGATGCCGAAGACATCGACGAGATCGTCGATTCGCACCTGAAGAACGGCAAGGTGGTCGAGCGGCTCGTGCTGCCGCCGGACGTCGGGCGCTGAACTTTGTCGAGGTCTCGCGCTCGTACCGGGCACCGAGGCGGTCGCCGCCCGGCAGCCACATTTCCTGCACCATGAATTCACAGACCGAAAAACTCCGCCTTCAAGGCGCCGCCGGCGTCATCGAGGTGCAGCGCGACGTGCCGCCCGATGGCGCCACGCGCGGCATCGCGGTGATCGCCCATCCGCATCCGCTGTTCGGCGGCACCATGGACAACAAGGTGGTGCAGACGCTGGCGCGCGCATTCGTTGCCTGCGGCTGGACGGCCTTGCGCTTCAACTTCCGCGGCGTCGGTGCGAGCGAGGGCGTGCACGACGAAGGCCGCGGCGAGTGCGAGGACATGCAGCAGGTCATCGCGCAGCTGGCACCCGAGGGGCCGCTGGCCATCGCCGGCTTCTCGTTCGGCGCCTTCGTCGCGAGCCGCGCGGCCGAGAAGCTCTGGTCCGCGCGCGAGATCCGCCAGCTCGTGCTGGTCGGCACGGCCGCGGCGCGCTTCGCGGTGGCGACGCTGCCGGCCGAGGCGCACGAGCGCACGCTGGTGATCCATGGCGAAGCCGACGACACGGTGCCGCTCGCGGCCGTCATGGACTGGGCGCGGCCGCAGTCACTTCCCGTCACGGTTGTCCCCGGGGGCGGCCATTTCTTTCACGGACAATTGCCGTTGCTCAAAAGCCTCGTCGTCCGCCATCTCCGTGCGGGCGCCGCCTGAAAGCCCCGCGGGCTTGTCTTCGTCTTCTTCCCAATTTCTCTTCCATGAATCGTTTTCTTGACGCGTTCCGTGCGCTCTTCTTCGTCGCTGCCGCATCGGTCGGCATGGCCGCTGCCGCCCAGGTGCCGGCACCGCCCGAAATTGCCGCGCGCAGCTACCTGCTGCTCGACGTCACCGCCAACCAGATCCTCGCGCAGAAGGACATCGACAGCCCGGTCGAGCCGGCTTCGCTCACCAAGTTGATGACCGCGTACGTCGTGTTCGATGCGCTGCGCGCCAAGAAGATCACGCTGACCCAGACCCTTCCGGTCAGCGAGCGGGCCTGGAAGATGCCGGGCTCGCGCATGTTCATCGATCCGAAGATGCAGGTGCCGGTCGAGGACCTGATCAAGGGTGTCATCGTGCAGTCGGGCAACGACGCCACCGTCGCGCTGGCCGAGGGCGTCGGCGGAACCGTGGAGCACTTCGTCGAGATGATGAATGCCCAAGCCAAGGCGCTCGGCATGAAGAACACCGCCTACAAGAACCCCGAGGGCCTGACCGAGCCCGGCCATACCACCACGGCGCGCGACCTCAGCATCCTGGCCACCCGGCTGGTCCGCGACTTCCCCGAAGAAGCCAAGTACTACGCGATCAAGAAGTACCGCTATCCGGGCACGCCCTCGACCAACGACACCAATCGCAACCTGCTTCTGTTCCGCGATCCGACGGTCGACGGCTTGAAGACCGGCTACACCAGTGCGGCGGGCTACTGCATGATCGCCACCGCCAAGCGCGACTTTCCCAACCTGACAGGCGGGCGCAGGCTCCTGTCCATCGTGCTGGGCACATCGGGTGAAACCGTGCGCGCGAACGAATCGCAGAAGCTGCTGAACTGGGGCTACACGGCCTACGACGCCGTCCGCCTGGTCGAGGCCGGCCAGCCGGCCGCCACGCCGGCCGTCTGGAAGGGCAAGGCGAACACCCTCAAACTCGGCCGGCCGGAGCCGATCGTGGTGGCGGTGCCGGCGGGTACCGCGAGCAAGATCAAGACGCAGGTGGCGCGCCCCGATCCGCTCGTGGCGCCGTTCACCAAATACCAGCCGGTCGGCACGCTCAAGGTGGCGCTGGGCGACCAGCCGGTCGCGGAAGTGCCGCTGGTGGTGCTCGAAGGCGTCGAGCAGGCGGGCGTGTTCGGCCGTGCCTGGGACGCCGTGCGGCTCTGGATCAAGTAGGAAGGCGGCACCGGTCCGCCGGGCAGCGCGAGCCGCTGCCCGGGCCTTCGGGCGTTGACTTTGCCGTTTCAGGCCTGCCTGCTATACTCGTGGGCTTTTCGGAATTTTCCGAAGGGTTTCACGTTTTCGTTATTCCCGGCTTCCCTGTCTTGCGTCACGACAAGCGCAGGGCGGTTTCAGAGCCAGAGCCGGGTTGTTTTGGGACTAATTCATTCATGCCAACCATCAATCAACTGGTGCGTCAGGGTCGAACGGTCGAGAAGATCAATTCGAAGAGCCCTGCCATGCAGAACTCGCCGCAACGCCGCGGTGTCTGCACCCGCGTCTACACCACGACGCCAAAGAAGCCGAACTCGGCACTCCGCAAGGTCGCCAAGGTCCGCCTGACCAATGGCTTCGAAGTCATTTCCTACATCGGCGGCGAAGGCCACAACCTCCAGGAACACAGCGTCGTGCTCGTCCGCGGCGGTCGTGTCAAGGACCTGCCCGGTGTTCGCTACCACATCGTGCGCGGCTCGCTCGACCTGCAAGGCGTGAAAGACCGCAAGCAGTCGCGTTCCAAGTACGGCGCGAAGCGTCCCAAGAAGGCCTAAGCCTTCCTGTCGTCAGAAACAATCAAGCGGTGTTCGGTGGCCTTGGCGGGCCAATCGGACGTAGTGACCCAGGATCGGGTCGAGTAAGTGAGAGTCCGGAATGGCTCTCGCGGTGTCGGAAACGATGCCAACTGAAGCAAAGAGGTTAGAAAAATGCCACGTCGTCGCGAAGTCCCCAAACGTGAAATCCTGCCGGATCCCAAGTACGGCAATGTCGAGCTGTCCAAATTCATGAACGTGATCATGGAAGGCGGCAAGAAGGCTGTTGCCGAGCGCATCATCTACGGTGCACTCGACTTCATCGAGAAGAAGAACCCCGACAAGGACCCGGTCGAGGCGTTCACCGTTGCCATCAACAACGTGAAGCCGATGGTCGAAGTGAAGTCGCGCCGCGTCGGAGGTGCCAACTACCAGGTGCCGGTCGAAGTGCGCCCGGTGCGTCGCCTGGCGCTGTCGATGCGCTGGATCAAGGAAGCCGCCCGCAAGCGTGGTGAAAAGTCGATGGCCTTGCGCCTGGCCAACGAGCTGATGGAAGCCACGGAAGGCCGTGGCGGTGCCATGAAGAAGCGCGACGAAGTGCACCGCATGGCAGAAGCCAATCGGGCGTTCAGCCACTTCCGCTTCTAAAAATCAAACTTCGCTTGGGCGTTGGGTGTCGAGTGTCGGGCGTTGTGCCCGAGCTCGGGGCCCAGCGCTCAACGCATTTCAACCCGAAAGTAAATCATGTCCCGCAAGACCCCCATCGAGCGCTACCGCAACATCGGCATCTCCGCGCACATCGACGCTGGCAAGACCACGACGACCGAACGCATCCTGTTCTACACCGGTGTGAACCACAAGATCGGTGAAGTGCACGACGGCGCCGCCACGATGGACTGGATGGAGCAAGAGCAAGAGCGCGGCATCACGATCACGTCCGCTGCCACCACCTGCTTCTGGAAGGGCATGGCTGGCAAGTTCGAAGAACACCGCATCAACATCATCGACACCCCCGGCCACGTGGACTTCACCATTGAAGTCGAGCGCTCGATGCGCGTGCTGGACGGCGCCGTGATGGTGTACGACGCCGTCGGCGGCGTGCAGCCCCAGTCGGAAACCGTCTGGCGCCAAGCCAACAAGTACAAGGTTCCGCGCCTCGCGTTCGTCAACAAGATGGACCGCACTGGCGCCGACTTTCTGCGCGTGCGCCAGATGATGGTGGACCGCCTGAAGGCCAACCCCGTCGTGATCCAGATCCCGATCGGTGCCGAAGAGCACTTCCAGGGCATCGTCGACCTCGTGAAGATGAAGGCGATCATCTGGGACGAAGACAAGGGCATCACGTTCACCTACGGCGAGATCCCGGCGAACCTGACCGCCGTCTGCAACGAATACCGCGAAAAGCTCGTCGAAGCGGCTGCCGAAGCCAGCGAAGAGCTGATGAACAAGTACCTCGAAGGCAATGAGCTGACCGAGGAAGAGATCAAGGCTGCCATTCGCAAGCGCACCATCGCCGGCGAAATCCAGCCGATGCTGTGCGGCTCGGCCTTCAAGAACAAGGGCGTGCAGGCCATGCTCGACGCCGTCGTCGAATACATGCCCGCGCCGACCGACATTCCCCCGGTCAACGGCCTGGACGAAGACGAAGCCCCCGTGGTCCGCAAGGCTGACGACGGCGAGAAGTTCTCGGCTCTCGCATTCAAGCTGATGACCGACCCGTTCGTGGGCCAGCTGACCTTCGTGCGCGTCTACTCGGGCGTGCTGAGCAAGGGCGACAGCGTCTACAACCCGGTGCGCGGCAAGAAGGAACGTATCGGCCGTATCGTGCAGATGCATGCCAACAACCGCGAAGAAGTCAGCGAAATCCGCGCCGGCGACATTGCCGCCTGCGTGGGCCTGAAGGAAGTCACGACGGGCGAAACCCTGTGCGACCCGACGGCCATCGTGACGCTCGAGCGCATGGTGTTCCCGGAATCGGTGATCTCGCAGGCCGTCGAGCCCAAGACCAAGGCCGACCAGGAAAAGATGGGCATCGCCCTGCAGCGTCTCGCCCAGGAAGATCCTTCGTTCCGCGTCAAGACCGACGAAGAATCGGGCCAGACCATCATCGCCGGCATGGGCGAACTCCACCTTGAAATCATCGTGGACCGCATGAAGCGCGAATTCGGCGTGGACGCCAATGTGGGCAAGCCCCAGGTTGCCTACCGCGAAACGATCCGCAAGACCGTCGAAGAAGCCGAAGGCAAGTTCGTTCGCCAGTCGGGCGGCAAGGGCCAGTACGGCCACGTGGTGCTCAAGCTCGAACCCCAGGAAGCCGGCAAGGGCTTCGAGTTCGTCGATGCCATCAAGGGTGGTGTCGTTCCTCGCGAATACATCCCCGCGGTGGAAAAGGGCGTTGTCGAAGCGCTGACGCAAGGCGTGCTGGCGGGCTACCCCGTCGTCGACGTCAAGGTCACGCTGCACTTCGGTTCGTACCACGATGTGGACTCGAACGAAATGGCGTTCAAGATGGCCGCGATCTTCGGTTTCAAGGAAGGCGCCCGCAAGGCCAGCCCCGTGATCCTGGAGCCAATGATGGCCGTGGAAGTCGAAACGCCTGAAGACTACGCTGGCAACGTGATGGGCGACCTGTCGTCCCGCCGCGGCATGGTGCAGGGCATGGACGACATGATCGGTGGCGGCAAGTCCATCAAGGCCGAAGTGCCGCTGTCGGAAATGTTCGGCTACTCGACCACGCTGCGCTCGATGTCGCAAGGCCGCGCCACGTACACGATGGAGTTCAAGCACTACGCTGAAGCTCCGCGCAACGTGGCCGAAGCCATCGTGGCTGCCCGCGCTAAGTAATGTCTTTGCGGGACAGACGATTTGCGCAGCAAATTTGCTCTGTCCCCAACTTGTCTGCGATCCGGTGCCGCCCTGTTCCCGTGCGGGGCGAACCAGCAATCGGATGCAGACATAAAACCAATACACGGGAATGCTCTTTCAAGGATTGAAAAATGGCAAAAGGTAAATTCACCCGCACCAAGCCGCACGTGAACGTGGGCACGATCGGTCACGTCGACCACGGC